>CAVBXH010000124.1:0-2185 GCA_963599475.1 Acutalibacteraceae bacterium | reverse complement strand
GTGGACCAGATAGGGCTTGAACCTATGACCTCCAGATTATGAGTCTGTTGCTCTAACCAACTGAGCTACAAGTCCGGGACTTTTTCGTGGTGCAAAGTTACGGCTTTTTTCGTAAATACGCAACTTATTGCGTGAAATTTTGTAATTTTGCACCCGCAATGGAGATACTGAACTACGATAGGGCACTGCATCTGGAAGGTGTCGCAACGGCCACCATTGGCGTGTTTGACGGTGTGCACCGTGGCCATCAGTCTGTTCTCGGACAGTTGATGGAGGAAGCCCATAGGCAGCAGACGGTGGCGACCGTCATCACCTTCGACCGCCATCCACTCCGCGTGGTGTGTCCGGAGAAATGCCCGCCGCTGCTGACTACGCTGGACGAACGGCTGGAGTTGTTGGCGGCGGCTGGCGTGCAGCGTTGCGTGGTGCTGCCTTTCACGGAAGAGATGGCCAGAATGACGGCTCTCGACTTCATGTGGCTGATGCACCGCCAGCTCGGCGTGCAGCTGCTGCTGACAGGCTACGATAACCGTTTTGGCCACGACAGGACTGCCACGTTCGAGGACTATGTGCGCTACGGCAAGGAGGTGGGCATGAGGGTGGAAGCCCTCAGCCCTGCTGCCGTGCTGGAGGACGGACACCCCGTAAACTCGTCATCGGTGCGCCGCCTACTGGCAGAAGGGCAACTTGAACGGGCGCGCCATTGCTTGGGACGCGACTACAGCATAGAGGGGCGCGTCGTGGGCGGCGCGCATGTCGGACGGCGAATCGGCTACCCAACAGCCAATATCTGCCCCGATGCCTGCAAGCTGGTGCCGAAGGAGGGGGTCTATGCCGTCTGGGCATCGGTGGGCGGCGAAGAAACGTTGCGGCCTGCCATGATGAACATCGGGACGTGTCCCACGTTCGGCGACCGCCCCACCACCCTTGAGGTGCACCTATTCGACTATGCGGGCGACCTCTACGGCCGGCCGGTACGTGTGCGCTTTGTGAGCCGGCTGCGTGACGAGCAGCGCTTTGCGGACATGGACGGACTGAAAAGGCAACTATCGGCCGACAGGGAGGCGGCGCTCCGCGCATTGAATACAGAAACTAACGAACAAAAGATATGAAGAAAGCAATCTGCTATACGCTGGTTTTCATAGCCATCCAGTGGGTGGCCATGGGTGTCGTACAAGGATTGTCCCTGCTACTGTCGGGGACGGCGGCAGCAGTTGATGCGACCACGGGGCTGGTCGTGGCTCTGGCTGTCAGCAATGTGGCCGTACTGGCGGTCTTCCTCTGGCGGCGGTGGACACCGCTGTCGCCGGGGTGGTTGCTGACGCGGCCGTGGGGTGTGCTGGTGTGGACGGCCGTCGCTTCACTCGGCATGGCCATCCCCTTCACCTGGTTGCAGGAGCATCTGCCCGCACTACCCAACCTAGTGGAGACGGAGATGCGCGACATCCTGTCCAACTACTGGGGTTATGCGGTCATCGGACTGTTGGCTCCGTTGGCCGAAGAGGTCGTGTTCCGGGGCGGCGTGCTCCGCGCACTGCTGGGGCGGATGCGCCCGTGGACGGCCATCGCCGTGTCGGCCCTGCTGTTCAGTCTGGTGCACGGCAATCCAGCACAGATGCCCTATGCCTTCGTGGCCGGACTGCTGCTGGGCTGGATGTACTGGCGCACAGGTTCTATCTTGCCGGGCGTGGTGTACCACTGGATTAACAACAGCATGGCGTACATCATCTTCCGCATCTACCCAGACGACGTGACGCTGGCCGACGTATTCGGCGGTGAGCGGAATGCGCTACTGGCGGCAGGTTTCTCGCTGATGATTCTCCTTCCTGCACTGTGGCAGTTGCATCTGCTGATGCGCCGCTCGTGACAGACAGGGATATCCAGATCAGTGAGCCAGTCTGAATATGTGCGCCCTGAAGGGGCAGCCTGTTCATACCCAGGGCAACGCCCTGTTTTTCGTGTTCGTATGGCAGACGGGCTGAATTGAAAATCGGCGGCCGAAGGGAAAGCCAAAGCCCAACAGTACATAGCCCAGGGCAACGCCCTGGTTTTTTTTGTGTTTGTATGTATAGCGATCGGCTGAATAGTTGCTAATGGAGGGGAATGTGTGAATTAAACATAAATCTGCGGGGATTTCGGGTGGGATGCTTGGGAGTTTCAGAAGAATTTCCGTATCTTTGTGGGC
>CAVBXH010000123.1:0-2255 GCA_963599475.1 Acutalibacteraceae bacterium | reverse complement strand
GCATCTGGTTGAACTCCGGCTTGGTGGAGATGTGCCACCCGATGTTGAAACCGCTGGTCACGTCATCGAGCGTCACAGGGCTTACGCCCGTGATGAAGATGCGCTCGAACGAGCCCTTGAACTTCTTGAAAATGTCGCGGTAGAAGCCTTCGGCGTGGGTCATCGCCCAGTACACGCGCTCGCCCTTCTCGTTGAGCACGGTATTGGTGAAGTTGTCGTACTCGTCGATGATGAGGTAGAGGGGGTACCTTTTCGACCTTGCCTCGCTCTGTATGAGAGCCAGCTTGCCCGTGGCATCCTGTGTGGCGTTTACCTTCTGGTACAGCTCCTCGGAGTAATAGGCGCGATAATCGCGAACGAAACCGTCAAGCTCCACGCCCAGATAGAAGTTGAACTTCTCCTCAAGATGCTCTATGTCGCCCCCGATCTGCGAGAAGTCGAGATGTAGTATCTGGTATCTGCCTTGCAGGGATGTAGGGTGCTGGCCTATCCAGAGGTTGCCGAACCAGTCGTGAAACTTGTCCTTCGTCAGACAGTCGTAGTAGGCATGCAGCATGCTCAAGAACAAGCTCTTGCCGAAGCGGCGCGGACGGATGAAGAAGAGGTTGTAAGCCTCGTCCTCCAGCATCGGCAAGTACATCGTCTTGTCAACATAATAGTTGTTCTGTTCGATTATCGAAACGAAGTCTGAACGTCCGTAAGGGATTCTCTTGTAGTCCTGCTCCATATTGCTTGCCCTGTCTTACATTACTTATTTTCTGCAAATCTACATTTTATTTCCGTATCTGCCAAATATTCTCGTGGTTTCTTGCCACCGTCACGTAGTTTGACCCGTCGAGAGGAATGTCGAGGCTCAGCGTGGTCACCCAATCGGTATATTGCAGCGAGACGTGCAGCGTGTCGTCGGTCACTCCGTAGCTTCCTGCCACGTTGAAGTTGCGGCTTAGGCCGTTGAACCTTCCGCGCGCCTCGACGGAGTAGACAGGTGTGACAGACGTGCGCATTGATGTCCAAACATTATTGAATAGGTTAAGTGTCACCGTGTCGCCGTTCTGGACATAGCTGAACACTATTTCCCCCGGGCGCGACGAGCGGCTCACGGAGATTTCTGACCATCCCAGTTGGCTCTTGCCCAATGTGAGGCGGAGAGGCGTGCGCAGACGTTCCCCGATGGCCTTGCCTTCGGCAGGTCTCAGCTCGTAGCTGTTCATGTGTCGGAGGTAAAGTTCTGGGTTGACGGATGGCGTGAGCGGCTTGTCGGTAACTGTTGGCAGGAGCTGCCGCCAGAAAAGGCGTCGCTGGTTGATGCCGTCGATAGTCGTGCACTCCGTGATTACGGCAACCATGTCTTTGTCGGGTATGATGAGGATATACTGTCCGTAGGCACCGTCGGCACGCGATGCCCCGGGATATTCGCAGCACCACATTTGGTATCCATATCCGTATGCACCGTTGTCGATCTGTTTCTCTTTCATGGCCTTTGCCCAGTCTGACGGTATGAGTTGCTTGCCATGCCATGCACCGTCGTGGAGAAGCAAGAGCCCGAACTTGGCAAGCGACTCCGTTTGTATGCGCAGTCCCCAGCCTCCAGTGTTGAAACCCTCGGGGCTCGTCTCCCATTCCACTTCCGTGATGTGCATCGGGTTGAACAATCGCTCCTTGAGGTAGTCGAGCAGCTTGACACCCGTTGCCTTTTGCACTATCACGCTGAGGAGATAGGTGCACATGGAGTCGTATTTAAATTGCTTTCCTGGCATGACCACTGGCTTCCCAAGCCATGTCTTGCACCATTCGTCGCCATTGTTGCGCATCACCCAGTCGGGTTCTATGCCCGACGCCATGGTGAGCAAGTCTCTCACGGTCATGCGCTTGTAGTTGGCTGAGCGGTTGAACGTCTTGGGGAAGAAGTCAGCCACACGGCTGTCAAGCCTTAGTTTGCCGTCACCGATAGCGATGCCCACTGCCGCCGACACGAAAGTTTTTGAGCATGAGTACATGGTGTGCATGCTTTCCTTGCTCCATGGCGCTGGATAAACTTCGCCCACGACGCTGTCGTGTCTGACGACCATTACGCTGTGGATGCTGGTCTTTGGCAGCGACATGAGCGAGTCGGTGAGGCGAATCATCTCATAAGAGGAGATGCCGCAACGTTCGGGTAGCGTGCGTGGAAGGTCGCCGGTTTGGGCTTGCGTGGCGATTGAGGCGGAAGCCCAGAGAAGCGCGGATAGCGCAAGATGAAGTGTTCGCATATATCG
>CAVBXH010000122.1:0-2445 GCA_963599475.1 Acutalibacteraceae bacterium | reverse complement strand
ACCCAGGGTGTCGCTTCGCTTGCCCTGGGCTATGTACTGTTGGGCTTTCAGCCCGGCATTGACTTCCGTCGACATCGCTTGCCCTGGGCTATGCGCTATTGGGCTTTGGCTTTCCCTTCGTCCGCCGATTTTCAATTCAGTCCGATCAATGCCAAAACCAAGAGATTCTCTTCTTGTTCGGTCATGGTATGTGTGTGTTTCTGGTGAAAGCAGGGCGGGAGGCTCAGTCGAACAGCGTGGAGGGTAGCATCCTGCGGGCGATGGCGTTGGCTTCGCCGAAAAGGGTGGCTTCGTGGTGTCGCTGCTCGATGTCGTTGAACAGGCGGATGAGCGATCGCCCGATGGCATAGGCGAGGTTGACGGGGACTGCATTGCCTATCTGCTTGTACTGACTGGTCAGACTGCCCTCGAACCGCCACTGGTCGGGGAAGGTCTGGATGCGGGCGTACTCGCGCACGGTGAGGGGGCGCGTCTCCGTGGGGTGGCAACGCTCCGTCTGCTTCTGCGCCGGGGCACAGGTGAGTGTGAGGGAAGGCTCGTCCATGGAGAGGCGGCGAGCCATGCCCGTCTTTCCTCCTCCCAAATAGAAACTGCCGCCCATGTATTCCTTCTGCACATCGACGGGGAGGTCGCGCCAGTCGCCTCCTTCAGGCACCATCGCCATCACGCGGGCTTTCTTGTCGGGATAGTGCTGTCCGGCCGACGGGGGCACGTCGCTGTCGAAGAGCGTCCCAGCGCAGAACGCATCACGCAGGGTCATCACGCGGCGGCAGGGGGCAGGCCAGTGGAAGCGAACCCCCTGCTCGTAGAGGTCGTTTCGGATGGCCACCAGTATCAGTCGTTCGCGCTTCTGCGGCACTTGGTACATGATAGCTTTCAGCACGCGAGGCTCGACGAGCGTGTAGCCCAGTTCGCGGATGGCGTTTCGGATGATCTCCAGTGTCCGCCCGCCCTCATGGGACAGCAGCCCCTTCACGTTCTCACCCATAAATACCTTGGGCTGTATCTCGCGGACGGCGCGCGCCAACTCGAAGAAGAGTGTGCCGCGAGTGTCGTTCAGACCGCCCTTCTTTCCTGCATAGGAGAATGCCTGGCAGGGGAAACCGCCCGAAAGGAAGTCCACCTTGCCGCACAGCGGCGTGAAGTCGACGGCGTGGACATCGCCCTCCAGCACATTCCATTCAGGGTGGTTGCGGCGCAGGGTGGCGCAGGCCGTCGATTCCATCTCGTTCAGTAGCACATGGCGGAATCCGGCCTGGTGCATGCCAAGAGCCAGTCCGCCAGCCCCGGCAAACAGCTCGACGGAGGTGTAGTCGCGTAGGGGCACGGTATGGAACTCCTCGTCCCAATGGGTGTTGAGCATCAGGCGCACAGGCTCTACGTCGGTTAGCTCTTCCATCCAAAACCCGCTCTTTCCTTTCTCGTTCCGGTGATAGGGGTAGACACCCGTCTCGCCCCACCGCTGTGCCGTGGCGAGCGAGGTACCGGTCAGGTCGGCCAGATTTGTTGCAGAGAGAAACGTTGGCATCACAGACCTCCCCTTTCACGGATTTCGTCGGCCAGTTCCCTCACCTTTTCCGAGAGGTGAAGCCGCGCGTCAACACCGTCTTCCTCCACCACCTCGCCGAAGGCTTTGGTCAAGCGGTGATAGAACTGGCGGTCGCCCGTCACGTGTTCCCAAAACTCGGCTCCGCAATATACAGGGTAGGTCTTGTCAATGTTCTTGTAGTTGGCCGACAACTCCTTCGGGTCGCCGTAGAGCACGCCGACTATCATGTCGTCTATCTGGAGGGGAAGGCGATCTAGCCTGGCCTTGTTCTGCAGGTGTCCGAAATGTCCCATGATTGTGGCCACGTCAGGACTATTGATGGTGGTGGGGCCAGCCTTGCACTGGCAGTATTTCTTCCTGCCGTCAAGCGCGTCGACAAACTCGATGTCTATCCCGTCGATACCCGAAGCCGACCCTGCAGAGGCCGCCATTTGGGCGATGAATATCTGGACGTTCTGACCGAAGCTGGTGTTGATACTCGTGCCCAGTATCCGGGGATAGAGCAGGGCTTTCGCCAGCGATTCCGGCTCTGTATTGCCACACAGGAACGAAGCCAGATAGTTCACGAGGAAGGGGTTGACCTTGAAACTCCCCAGATGGAGCTTCTCCATATTCTTCATGTGGTTGGGAATGATAATCCTGCGGAAATATTCCTTCCCGCTTTCTATAATCTGCTGTTTCTGTGCCTCGGTCATGTTTTCTACTTTTTCCTGCAAAGTTACGATTTTTTTTTCTTTCCTGCAAGAGTTTGTCCTCAGTATGTATGCCATCTCCTTGCAAACAGCTTGAATACAGGTCGTTGTACGCCTTCGGCCGAAGGCCAGAGTAGTGCAAGCGAGGAAAATGCCAAAAATCACTGAAGCAATTTCAGTCATTTAGTCATTAGTCATTAGTCA
>CAVBXH010000121.1:0-2532 GCA_963599475.1 Acutalibacteraceae bacterium | reverse complement strand
CCACGTCGGGCTGCATAGTGGTGGTCAGTTCCGTCTTGCTGATGCCGCAGATGGCAGAATATTGGTCGTACATGCTGATGTTGTCAAGGTTGTTCAACTCGCTGAAGATGCTGAGCTGCGAGAACTTCGTGATGCCCGTGAGGAACGTGAACTCCAGATAGGGGTCGAGCTTCTTCAAGGGACTATAGAAGTTGCGCATCACGTCGCGGAGCACGGGCAGCTGCGTCTCCTCGTGCACTACGTCCAAGAGCGGTGCGTCGTACTCGTCGATGATGACCGCCACCTTTTGTCCTGTCTTTTGGTAGGCCGTTGTTACCAGATCTGTCAAGCGAACATTAGCATCCTGCTTGTCGCTGTGCAGGCCGAACATCTGCTCCTGATCCTCCAGACAATTGCGCAGATACCGCTCCAACTGTTCCTTCTCCATGTGCTTGCCGCCACTCATATCGAAGTGCAACACAGGGTGCTTTACCCACTCCTTCTCATAGTCGGCAATGGCCAGTCCCTCGAACAGCTCCTTCTTTCCGGCAAAGTAGGCATGGAGTGTGGAGGCGAACAGCGACTTGCCGAACCGCCGGGGGCGGCTCAGAAAGACGTATTTCATCTGCTTCTTGCGGAAGTCCACAATATACTGGGTCTTGTCCACATAGAGGTAATTCCCCTCCCGGATGTTCTCGAAAGTCTGTACCCCCACGGGGTAGCAACGTACCATTTCTTCCATAACGTTCTTTCAGTGTTGATTGTTAAGTGTTTATCCCACCTGCCATTCCAGCGTATTCACGCCGTCCATTAGGCTGAAGTTCATGCCCACCTTCACCACGGGCTTGTCCTGCATCCGAAACGCATCGGCGTAGTGGTGGGACTCAATCTGGGCGAGGGCCTCCTCCACACTGCCGTTGATCTTCAGTTCCATGACGTAGACGGTGGTCTGCGTTACGAGCGTGATGTCGATGCGCCCCTTTGCCGTGTGCTGCTCCACGTGGATGCGATGGCCCGAGAGCAGGGCGAAGATAATGTAGAGCGTCTGCTGCCAGTGGCCCTCATAGTGCGTATTGTCGCAGTAGGGCACGGTCGCGAGGAAGTCGGCGAGGAGCTGCAGGCCGTCGTTGATGTTGCCGCGCCGGATCTGCACTGACATACGTGCTATCGCCGTGTCGCCACTGACCACGCAGTTACCTAAATAGTGAGGCAAGAATGCATCGTAAAGTCCTACGCGCACCTCGTTGTTCGGGATCGACAGCAGGTAGAGGTCGGCTTCCTTGTCGTAGTCGTTGATGGTGAGGTAGCCGCTCTGGTAGAGCAACGGTATGATGGTCGTCATCGTCTCCGTGGCCGCGTCGAACTGTTTCTGGCTCACCCATTGCTCTTCGCCCAGGTTCGTAGGCAGGAAGTCGAACTTCCGCATCATGTTGAGGAGGTAGGTGGGCGTGCCCGATCCAAACCAGTAGGCATCAATCTTTTGCGCGTTCATGGCCTTGATCAGACTGAACGGGTTGAATACGTCCTCGGAGTGTTCGCTGAAATGGTAGCCATCGTAGTAGTCGGTCAACTTCTGCAGACACTCCTCGTAGGTCAGGCCGAGAGCCTTGCCCAATCGCTCCACGTCGGGCTGCATAGTGGTGGTCAGTTCCGTCTTGCTGATGCCGCAGATGGCCGAATATTGGTCGTACATGCTAATATTGTCAAGGTTGTTCAGCTCGCTGAAGATGCTGAGTTGCGAGAACTTCGTGATGCCGGTGAGGAACGTGAACTCCAGGTAGGGGTCGCAGTCCTTCAGCGGACTGTAGAAGTTGCGCATCACGTTGCGGAGCACAGGCAGCTGCGTCTCCTCGTGCACCACGTCCAAAAGCGGTGCGTCGTACTCGTCGATGATGACCACCACCTTCTGTCCCGTCTGTCGGTAGGCCGTCGTTATCAGATTCTTGAGGCGAACATTGGGATCAGGACTGTCGCTGTGCAGGCCAAACATCTGCTCCTGGTCTGTCAGAATATAGAGCAGATACCGCTCCAACTGTTCCTTCTCCATGTGCTTGCCGCCCGCCATACTGAAGTGTAGCACGGGGTGCTTTACCCACTCCTTCTCGTAGTCGGCAATGGCCAGTCCCTCGAACAGCTCCTTCTTTCCGGCAAAGTAGGCGTGGAGCGTGGAGGCGAACAGCGACTTGCCGAACCGCCTCGGACGGCTCAGAAAGACGTATTTCATCTGCTTCTTGCGGAAGTCCACAATGTATTGAGTCTTGTCTACATAGAGGTAATTCCCCTCCCGAATGTTCTCGAAAGTCTGTACCCCCACGGGGTAGCAACGTACCATTTCTTCCATAACTGTCTTTCAGTGTTGATTGTTAAATGTTTATCCCACCTGCCATTCCAGCGTATTCACGCCGTCCTTTAGGCTGAAGTTCATGCCGACCTTCACCACGGGTTTCTCCTGCATTCGGAAGGCATCGGCGTAGTGGCGGGACTCGATCTGTGCGAGGGCTTCC
The DNA here is from genome assembly GCA_963599475.1 of Acutalibacteraceae bacterium. Taxonomy (GTDB): domain Bacteria; phylum Bacteroidota; class Bacteroidia; order Bacteroidales; family Bacteroidaceae; genus Prevotella. Next base: position 49 of record CAVBXH010000121.1, on the reverse strand, counting down.
TCCACACTGCCGTTGATCTTCAGTTCCATCACGTAGATGGTAGACTGCG
>CAVBXH010000120.1:0-2616 GCA_963599475.1 Acutalibacteraceae bacterium | reverse complement strand
TACCAACTATAAATGAGTTACTATACTAACTCGAAATGAGTTGCTATACTAACTCATTTCGAGTTAGTATACTAAACCGAAATGGTTTGCTATACTAACTCGAAATGGTTTGCTATACTAACTCGAAATGGCTCTCCACGGCCTTCCTTTTCGACTTCATACAGCAATCCGCTTCGCCTTCCCATATCGGCCGGCAAAAGACGGGACGGAAAACATTCAAAAACCACCTTATTATCTGTCTGCGTCTATTTTTCGTGTTTTTTGCGCTCCATTGTTCTCCTTTCTTCGTACTTTTGCAGGAAAAGAAAGAAAAGAAGATGAAACTCAGAATGGTTTTCCTGGCGCTGCTGTTGCAGACGATGCCGACCCACGCACAGACCTACGCGGTGGAAAGGCACTTTGACATCACAAACGGGCTGTCGAACAATCTGGTGATAGACATGGCCATCGACAAACACGGAGCGGTATGGGTGGCCACCGAATCGGGACTGAACCGTATCGTCGGACGCACGTGTACCACCTTCGACACGCCAGATTTCGACGGCAGGACGGAGCCTATAAAGGCGCTCTACTACGACGCCGGGACGGACAAACTTTTCATCAGCACGCCCAAGGTGCTGGGGGTCTACGAATGTGCCACGGGAAAGGTCATGCACCTGACGACCAAAGACGGACTGGCCAGCACGGACATCCCCTGCATCACGGATGCCGGCGAGGGCAAACTGTGGATCATCCATACCGAGGGCATCGTACAACAGATGGATGCCAAAACCCACAGCCTGTATACCTTACCCTGTAACATCAAGGACCTCCGGACGGGAAGGGACGACGGGAAGGGACAGCTGTACCTTGGACACCAGTTGAGAGACGGGCTGACCATCGTGGACCTGAAGACGAAGCACGCGCGAAACCTCCGACACCAATATGGTGACGAGAAGAGCCTGCCCGGCAACAACGTGCGGTGCATCTATAAAGACCGACACGACAACATCTGGGTGGGCACCAATATGGGACTGGCACTGTTCGACCCGAAAACGGAGACGTTCCGTCGGGTGAGCCATGCCCGGCGTGGAGCGGGCGACAACGTGTTCAACCTCCTGGACATCGGCGACGGCTACCTCTGGGTGGCATCAGACATGGGCGGCATCAGTTTTGTCAGAAACAGTCAAATTCCCGAGGCTGGTCCACTCCTGTACGACGAACAAAGGCAAGCGCAGCTGACAAGTAACAACACGCGGAGCATGGCCTGCGACAACTTCGGGAACCTCTGGGTGGGCAACCATAGCACTGGCGTGGACTTCATCCCCGCGGAAGAACCGTTGTTTCGAACACTGCGGTACTACGACCAGAACAAGGAACCCATACGCACCTACGGCATAACGAGCGACAGACACGGCAACCTGTGGCTGGGCGGCGAAAACGAGATCTGCCGCATCGGGCAAGACCACGAGGTGCACCGATGGCGCATCGACGGCATCATCAGCCATCCGCAGTCGTTCGTACACTGCATGATGGCCGACAGCCAGGACTGCATCTGGCTGGGGGTGGAAGATGAAGGGGCTTTCCGCTTCCATCCCGCGACGGGACAGTTTGAATATATGGACATCGGACATCCCGCCTCGGACATCCGTTCTTTCTACGAAGACCGCGACGGAACAATATGGATAGGCAGCGAATACGGAATGTACACCTGGAAGGACGGAAAGATAAGCCGCCCCACGGCCGTAAACAAGGCACTGACCTATGCCGTCGTATTCGGGATGAAGCAGATCAGCCAGAGAATGGCCATGGGAACCAACGCCTATGGGCTTTATATCTTTGACGGAAACGGTAAATTCATCAGGATAGGCGAAAAGGACGGTTTGCCCTCCTCCAACGTCAACTGTCTCCATCAGGATGGGGCAACGGGGCTGTGGCTTGGCACCGGCAAGGGACTGGCCTACATCAAAGACATCAACCATCCCCGAAGCATTGAGACCTACGGCAAGCGACAGGGACTGAGAGACGAATATATATGTGCCATACAAAAAGACGAGGCGGGAAATCTCTGGCTAAGCACCTACTCGGGCATGGCCAAGTTTGACACCCGGAAAAAGCGGTTCTACCATTTCGGCCGACAGAGCAATCTGCCGTCGGGCTGTTACGTGACGGGGGCTTCCACCATACTCCCCGACGGCACGCTGTGCTTCGGTTCACTGGCCGGGATAGGCTGTTTCCAGCCCCGACAGATGAAGGACAACGCAAGGGTTTCGGAGGCCGTCATTGCCTCCTGTGAAGTGTACGGCACAACGGCATCAGAGACCACAGAGACCTTGGTATTCCCCTGCAACCGGGGAGAGATACACACGGACCACCAACAAAACTCCTTCCGACTGACCTTTACGGTGAAAAACCTGGCACAGGCAGGAGACGTGGAGTATGCCTACATGGTGAAGGGGCTGTCCAACAAATGGTTCGAACTGGGAGACGAGAATGAAGTCACGTTTCGGGGGCTTTCGCCGGGTAGGTACGTTTTCGTGGTGCGTGCCAAGCTCAGGGGACAGGACTGGAACGAGGCTTCTACCGCAGAACTGGCCATCCGCATCGCCCCACCCTTCTGGCGCACCTGGTGGGCCT
>CAVBXH010000119.1:0-2750 GCA_963599475.1 Acutalibacteraceae bacterium | reverse complement strand
CTGCCGACGTGGTGCGTATTTGGGCTGTATATCACGAGGGTGGCATTTATCTCGACACCGATGCCAAAGTGTTGCGTTCACTCGAGCCGATGCTCAACAACCGGGCATTTATCGGTCGCGAGAACTCCATGCACATCGACGGACCGCATACTGATGTTTATCTCAGCTCCCACTGTTTCGGTGCCGAGGCGGGCAACGAATACTTGAAACTCTGCCTCGACTATTATGATGGTCGCCATTTCGTCACGTCGCCCCATAGCGATCTGCCGCAGACGCTGCGCTACGACCTGCGTCTGCTTCCTTACATACAGAGCGAACTGGCACGTCCCTTGGGCTACGACCCCAGTGTGCTTGCAGACCGCCAGCAGACATGCGGTCCACTAACGGTCTATCCCTCGCGTTTCTTCGACACAGTGGGGCAGAGTGCCGACAGTTACGTGCATCATCTCGCCCTTGGCTCATGGCGCACCCAACAGATGTTTCGACCACAATACACATTGCGTTACAAGATAGAGTGGCGTTTGCGTCAATTGCTGGAGCGCATGCTTCGTAGATATAATTATATAATGGTGAAACTGCGATGAAGAAACGCCGAATCCTCTTTCTTATCGACTCGCTGGTGTGCGGTGGCGCAGAGAAAAGTCTGGTGTCGCTGTTGCCGTTGATTGATTATAGCCGCTACGATGTTGATCTCATGCTGATAGGGCGCGGCGGAATCTTCGAGAGCTATATCCCACCGCAGGTGCATGTCGTGGATTTTCCCCGTAGTGGTGGATGGTGGATGAAAATATGCCAGGCGTTCTACTCCCTGCTCATCCGTCTTTTCCCCAAACGGCACTTTGCCGAACTGCGCTGGACGGCACTCCATACCGCAATGCCGCGTCTGCGCCAGACGTATGACGTGGCGGTGGCATATCAGCAGGGCTTCCCTACCTACTATGTTGCGAAGAAGGTAACAGCCGCACGCAAACTGGCGTGGGTGAACGTGGATATGGTGAAGGCTGGCTACCGTGAGCGTTTCAACCGCCGGTTCTACGACCGTTTCGACAAAGTGATAGCCGTTTCCGACCAGCTCTATGCGATGATGGCGAAAACTACTTTCGCGTCAAGCGAAAAACTCGTTACGGTGTATGACATACTCAACGTGGAGTTCATCCGTCGCATGGCCGACGAAGAGGGATACACCGACGCGCTGCCCGAAGGCACGCTGCGCATCGTTACCGTGGGCAGGGTAGTCCCCCCAAAAAACCACCTACTGGCCGTAGAGACTGCTCGCGAGTTGCGAAGCCGCGGGCTGCGGTTCCGCTGGTATTTTGTGGGCGACGGCTCCGACCGTCCCGCTGTGGAGCAGCGCATCAGAGAGTACGGACTGGAGAATTATGTGGTGATGCTCGGTCAGAAGGCTAACCCCTATCCCTATATGAAGCAGGCCGACATCTATGTGCAGACATCTACTTTCGAGGGTTTCTGTCTCACGCTCTGCGAGGCGCGCCTGCTCCACAAACCAGAGGTGTCTACCAATTTCCCCGTGGTCTACAACCAGTTGCGGCATGGAGAGAACGGGCTTATCGCCGAGATGAACGCCCAGAGCCTTGCCGACAACATCATGCGCCTTGCCACTGACGACGAACTGCGCCAGCGCATCATAGAGGAAGCGAAGAAGGAAAACAACGATACCGCAAGGACGGAGAGTCGCAAAGTAAACGAAATGCTTGCCGAATGAACATCTGTACCATCACCTGTCAGAACGCCGACAACCACGGGGCGCGTCTGCAAGCCTATGCCCTTGCCGAATATCTGCGCAGTAAGGGACATACGGTCAGCGTCATCGACTACCGCCCCGACTACATGACCTTTCGGGGCAAGATGTGGTTCTGGCCTGGACGGTCACTGCGAGGGTGGGGCAAACTGCTGCTTCAGATAGGCGACCGCCGCCGCGATCTGCAACGCCACCGCGAGTTCGTCGAGTTCTCTGAGCGTTTCATTCCGCTCACCCCACAGATATACCATAGCGCAACCGAACTGCAGGAGCATGCCCCTGAGGCCGACCTCTACATCTGCGGCAGCGACCAGATATGGAACACCACGTTCCGCAACGGCACCGACCCCGCCTATTACCTTGATTTCGGCGGTTCAGAGACACGGCGCATCAGTTATGCCGCCAGTTTCGCCACCGATGGGTTGGTGAGCGGTACGGAGAGCTTTGTCAAGGACAAACTTTCGCACCTCGATGCTATCTCGGTGAGAGAGCGGTCGGCGCTCGACATCCTTGGCCGTCTGAACCTACAAGGCACCTATGTGCTCGACCCCGTGTTCCTCTTGCCGGCCTCCCATTGGGCGGCAATCACCGACCGGTGGGCTGAGCGTACAGGTACTATCGCCCCCATGGGCAAACGCTACATCCTGGTGCAGGATTTTATGCGGAGCTGCGAGATACGCACGGTGGCACAGCGTCTCGCCCGTCTGCGCGGAGCGGAGATATGGCAAGTCAGTCCCCATCCGCTGCGCTACGGTCAGCGGTTCTTCCGCACCGCAGGGCCGGAGGAGTTTCTGTGGCTCATCCGCCATGCCGACTGCGTGGTGAGCAACTCGTTCCACGTCACGGCATTCTCGCTGCTCTTCCAGTGCGACGTGTTTGTGGTGAACCGTGGCGACGGACTCAACAACCGTATGGCCGACGTGTTGCGCCGATTTGACATTAGTCAGCGTCTTGTAGATGCAACGACGCCCGACGCCACGCTCCAGCAACC
>CAVBXH010000118.1:0-2887 GCA_963599475.1 Acutalibacteraceae bacterium | reverse complement strand
GAGAACCATTTTCTTGCCCTTGATCCTGTGTGTATCATTGAATAGTTTTTCTCAGGGTCTCGTGTTCGGCAGGGTGCAGGACGCATTCTTGAAAACACCGATAACAGAAGCGAAAGTGTCGCTGCTGCTGGCAGCGGACAGCACCGTAGTCATCGACTCCATCCCCATCACCGTGAAGCACAGGGACGACGGCACGGTGAGGGAGGCGCAGTTCTTGATTGAACCGGAGCGGAAGACGTGCAAGTACTTCATCCGTGGCACGCTCGACGGCTACGAGGACGGCTATCTGCCCCTGTCGATTGACGAGAACGAGGGCCGCGCCCTGATGCTCGACGATGCGCTGGAGCTTCGCAAGATTCGACAAGTGAACTTGCAAGAGGTGACGGTGACGACCACGAAGGTGAAGATGTACTATCGGGGCGACACTATCGTCTATGACGCCACGGCCTTCAAGCTGCCCGACGGCTCGATGCTCGACGACCTCATCCATCAGATGCCGGGCGTGACGATGAATGACGCGGGCGAGATATTCGTCAACGGACGCAAGATTGACGAGCTGCAACTCGGCTCGCGTTCCTTCATGCGCGGCAACTCGAAGGTGCTGATGGAGAACCTGCCTTACTACACCGTGAAGGACATCAAGGTCTATGACCAGGACACCGACCTCAACCGTGCGCTGAACGCCCAGGTGGAGAAGAAGAAGTTCGTGATGGACGTGAACCTGAAGCCCGAGCACCAGGTGGGATACGTCGCCAACGTGGAGGCGGCAGGCGGCACACAGGAGCGGTGGCTGGGGCGTGCCTTCCTGCTGGGCTTCACCGAGCACACCCGCTATACGCTCTTAGGCAACTCGAACAACGTGAACGAGAGCCGCCACATAGGACGCTCCAACCACTGGACGCCCGACGCCGTGCCGCAGTCGCTGCTGACGACGCACAGCGCAGCCGGGGAGATTGACTACCAGTCGGCCGACAAGAATGTGCAGGAGAACCTGACCGCCGACTTCACCTCCACCCGCGACGAGGGGGAGATGCTGAGGAGCAGCGAGCTGTTCCTACTGGGCAACCCGCTGCAGACCACCCACCAGAACTCGCTGGCGAAAGCCCAACGAATGAAGATAGGCAACCGCTTCAAGTACATCAAGCCCAAGGGCTTCATGTTCGAGTCCGATGTCAGCCTTAACTATCGGTCATACAGCGGCAATTCCTCGATGCTGATGGAGCAGTTCGTAGATAGCCTGACGACACGGCAGCGCACAGACGGCTTCAACGACGGCAAGACTTGGAGCGCGAATGTCTATGCCCGCATCCAGCCGACATTGAAGAACATAGGGAAGACAGAGCAATTCTTCCGTTTCACCACGACGGTTGACTATTCTTCGGACGAGAACGAGCGGGCGCAGCGGTACCGCATAGAGAATTTCGTCACTCCTTCAACCACCAATCAGCACAATGTCACCGACTACTCCCAGCGCAGTTTTTCCATACATGCCCCCATCTGGTATTGCCTTAAAACCAAGATGAACTATGCGGGCTTGGAAGTGAAGCCGTCGTACAGCCGAGAAAAGACCCACGACTGGCTCTATCATCCCGACACGCTGCTGCTCGCCTCGCAGATAGACATGCTCACGGCCACCACCGACCCCGGCAACTCCTACGACAGCGAACTGCAGACCTACAAGGCGGGCATCGACCTTCAACTTCGCCGTTTGCAGCATGTGCCAGCCACGAAGATTATGCCTTTTGATGGCAATGTGGAGTTCCTGGACTTGTATCTGCATGTCACGCCTATGCACGAGCGCCTCAGCTACCAGCGCGGGCCGCTCGACACACTGGCCACCCGCAACACCATGCGCTTTGAGCCGCGCTTTGAACTCCATCTGTTCGCCAAGAAAGACCGCCACCGCCCCGGGGTCATCCGCCTCTATCACACCATCTACAACGCCCCGCTGGTCAGCCTGCTCAGCATCCGCGACGATGCCAATCCCCTTGTTGTCCGCCTCGGCAATCCCGACCTGAAAGCATACACATCCCAATCTACGCTTGAAGCTGAGTATAAGGACATACGCAGCGCACGGCACAACTTCTATGTCTCTGGCTTTTACGGCTACCTTCATAATAAGGTGTCGGAGGCGGTCAGCTTCAATCCCTCCACGGGTGTCTATACCTATCGCCCAGAGAGCGTGCATGGCAGCTACGACGTCAGGGTGAGAGGTGGCATCTTCTACACGCTTGACAAAAACAAGTACTGGACGGCAGAGGCCAGCCTCGATGCTCTCTTCACCCACTGGCTCGACCACATGATGCTGTCGGGTGATACCGAAAGCCATGTGAATGCGGTCAACAGCCTGACGCAGCACTACAACGCCTACATACAATATAATAAAGGTGCGCTCAATGTCCGCGCCACGGGCGACATTCGCTGGCGACACTCCGAGGGCAAGATGTACGACTTTGAGACGCTGAATGCCACCGACTTCCAGTACGGACTTTCTGCCCGCTACACCCTGCCGCGTCTGAACACCACGCTATCAGCCGACGGCAACATGTACAGCCGTCGCGGCTATGGCAGCAGTGAACTGAACACCAACGAATTCGTGCTAAATGCCTCCGTCAGCCAGCCTTTCCTCAAAGGCAAGCTCATCGCACGCATCGAAGCCTTCGACCTGTTCCACCAGCTGTCATCCACCCAATATACCGTGAATGCCCAGGGCCGCACCGAAACATGGTTCCGCTCCCTGCCGCACTACGTCATGGCGCATCTGATATATCACTGGAACAAGAATCCGAAGAAAAAATAATAAAGTTTATGAAATTCCTTAAACATTTTCCACACTATCAGCAGATTAACGCCTTTGATTGTGGCCCGACTTCACTGCGCATGATAG
>CAVBXH010000117.1:0-3031 GCA_963599475.1 Acutalibacteraceae bacterium | reverse complement strand
GAGATTCTTGGAGGATTCTCAAAGTAAGTCAGAGGATGCCCTTCTGCTTGAGGTTGTGCGGAAGCAGCTCCAGCAAATCGCGTGAGTAATCCTCATCATAGTCGTGGATGTGGGTGAAGAAGTAGTTCAGCCACTTGCGCACATCGACCTGTGCCAGTTTGCAGCATCCCATGAAGGTATAGATGATGGTGTTGCTTACCATATCAAGAAGCTAAAGCAAGCTGGGAAAATAATTCGAATTGGTGGCTCTCGGAATGGGGGCGAATGGAAAGTCGTTGAATAGACCGAAATCTGTCGTAGTCCGACCTTTTCCGTCTGCCTATATCAACGGAAAAGCCCGCTTCCAGTGGTGGAAACGGGCTTTATCTAAAGAATAAACGAGTCGTTTAGAGTTTCGGACCGGCCTTTACGAGTTCCTTGCCAGCTTCGTTGCCTTCATACTTCTTGAAGTTCTTGATGAAGCGGCCTGCCAGGTCTTCAGCCTTCTTGTTCCACTCGGCAGCGTCAGCGTAGGTGTCGCGGGGATCCAAGATGTTGCTGTCAACGCCCTCCAGCTGTGTGGGAACCTCGAAGTCGAAGTAAGGAATCTTCTTGGTGGGAGCGTTCAGGATGGCACCGCCGAGGATGGCGTCAATGATGCCACGGGTGTCGCGGATAGAGATACGCTTGCCAGTGCCGTTCCAACCGGTGTTCACGAGGTAAGCCTTGGCACCGCTCTTCTCCATCTTCTTCACGAGCTCCTCAGCATACTTGGTGGGGTGCAACTCGAGGAAGGCCTGGCCGAAGCAGGCGGAGAAGGTGGGAGTAGGCTCGGTGATGCCGCGCTCAGTACCAGCCAACTTGGCGGTAAAGCCGCTGAGGAAGTAGTACTTGGTCTGCTCCGGAGTCAAGATAGATACGGGAGGCAGTACACCGAAGGCGTCGGCAGACAGGAAGATCACGTTCTTGGCGGCGGGACCTGCGCTGCGGCCGTTCACCTTCTTTACAATCTTCTCGATGTGCTCGATGGGGTAGGACACGCGGGTGTTCTCCGTCACGCTCTTGTCAGCGAAGTCGATCTTGCCGTCTGCAGCAACGGTAACGTTCTCCAGCAGGGCGTTGCGCTTGATGGCACCGTAGATGTCGGGCTCGCTCTCCTTGTCGAGGTTGATCACCTTGGCGTAGCAACCACCTTCGAGGTTGAACACTCCCTCGTCGTCCCATCCGTGCTCGTCGTCACCGATGAGCAGACGCTTCGGGTCAGTGGAAAGGGTCGTCTTACCCGTGCCAGAGAGACCGAAGAAGATGGCGGTGTTCTTGCCTTCCATGTCGGTGTTGGCCGAGCAGTGCATGGAGGCAATGCCCTGCAACGGCAGGAAGTAGTTCTGCATGGAGAACATACCCTTCTTCATCTCACCGCCGTACCAGGTGTTGATGATGCACTGTTCGCGCGAGGTGGTGTTGAAGGCCACACAGGTCTCCGAGTTCAGACCCAGCTCCTTGTAGTTCTCTACCTTTGCCTTCGAGGCGTTGTAGATGACGAAGTTGGGCTTGAAGTTCTTCAGCTCCTCTTCGGTGGGCTGGATGAACATGTTGGTCACGAAGTGAGCCTGCCATGCCACTTCCACGATGAAGCGGACAGCCAGACGAGTAGCCTCGTTGGCACCGCAGAAAGCGTCCACCACGTAGAGGTTCTTGTTGCACAGTTCCTTGATGGCGATGTCCTTCACCTTGCCCCATACCTCTTCGCTCATGGGGTGGTTGTCGTTCTTATATTCGTCGGAAGTCCACCATACCTTGTCGTGGCTCTGTGCGTCGTCCACGATGTACTTGTCCTTAGGCGAACGGCCGGTGTAGATACCCGTCATCACGTTCACTGCGTTCAGCTCGGTGTTCTGGCCTTTGTCGAAACCAGTCAGTCCAGCCTTGGTCTCTTCCTCATAGAGGAACTCATACGATGGATTGTGAGCAATCACGGTAGAACCGGTGATGCCATACTGTGTCAAATCTAAGTTTGCCATAATGATGAATTATTTTAGTTTGAAATTACTATTATCCGCTTTTTTACGGCTGCAAAGTTACAAAGAAATCCTCATTTAGTGGTCAGCCTTTTAGTTTTTTTAGCGTTTCTGCGGGCGGTTTCCGAGTTAAAGTTGTTAAAAACTGAAGGCATCGCAAACATTTGTCACGCGGACTTTGCAAAATTCCGTCAGGATTTCGTAACTTTGTGCGTGCTTATCGAATCCATGAACAGAAGAAACTATGAGGATTGTTAATTTCGACGAAGAGAACAGCGTGATGCACCAGTATATGGCCGAGTTGCGCGACAAGAGTTACCAACGCAACCGGATGGTATTCCGCAACAATATCCGGCGCGTGGGCGAGTTGATGGCCTACGAAATCTCCAAGACGTTGGATTACAAGCCAAAGACCGTAACAACCCCGTTGGGAACGTGCGACATTCAGGTGCCCAAGGACGACATCGTGGTGGGCACGGTGTTACGTGCCGGACTCCCTTTCCATGAGGGCTTCCTCCAGGTGTTTGACCGAGCGGAGAATGCCTTTGTGTCCGCCTATCGCATGTACACCAACCGTGAGCATACCGAGGTAGGCATCCATACCGAATACATGGCATCGCCCAGCGTCAAGGGCAAGACGACCCTCCTCGTCGACCCGATGCTGGCCACGGGCGGTTCGATGGCGGCAGCCATCGAGGCACTCTACAAGACGGGGAAACCGCGCAAGTTGCACGTGGCCTGTGTGATAGCCACTCCAGAAGGTATCGAAACGGTCAGCAAGGTGTTGCCCGACGATGCGACAGTTTGGTGTGCCGCCATCGACAGCGGCATGAACGAACACAAATACATTGTTCCTGGCTTCGGCGACTGCGGCGACCTCTGCTACGGCGAGAAACTGTAGCACAAAAGAAAAACGCGTTTTTCTTTTGTTTTTCGCTCGGTTTGCACTACCTCTGGCCTTCGGCCGAAGGTACTTACGCCCCACTTTCAAGATAGAAGTGCAATCCCATAGGGGGTAGGTGCTTTCTCTGAAG
>CAVBXH010000116.1:0-3149 GCA_963599475.1 Acutalibacteraceae bacterium | reverse complement strand
GAAGACAGAAGTCAAACCACAGGTGGACGTGGCCTATGTTATCCGCATGGACGCAAACACCCCAACATGTTGAAGATATGGAAAGGAAACAGGAACAGGCACTTAAGGTGCTGAGACAGCAAGTTCTCGAAGCCTCCCTTGGCATGGAGTGTGAAGAGGCAGCCGAGTTTTTCGGTGAGTTGGCAGACTGGGCATACGCACAACAGGAAGCGATGCTCATAGACGAGCCAGAGATGCAGAACTATGATGAGGACTAACCCCATAAAATGACAAAGACATGGAAGAAAACAACAAGCAGACCGTTGAAATGACGGCAGAGGAAATGGCCGAGTACCGGGCATTCCAAGAGGCGAAAGCCAAGAAAGAGGCAGAGGCGAAAGCCAAGGCCGAGCGTGAAGAGTACAAAAAACTCGTGGACGATGAGATAGAGCACTCAATACCAGTGCTTCTCGGCATCAGCGAGCAAATCAAGGACAGCAAGCAAAAGGTTATGGACAACTTCAAGACCATACTGGAGATGAAGTCCGACCTGTTCAGGACGAAAATCAAGGACGACCAGCGCAGCCACACGTTTACCAACTCCGAGGGCAACAAGCGCATCACACTCGGCGTGTATGTGACCGACGGCTACCGTGACACGGTTGAGGACGGCATCGCCATCGTGAAGGAGTACATCGCCAGCCTTGCCAACGATGACAAAACGCAGGCACTTGTAAACATGGTGTTTCGCCTGTTGGCACGCGATGCCAAGGGCACGCTGAAGGCAAGTCGTATCGTGCAGCTCCGCAAGGTGGCGCAGGACACAGGTGACGAGCGTTTCCTTGAAGGTGTGCGCATCATCGAGGAAAGCTACCAGCCGGAGGTGAGCAAGCAGTTCATCAGGGCAGAGATAAAGAACGAGAACGGAATGTGGAAACCCATACCGCTTGGAATGACAGAATCCTAAAAACAAAGAGACATGATACAGGAAGTAGAGAAGAAACCCAAAGTGGCCCTGTGCCGGAAATGTTACGGCACGGGACGGCTCCACGACCATGAGACAGGCGGGGAGCACACATGTGAACAATGTGAGGGCACGGGCAGAGTGACCGTCAGCGCGAAGATGACCTACGACATCCGCCCCTACAAACCGAGAGAAAGACAGTAAAAACAGTTTATGGCAAAGAGGCGAGGAGCAAGTTACCAGAAACGTGTCACCGACATAAATAGGATATACGACCAGCATGCCAAGAGCGGAATCAGCAACCGCGAGATATGGCGGAGGTTCGTGTATCCTGTTTATGCTATATCCGAGCGGACTTTCTACAACCTCCTCAATGCCTCCTGCGACCCGAAGAACGAAGTGCCACAGGAGGCACAGACATTTCTTCAGTTTGACTTTGACGATGAACCAAGACGTACAGAAAATAATCCGCAATATCCTAAACGACATTAGGGTGGAGATGAGCGACGAGTTCGACAGGAACTTCGAGCGTCAGGCTTTCTTCAGCGAGGCATGGCAACGCAGGAAAAGCCCCACACGGCCAGGTGGTGACATACTGATAGACAAAGGTACTCTCCGCCAGAGCATATCCAGCCGTACTACCGAGAACAGCATCACGTTCTTCACCACGCTGCCGTATGCGGCCATACACAACGACGGAGGCGAGATAAAGGTGACGAAGAAAATGAAACGTTTCTTCTGGGCGAAGTACCGCGATGCGACAGGCTCATTCGGACGCAAGAAAAACGGCGAGAGGCGCAACGACAAGCGCACCGTCCAACTGAGCACCGAGGCCGAGTTCTGGAAGTACATGGCGCTGATGAAAGAGGGCAAGAGCATCAAGATACCGCGCAGGCGTTTTCTGGGCGTTTCACCCGAAGTGGAACAGGCCGTCCGCGACATCGTGGAAAAGAACATCACCGACTACTTTAATGTGGAATTTGAAATCAAACGAAAATGAGAAAAGAACTTTATAATCTCCTTTGCAGGGAACTCGGGGCGATAGCGGAGATAAAGCATATCGACCTGTGGAACCGCAACGTGGAGTTCATCGAACAGGAAGAAGGGTGGGAGAGACCGGCCGTGTTCGTGGAGTTTGGCCCGATACAGTGGAAACCGATAGTAAACGGCGTGGAATACCGTGCCGAGCCACAGATAACTCTCCACATCATCACCGACTGGGTTGGCGCGACCAGCGAGGGCAGCCCGTTCAAGGAAGACGCGCTGGATATATTCGACCTGCCCGACAAAATCCACAGAAGACTTGCCAACTTGGAGGGCGAGACCTTCGGAGAACTTGACCTTGCGCAGAGCATCACCAACCATGACCACGAGGACATCGTGGAAACCATAGAGGTATATCAGTATGTCGCGATAAAACGGCTCTGATTTGCCCCGTGTCAAACAGAAAGAGCGTTCCCGGCTGATTGCTTGGAACGCTCTTTTTGTGTCGTCAGAATTGAGCTATAACGCCGTCAGGCGGCATCGGTGAACAGCATCATGTCCGTGTAGTGCGAGCTGTAGTTCACGGTAGCGTTGAACTCCACCTTGTGGCACTTCTGGAATGGGTTGCCCACGGTCGGGTTCCTGCCCATCCACTCGCAAAGCTCAATGATGGACGACTTGTTGGAAGTGAAGTAAACGAAACGGTGACCGGCAAGAATAGTCAGTACATCAAGGTAGTCCGAGAGTTTCCAGTACATGCTGTATGTACCTACGTCAGTGGAGAGATACGGCGGATCTACAAGGAACACCACATTCGGCACGTCCTTGTATCGGGCAAACACTTCCTTGTAGTCGCACGATACCACCGTGATGCCTTGCAGATAGTCGTCGCAAGCGGGGTAGTCAGACTTGCGTATATTATTGTAGAGAGCCTCCTTCCTCATTTCGGGAATGCTCATCTTGTATTTCATGGAGAACATCAGTCCTGCGGAGATGGTGATGAAGTCGATGTACCCGACCTCACGTTCCTCCTGCTCCAGTCGGGCAAAGATACGGTCGCGCAGCTCGCCACGGATGCAGCTGTGCTTGGGTATGCCTTCCGATTCCACCATTTTGCGCAGGTCAGCCAAAAGACGGTTAGTCTGCGGAATGTGCTGCAGGCGGTTGCGGTAGCCATCGAAGTCGTTGTATATGACCGTGGCATTCGGTTTCTGACACTTGG
>CAVBXH010000115.1:0-3214 GCA_963599475.1 Acutalibacteraceae bacterium | reverse complement strand
AACATTTAATGTTACAAATATAATGTTTTATCTTGATAATCAATCAGAAAAAAATAAATACTTGGCATATATTACTACTATTTAGGGTCTACGAATTTATTTTGACCACACAAACTTGTGGAGTTGTCCAAACGTGGTCATTGCAACTTAAAGTTTGGGGCTTGATGCGCACTGCGTCTTCGATGTCGTGCTGCAGGCGTAGGGTTTGCAGGTGGATGGGGCGGACAGTGAAGTCGGGAGTGTTGTAGGAATACATCAGGCGACGGTAGTAGTCCTTGGGGTGGCGCTGGGGCAGCATAAAGGGCTTTCCGGCACGTCCCTGTTGGTCGATATGCGCCAGATAGAGGCGCGTGTAGAGACCGTCGTCGCGCCGCGAGGTGAACAGAATCCAGCGGCTGTTGCTGCTCCAGGTGTGCAGGCTCTCTGTCCGATTGCTGTTGACTTCCGTCAACGGCCGTGTACGGCCGTCGCGCAGGTCAAGCAGCCACAGGTCGGCCTCCGGATGCCACACGGAGAAATAGCCGTAGTCCGTTTGGGTGTAGAGTATGTAACGACCATCATACGAAGGGCGTGGCCAACAGACGCTCTTCCCGGTGGCGGTTGCACGGATGAGCGTGTCCACCTTGTTCCCCAGTCGTCCTGTATGGGCATCGAAGGCCACGCGGCAGAGGCTGTAACGCTGTTTCTCGTAGTCGGTGGGGAACACCTG
Source organism: Acutalibacteraceae bacterium (assembly GCA_963599475.1). GTDB lineage: Bacteria > Bacteroidota > Bacteroidia > Bacteroidales > Bacteroidaceae > Prevotella. The sequence continues at coordinate 2,505 of CAVBXH010000115.1, read as the reverse complement.
TTGGCGGGCGGTGGTAAAGTAGAGCCACTGGCCGTCGGGCGAGAATATGGGGGTGTTCTCCGCCCACTCTTTCTTCATCAGCAGCGTGTCGCAGAGCAGGGTATGCGTCTGGGTGTCATAGACGAACACGTCTGACGCGGTGTCGTAGACTTCAATGCGCTTGTTCTTCTTTGATGTGTGGAACATCTGTGTGGTCTGGTTGGTGGAGAAGGCGCAGTAGCGGCCTCCGGGATGCCAGTAGGGATAGACCATCGAACCGCCGAGGTCCTCATTCTTGGCCTGCAGCACCTCATACTGGCCGTGGTGCCCAATGACTGTTGCGCCGTGGTTGCCGCGCACGTGGAACACAAACTGGTCGGGATTGGTGCGGTTGGCCGTGTGGCAGTTGACACACTGGTTGGGTATGCGTGTGTTGACCAGCAGCGGTGTCTCTTCGAAGTTGGACAGGTTGCGCTGGTAGAGTCCCATCTGGCTGTACATGGCATAGCTGGGTGGGATGAGGCGGTAGGTCACTCCCCACTCGCCGAGTGGATCTTGGGCAACGTAGATGTGGAAGTCAGCGTATTGTGTCCACCGCCCGTTGCGCTCGGCACATACGGTCACCGTCAACCGTGCATGGCGGTTCTTTTCCAGCAGGCTGTGCCATTCTTCCAGGTCGAAATCGACCTCGCTGCCGTTGGTGTGTAGCGTACCGCCACGGTCGCCTTTCACCGTGACATCGAGCGTGGTCACCAATGGATCAGTCATGGCAAAGTGGAGCGGAGCAATGCCCACGGGAACGGTCACCTCGGTATAGTCGGGATAGATGTCGGGCATACGGCCACTTTTGACCACGTCGTGCGGTGTGGAGCTGCAGGCAGCCGACAGCAGGAGAATGACGGCAGAAAGGAGTAGAGGAGCGATCTGTTTCATGGGGTAACGGAGTGTTAGAAGAAGGTGTCTGGGGTCACGGCAAAGGCTTTTTGCAGGGTGTCGTAGAAGGGCTTTTCCTTGATGCGTTCCGGGTGTTCTGCCAAGGGGCGCATACGCTTGGCCCAGGAGCGGTAGACCAGTGTCTCTTCGAGGATGGAGATGTATTTCAGTGCCACGTCGTACTGCCCGGTGATGAGGTTGGTCTCCACCAACCGATGGAGCACCCTCGCACTCTTGTTGCAGTTGGGAGTGCCTTCCATCGCCTCGAAGGCGTTGCGCTGCGACATATTGACCATGCCCACGCGCAGGTACACCTCGCTGGTCATCATCAGTCCGGGAATGGAATGCTTCGCGCGGATCGAGGGAACGAATCCCTGCAACATGGACTGCTGGTCGGTCATGCCGAGCCAGAAGCTGCTGTATTGTGCCACAGCCTGTATGGCGGGATTGTCCGTGGGGTGTGCCGTGTATCGGTTGACGATGTCCGTCCATTGCTGTTGTCGCGTCAGCATGTCGTAGCGTCGTTCTTCCTCACTCCCCGTCAGCTCGGCAGTCCAGCAGTAGTCAATGCCTTGCACCAGTACGCGCAGGGGATAGGCCACCACACGGCTGCTGGCGAAGACACAGACACCCAGCAACAGAACCATGCCAGCCGAGACCATCGCGGCAGAACGCCTTCGGCCTTTGTCGGCGAGGAAGCGCAGGGGATAGAGGCCGAGCAGCAGAATGGCAGGCCCCAGCAACCAGTATCCCACGGGTATGAGTACGACGGTGTATAGTGCGCTTCGCCTGCGGTCTTTCGGGGCGAATGCCATCAGTGTCAGGGTCAGCACGACAGCAACGGTCAGCGTCATCGGGATGGTGGGCACGGTCGACACATACCACAGTGCGGCAGGAGGCAATAGCGATGCCGCATAACGCCAACGGCCTGCTGGCAGCAACCGTGCTGTCAACCACGCTTCTGCCACGAACAGCAGCGCGTAGCAAACGGCTCCATTGACGGGCATCAGAAAGAACTGTACTATAAATTCGCCCAAATACTGTGCTACACCGCCGGGCACACTCAACCGCTCTGCCAGATAGTCGCTGTTGCAGAGGAACAGTTGCAGTCCCTCGCGGAAGAGCAACAGCTGGGGATTGACCATGAGCCAATAGCAAAACACGCTGATGGCCAGTATGGCCGTCACGGCCGTCGTTCCGTATTTCTTTGTCCGTCGTCCCATTTTTCTCTGTCTTGGTCTGCAAAGTTACAAAAAAATCCAGTATTCTCCTTCAAAAAGGAAAGAAACAGCACGTTATTTCCGTCTGGAAGGGAAATCGGCGCGGGGGATGAATATTAGAACTTTTGCTCTTACAGAGCGCACTTCTATCTGTGGTCTATGACCCAGGGTGTCGCTTCGCTTGCCCTGGGCTATGTACTGTTGGGCTTTCAGCCCGATGAATGCCCAAACACTGTTGGGCTTTGGCTTTCCATTCGGACGCCGATTTTCAATTCAGCCCGATGAATGCCCAAGTACTGTTGGGCTTTGGCTTTCCCCTCGGACGCCGATTTTCAATTCAGCCCGATGAATGCCCAAGTACTGTTGGGCTTTG
>CAVBXH010000114.1:0-3225 GCA_963599475.1 Acutalibacteraceae bacterium | reverse complement strand
CAGCTCCCTCGGAATCCTCCAGGACGGGAACGTAGCAAAGGTACTTGGTTGTAGCGGCGCGATACAGACCGCTTGCCCACCCGCCTCTTTAGCTCAGTTGGCCAGAGCACGTGATTTGTAATCTCGGGGTCGTTGGTTCGAATCCGACAAGAGGCTCGAAGTGATTAAGGGTAGCCCGTGGAATGCTGATGAAAAGGCGTTCTGCGGGGCTTTTTCTTTCTCGACGGGTCGTTGCTCGCTGCCCTCCCGTTCAGTCGATGTCCACCACGGTGATGCCAGCCCCACCGAACTGCACGTGCTCATCCTTGGCACTGCGCACGTTGGGCACGGTGTGCAGATACTGCCGGATCAGCTGGCGCAGAGCCCCCGTCCCCGTGCCGTGCAGGATGCGAACGCGCGACATGCCGACCAGTATGGCATCGTCGATGAAATGCATCACGGCATCCACAGCCTCGTCGCCGCGCATACCCCGCACATCGATGTCCTGGTGGAAGTTTTGCTTGCGGTCTTCTATCGTGCTGCGCGTCACCTTCGAGGTGGAAACGGCCAGTGAGGCGTGGGGCATCTCCGACTTCTGCGGCACGGGTTGCTTGCTGGCCAGTTCCAGCTGGCTCGCCTTCATCTTGGTCCTCATGTCGCCGAAGATGATGACGGCGTTGTTGCCCGACAGGCTCTCCACCTTGCCCACGGTGCCCAGTCCCTTGATGCAGACATAGCTACCCACCGTGATGGGCGGCGCGGCCGACTGCTGTCGGTGGTCGGCGCTCACGGGAGTGGCTGTTGAGGGAGTGATACCCTGGTTTTTCTTCTCCTCCTTGCGCTTGGCCTTCCGTTCGCGGCGCGCCAGGATCTGCTGCATCTTGCGCTCAATCATCTCGTCCTTCTCGCGCGTGTCAATCTCCAGCACCTGCTGGCGGAATTCGTTCAGCTCCTCACGCACCAGGCGGGTGCGTTCCTTCTCGGCCTGTGCCTCCTTGATTTCGCGGATGGTGTTCTCGATCTTCCGGTTGCTCTCGCGTAGCAGTTCCTCGGCCTGCTCCTTGGCGCGGCGGAGGATGGCCTTGCGTTCCTGCTCAATCTCCTCAATGTTGCTCTCGTATTTCGCAATGCGCCCCTCCAGCGACTTCTCGTGCTGGTGGATGGTCTGGCGTTTTCCCTCCCAGTAGCGTTTGTCGCGCACGATGTCCTGGAGGTATTTGTCGCTCTGGATGTATTCCGACCCGACAATCTCGCTGGCATCGTTGATGACCTCTTCGGGAATGCCCGTCTTGCGGGCGATCTCGATGGCAAACGACGATCCGGGTTGGCCGATGGACAACTGGAACAGGGCCTGCATTCGGTGGCGGTCGTAGAGCATGGCTCCGTTGACCACGCCTTCGTGCTGCTCGTCGAAGTGCTTCAGGTTCTGGTAGTGGGTGGTGATGACGCCAAAGGCGCGCTTTTTCCAGAACTGCTTCAGCACCGCCTCGGCAATGGCTCCGCCGATGTTGGGCTCGGTGCCGCCGCCGAACTCGTCGATGAGCAGCAGGGTGCGCCCGTTGGCCTGTCGCATCATGTTCTTCATATTGAGCAGGTGGCTGGAGTAGGTGGACAGGTCGTCGGCAATGCTCTGTTCGTCGCCGATGTCAATCATGATGTCCTGGAAGATGCCCACCGTCGAGCGTTCGCTCAAGGGGACGGAGAGACCGCACTGCAGCATATACTGCAACAGTCCCACGGTCTTCAGACAGACCGACTTGCCGCCCGCGTTCGGACCGGAGATGACCAGCAGGCGTTTCTCGGGTGTCAGTATGATGTCGAGCGGAACCACCTTCTTCTCCTGCCTTTCCAGCGAGCGTTGCAGCAACGGGTGGACGGCCTGTATCCAGTCGATGTACGGCTCGTCCTTCACCTGCGGTTCAAAAGCCTTCATCTCCCCGGCCAGCTCCGCCTTGGCGCGCAGCAGGTCTATCTGTGCCAGGAACTGGTAGGAGTCGAGCAACTCCTGCACGTGGGGGCGCACCTCAGCGGTGAACACCGTGAGGATGCGAATCAGTTCGCGCCGTTCCTCGGCTTCCAGTTCGCGCACCCTGTTGTTGGCCTCCACCACCTCGGCAGGTTCTATGAACACGGTCTTTCCCGTGTCGCTCTGGTCGTGCACGATGCCCTTGATGCGCCGCTTGAGGGCCGGAGCCACAGGAATCACCAGCCGGCCGTCGCGCATAGTCGGTGCCACGTCCTTGTCCACCAGTCCGTCGCGCTGGGCGGCGTGCAGGATGGTGTATAGGGTGCGCGAGATGCCGCCCTCCGTCTGTGCCAGCTCGTGGCGTATGCCAGCCAGCGTCATGGAGGCGGAGTCTTTGATTTTCCCGAACTTGTCGAGGATGGAGTCGATGCGTCGCATCATGGCTGGGAAGGTCTGCACCTCGGCAGCCAGCCGGTGGAGGGCAGGGTAGTGGTATGCAGGATTGTCGTCGTCGCCCTCGTTGCGGTTCAGAAAGGTCACAATCTGCGAGATGGTATCCAGCGACCGCCGCAGGTCAAATAGCTCGTCCTCCTCTAGATGCGTGTTCTCCAGTCGTATGCGTTCTATGGCCTGCCGGACATCGAAGAAATAGTTGAGGGGGAACGTGTCTGTTTCCTGCTGCAGGCGGCGGAACTCCCTTACCTGTTCCAGCCATTCATTGATGGTGTCTGCCTGGTCGGTGAAGCCTATCCCGTCTGCCTTCTCCTTGCCCAGGGTGCTGAGGCAGTGTCTTTTCAATAGTTGGCGTATTTCGTCGAAACCGATTTTCGTTTCAAAGTTCTTCGGGTAAATCATGCCACAAAATTACATATTTTTGGCCGATATAGCAAAAAAACGCCGCGAAATTTGTGTATTCGGGAAATTACCCGTACCTTTGCACCGCTTTTTCACCATCGTATATAGGAGAGGTGGTAGAGTGGTCGATTACAACGGTCTTGAAAACCGTCGTACCGAGAGGTACCGGGGGTTCGAATCCCTCCCTCTCCGCTGAGTGCATAAAAAGAGGATGCTTTCAAGGGCATTCTCTTTGTTTTTTGGCATCTTTACACCTTGGAATTGTTTACGTATTATTTACTAAAGTTTCCCACCCCATAAAAGTGCCGTAAAAATAACAGTTTCTCAATAAAAAGTTGTATCTTTGTAAGAGCTAACAAACATAGAAGCACCAATTTAAAGAGTAACTGTTATGAATGCAAAATTAGACAATTTATCCGAATTAG
>CAVBXH010000113.1:0-3335 GCA_963599475.1 Acutalibacteraceae bacterium | reverse complement strand
TTCAACCCGTTCAGTCTGATCAAGGCCATGAACGCGCAAAAGATTGATGCCTACTGGTTTGGATCGGGCACGCCCACCTACCTCCTCAACATGATGCGGAAGTTCGACTTCCTGCCTATGAACTTGGGGGAAGAGCAATGGGCGGGAGCCGCCGACTTCGATGCGGCCACGGAGACGATGACAACCATCATGCCGCTACTCTACCAGAGCGGCTATCTCACCATCAAGGACTATGACAAGGAAGCCGACCTCTATCTGTTGGCGATTCCGAACAACGAGATACGGACGGGACTGTTCCGTAGCTTCCTGCCCCACTATCTGGGACGCGACACTACTAACGGCAACACCGCGACAGCGCGTATGGCGGTGCAGATTCGGCGCGGGAACATCAATGACGGCCTGCAGCTCCTCGCCGACTTCCTCGCGACCGTGCCCTATTGTGACAATACCCACTATGAGGGTCACTGGCAGCAGACGCTCTACATCATCTTTGCCCTGCTCTCGGGTCATCGCATTCAGGTGGAGCAGCACACGGCCAAGGGTCGCATCGACATCTCCCTCGTGACGCAGTCTACCGTCTATGTCATAGAGCTGAAGATCAACGGCAGTGTGGAGGAAGCCCTCGCCCAGATCGAGTCTCGCCACTACGCCGATGCATTCCGGATGCAGGACAAGCCCATGGTGAAGGTTGGCATGAACTTCAGCCTGAAGGACGGCGTGAATACGCTGGAATGGCAGGTGAAATAAACATTCAATATTTAACACTGAAAGAAAGTTATGGAAGAAATGGTACGTTGCTACCCCGTGGGGGTACAGACTTTCGAGAACATCCGGGAGGGGAATTACCTCTATGTGGACAAGACCCAATACATCGTGGACTTCCGCAAGAAGCAGATGAAATATGTCTTCCTGAGCCGCCCCCGGCGGTTCGGCAAGTCGCTGTTTGCCTCTACACTCCATGCCTACTTTGCTGGAAAGAAGGAGCTGTTCGAGGGACTGGCCATTGCCGACTACGAAAAGGAGTGGGTGAAGCACCCCGTATTGCACTTCGACATGAGTGGCGGCAAGCACATGGAGAAGGATCAACTGGAAGGCTACTTGTCGGACATTCTCAACGAACAGGAGGCCGTCTTCGGTTACAAGAGCGAAAAGAAGGACGCCAACCTCCGACTCATGGAACTCGTCAGGCGCGCCCATGAGCAGACAGGCCAGAAGGTGGTGGTCATCATCGATGAGTACGACGCACCGCTCTTGGATGTGGTGCACGAGGAGACGCAGCTGCCTGTGCTCCGCAACGTGATGCGCAACTTCTATAGTCCCTTGAAGAAGCTCGACCCCTATCTGGAGTTCACCTTCCTCACGGGCATCACGAAGTTCTCGCAACTCAGCATCTTCAGCGAACTGAACAACCTCGACAATATCAGCATGTACGACCAGTACTCGGCCATCTGCGGCATCAGCAAGACGGAGCTGACCACCACTATGCAGCCCGACGTGGAGCGACTGGGCAAGGCTCTCGGCCTGACCTACGAGGAGTGTCTGCAGAAGCTGACCGACTACTACGACGGCTACCATTTCAGCGAACACTCCGAGGACGTGTTCAACCCGTTCAGTCTGATCAAGGCCATGAACGCGCAAAAGATTGATGCCTACTGGTTTGGATCGGGCACGCCGACTTACCTTATCAACATGATGAGGAAATTCAATGTGAAGCCCTCACAGTTGGGGAGGACAAAGGCCAAGGCGGCCTCCTTTGATGCGGCCACGGAAACGATGTCGTCGCTGACGCCGCTACTCTACCAGAGCGGCTACCTGACCATCAAGGACTATGACAAGGAAGCCGACCTCTATACGCTCGACATTCCAAACCGAGAAATACGGGTGGGACTCTTCGACAGCCTGTTGCCCGGCTATCTGGACAGAAGGACGGACGAGGGCCGGGTGGCGATAGCCGAACTCTCCACCTTTTTGAATCGTGGCAACATCGACGACGGCCTGCAACTCCTCGCCGACTTCCTCGCGACCGTGCCCTATTGTGACAACACGCACTATGAGGGTCACTGGCAGCAGGTGTTCTACATCATGTTCGCCCTGCTCACCGACTACCGCATCCAGGTGGAGCAACACACGGCAAAGGGCAGGATAGACATCACCCTCGTGACGCAGTCTACCATCTACGTGATGGAACTGAAGATCAATGGCAGTGTAGAGGAGGCTCTCGCCCAGATTGAGTCTCGCCACTACGCCGATGCGTTCCGGATGCAGGACAAGCCCGTGGTGAAGGTCGGCATGAACTTCAGCCTGAAGGACGGCGTGAATACGCTGGAATGGCAGGTGGGATAAACATTCAACCCTCCAATGAATACCGCCCCAATGTCAACGCCCGACAACAGTTCCCAAATCGTCCTCTACCAGCCCGACGAGAGCACACGAAACAACATCACCATGCACATTCGCAACATCTTCAAGGAGGGCGAACTGGAAGAAAAAGCAGTATGTAAGGAATCCTTACGTACTGCCGCAGACGGCAAAAACTACAGAACAAAATTCTATAACCTCGATGTCATCATCTCCGTAGGCTATCGGGTCAAGTCTCAGCGCGGCACCCAATTCCGCCAATGGGCAACGCGCATCCTCAAAGACCACCTTCTCAAAGGCTACTCCGTCAACCAGCATCTGATAGCCCTACAGGAGCACATGGACCAGCGCATGACACACATCGAGGACACGCAGGCCAAGCAGCAACAGCAGCTCGACTTCTTCATCCGCACCGCCACGCCGCCGGCCGAAATGGTGTTCTTCGAGGGCGACTTCTACACCGCCCGCGTCGCACTGGAAAACCTCGTCCGCACAGCCACTCGTCGCGTTGTCATCATCGATGCCTACATCTCCGCCCTCACGCTCGACATCCTCAGCACAAGGCGGCCTGGCGTGTCTGCCACCGTCTACACCGCAGGAGTGGGACAAGGCATGCGTCGCCTCATGGACGAACACGACCGCCTCTTCCCCGATGCCCCTATCGACATCCGAACGTGGCGCAAGGCTTCCCACGACCGCTGGCTCGTCGTCGACGACACACTCTACCACTGCGGCCATTCCCTCAATGCCAACGGCGGCCACAAGATCTCCGCCATCACGCGCATGGGCACACCGCCCGACACCATTCTCGCTGAAGTCCCCGACGCCTCCCATTAACCCCCAAAACCGCCGCCATGAAAGGGCAGAAACTACATAACCCATTACGTGCCAGCCTAAGGACTTATGCCCTTACAGGGCGCGTACATACATACAAACACAAACCCAGGGTGTTGCCCTGGGCTATGTACTATAGGGCC
>CAVBXH010000112.1:0-3649 GCA_963599475.1 Acutalibacteraceae bacterium | reverse complement strand
AAGTAGGCGTGGAGCGTGGAGGCGAACAGCGACTTGCCGAACCGCCTCGGGCGGCTCAGAAAGACATATTTCATCTGCTTCTTGCGGAAGTCCACGATGTATTGGGTCTTGTCCACATAGAGGTAATTCCCCTCCCGAACCTTTTCAAAAGTCTGTACCCCCACGGGGTAGCAACGTACCATTTCTTCCATAGCTTTCTTTCAGTGTTAAGTGTCAAATATGATGTTAACGCGCCAAAGGTACGATAAAAGTTTCGAAATACCAAAAAATCCTCACCCAAAATCTTTTTCTCTGCCGAGAGAAAAAAATCTCGCTCGGCAGCGCGTGGGAAAGAGGGGGTCAGCCGAAGAGGCCGTTGACGAGGTTGACGGCCTCGTCCTTCTTGCGGTTGACGATGCGGGCATAGACCTGCGTCATGCGTACGTCGGCGTGGCCGAGGAGCTTGCTGGTGGTGTAGAGGTCGGCGCCCAGCGTGAGCATCATCGTGGCGAAGGTGTGGCGCGCCGTGTGGAAGGTGAAGTGCTTGCTGATGCCGGCAGCCCTGGCCCATGGCTTGATGAGGATGTTGATGATGCTGGGCGGCGGCAGGCAGAACACCGGGTCGTGCGGCCGTTTCCCGTTGCGCTCCGGCATCCAGCGCAGTGCCTCGGGCGAGAGGGGCAGGTAGATGGGCGCCTTCGTCTTCTGCATCGTGATTTCGAGGCGCACCTGCTCACCGTCGCGAAACACGTTGCCCCATTTCAGTCCGATGATGTCGCTCATGCGCAGTCCGCAGAAGCACGAGAAGAGATAGGCCGCCTTCACCTCCTCGTGGCGTTTCATCGGGGTGTCGATGAGGCGGCGCACCTCGTCGATGGTCATGTATTCGCGGTGGCTCTCCGGTGCGTGGATCTTCTCCGTGCTACTGATGTGCGTGAAGGGGTTCAGGCGGATAAGGTCTTCGCGGACGGCAGCGTTCAGTGCCCCGTTCAGCACCCGGTAGTAGTTGTGGGCAGTGGAGGCCATGAGGTTCCTGCCGTTGGGCTTGTATTCCGTGAGCAGGAAGTCGATGTAGCCCTGACAGAAGCGTTTGTCCACGCGATCCATGGTGACCTTCGTGCCAGCATACATCTGCAGGATGCGTATCGCCGTCTCTATCTGCCGCCCGTCCTTCCTGCCGAGGCGCGCCTGCCGGTCGCGGTAGTGCTGCATCCAGTCCAGCAACAGCATCTTCCGTCCGTCCTTGGCTGGTTTGATGCCCGCCTCACCGTTGGTCAGTGCGATGATGCGGTCAGCCTTTATCTTGTTGGCGGCGGCCAGCGTGGCTCGGTTCTGTCGCCGTGCGTCGTCGTCCGTCTCTGGCACGAGGTACATCTTCAGGTATTCGTAGGTGCGCTGCCCGTCCCGGTAGGTGTCCAAATAGAGGCTCTGGCAGCCGCTGCGCAGTTCCTTCATTCTCAGTCGTATGGGTTCCTTGACCTTCACGGCCTTTTTGCTTTTTGTCATGGTTTTATGTGTTATTTTTCCCGTGTCACATCACACATCAAGTCGTAGTACATAAGTCGTGTGTTCAACCTTACTCCGTCGCCCAAATGGCGGTAGTCACTCTCCTGTTGCTCTGTACTGAAAACAGTGGCAAAGCCATTAGCTTCATAGAACGATAGCGTTGGCTGATTGTTGTAGGCATCTACCAGCACATAGCGACAACCCGTCTTGTTGTACGGGTCGAGAAACCAAAACCGGATGTATTGCAGCGCATCGCTGCCAATATGTTTTGATCGAAACTCTGTAGAGACACCCAGTCGCGCGACAAGAACGGCCGGATAGTCCTTCAATGCTTTGACATGAGGTATGTTTGTCTCTATTTTCTTCCGTCTGGCATTGGGCAAATCGCTGACTCTAATGCCAGCATTTGCGAGGGTGAAGGCACAGACTATCTTCCGCCTGTCAGCTTTCAGCCGATAACAATAAGTCTTGCCCAGCAATTGTCTGGCGTATGCAAAACAATCGCAGGAAAAGAAATCGTCAAGATCTTTGTCTCCACACGTAAAGTCCTTGATGTCCCTTGTGTCTGTCAGTTCGCCGAGGATGCACTCGTCATAGAGGAAACTCATACCGATCCCAATGTTGAATTTTGGAGCACCTTGCGGACGATTGCCATTCCCTTTTCAAACCGCTCCCTCACCAGTTGCTCCTCTTCGGGAGTCCGATTGAGGAACCGTTGATAGTTGGTCTGTGCCTCGGCCTCAAAATGCCGTGCGACTTCACCGGTCAGAACCGGTATGGATGCTATGGGTAATGCCATTTCCTTCTGTTTTTGCCTGCAAAGATACGATTAAGCGAAGAGAATACAAAATAAATGCCAATTTATTTTTTCAAGCTCTCTGGTTCCCCTTATATGCATCGCCTCATCAGGTGCATCTTGAACTCGTCAATGCCCACGACCTCTACATGAGGGAAGGAAATATCCTTCAGCACCTTAAAATGGTTATCTTCCGTCACAATGCATTTGGCATTGGCCGCAATTGCACAGTCCACAAACTTGTTGTCATCCCTGTCAGCCACAATCAGTCCGAAACTATAGTGAGGATCTTTGCGAACGACATTCGGCCTGGTCAATATCGCATAGACAATAGCCTCTGCCACCGACGGAGAAAAGTTGCGCCCCAGAACCTCCGTGTACTCTTCAATGATTTCGTTGGACACACAGAGCGTATAGCCGTTCCCGAGAAAGGCGTCCCAAATGCAGCGGTAGGGACTCCTTGCGGCAATAGACATAAGGAGGCAGTTCGTGTCCAGTACGATGTTCATCATTTGCCCCGTTTACAATGTAGGTTTGTTGTATGCTGTGCGCTCATGCAAATGGCGAAAACCCTCAATCCGTTCCTCGCTGAGGACACCATCCTCCCACATACGGTTCATCTCGGCATCTGCCTTACGGACAAAATAGTCCGAAATGACGGTGTTCAGTTCGTTCAGTGCCTCTGGCGTCTTGATGAACGACATCATATCAAGCAACTGCATCTGTGCAGGATTGAATGTTACGGTTTGTGCCATTTCCTTCTGTTTTTGCCTGCAAAGATACGATTAAGCGAGGGAAAAACCAAATTTTGAAGCAGCGAATGCAGAGAAAAGCGAGCTTTTCCTCTGTTGAGTCGCGACAAAATAAGCTGAAAGCAAATTTATTTGAGTTTTTCCGAGCGCGAGTATCTTCGATGCGCAGCATCAGAGTACGATTAAGCGAGGGAATACAAAATAAAAGCCCGATTTCCCCTCGCCCCCCCCCTTCGACGCGCAGCGTCAGAGGCGGGGTAAAATCGGGAAAAGTAACAAACTGGGAACAATTCTGCTTGTATTGCGCCTGCAAAACGCTTCGGGCGAGAGGGTGGCCGTATGCGCCAGAATGTAGACACAGCCTGCCTTTCCGCATCTTTTCGGGAGTGTAGAGAGGGGTCAAAAACGGAGAAACAAACGAGAAACAAAAATGACCGAAAAACGGGCCCGAGAAACAAAATTGGGGCAGTTCCCCTGCAAAACGGAAACAATACGTAAAGCCGTTATATACAGCCTGTTTCAGCTCTCTAAAGCACCCGTTTCCCGCGCCATATATAGAACCTTGCAAGTTCCGAGAAATCTTCCTACATTTGCAGTCGGATTCCAACCACAATGC
>CAVBXH010000111.1:0-3853 GCA_963599475.1 Acutalibacteraceae bacterium | reverse complement strand
CAGACGCTTGCAGACCATCCCAGGAATTAAGGAACGTGCCGCAACATCATTGATCGCAGAGATCGGAACAGACATGAGCAAGTTCGAAACGGCCAACCACCTTGCCTCCTGGAGTGGGCTGAGACCAAGAAACGACGAGTCAAACAAGAAAATAAAGTCGCGCAAAATCACCCATGGCAATGTCTATCTCAGAAACACCATCATCCAATGTGCCTGGGCTGCCAGTCGGCAGAAGGACTGCTTCTTCTACAGGTTCTCGTATCACCAGACCGTTGTGAGAAGGAAGAACAAGATGAAGGTAATCGTTGCCGTAGCAAGAAAGCTGCTTGTTGCCGTATGGCATGTCTTGCACGACAAGACAGATTATATCGACTTCAAACCTGATCGTGAAGAGTCCGTCAACAACGGATGACCATGATATACCTTCCATGATAAGGCTATTATCTTTGTGATGGGATTGGACCTCGTCTGCAAATTAACTAAGGGTCATGGGGGGCTATGGAAGTCAGTATGAGTAAAACTCGAAGAGGAAAGTATACTGATAATGACATTTGCGTTCTTTCGCAAGTGCGGGTAGTTGTGTGGGTATCTATGCAAGGCCATACCTATTTCCTTTGTTTTAGTTACCTTATGCTGGCAAGCATTTTTGTTTTATAGAGGAAAGATACGATATTTATCTGCTTCTCCATCAAATGCTTCGGATTTTCTTTCCATTATTCACTTTCGTCCATCTTTACTTCGCTTGGCAGAATGTGCGGAGCACTCTCTGCGCTCGCTTATCGTAAAGATGCCTTTTTCCAGTATGTCAAAGAACGTGCAAACTGAATGCAGCCAGTTTTCAGTGAAGCTAACGAAATGTCAGTCAAACTTGTTTGAACGGCGTTGCCGAGGCACAGCCATTACTCTGTAAAGAACGATGTTACTTTATCGTTACGGATTGTAAATTTTGACACTCATTGACGTCAGAGAATAAAGCATATTGGCCATGTGTCATGTTATTGCCCTCTGTCATTCAAAGTCCAAATATCACTCATTGCGCGCATTGTTCTTCCTTGTGTACCAACAGATGTGTTTCTGTTAAGATTTTGGTTCACAACCTGTTCCATCATAGATTCTAATACGTTCTTTAAGATTAATAGATTTGTTTTATCATCTATAGCTACAGTACCATCTTTAAGTAATATTATGGTAAAATGTATTGCATTACGAATGGCTATAGTAGTACAATTATCCGAACCAATACCATCCAAATTATTTACCATAGCTGATTGTGGGCTATATGAATAGATTCCACCAACGCCTTCATTACCCATTAGATCCTCCCATATTTGTTGAGTTTGTTGAGTAACAGGAATCAACAATTGAATTGCACGAGGATCTTCTATAATATCACGTGGCTCTCTATGATAATTTCCCTGAACATCTATTGGATTTAAAAATGGTAAAAAACCCGTTATTCCTACCAATACTGATCTGACCCAACCATTTGGTGAGAAACCACGCCCAGAAAAATTATTGTTTGATTGTGAGATTATACTGGTATGTCCGGCAATTTTATTACTTAAAGAACTGTATCCTCTACCGTTGCCTGGTAATACTTCTCTCAATCCACCACTTGGCATAAGGTTTATGCCGATTAAAGAGTTTTGAACCCCTGATTGCGATCCAATAATGCGACGTTGCCTCTGTGCAATTTTGCTATACTGTGAAGATTTTGCCACATCTATAATCCGCGAATGTTGTTTTTTAGATTCTTTCGTTGCTTTCATATTTCTGATATTTTTAATAACTTATAAAATATATCTCATCAATCTTACCCCAACTGATGTTCCGCATCGTCTTTGTCCGTACTGGTGGCAGTAGAGGGCTTCACGACGCCCCGATGCTCAACTCCACCTTGCCTGCGGCATCGCGCATCTTCTGCTTGGGGGTGAAGGTGATTTTCGGGGTCTTCAACGCATCCTTCACGGTGACTTCCTCCGGCGTGTCCATCATCCTGGAGGGGACGGTGAGACGGAGCGAGCCGAGCTCGGCAAGGTCTACGCTCATGCCCTGTTGCAGGGATTCGCACACCACGTTGCTGAGGCTGACGAGGGCGTTTTTCACGTCTCCCTCCGAGAGGGAGGTCTCGCGCACGATGCGGTCGATGAGCATCTTGTTCGTCAGTTTCTGCTGTGTCTTGGGCAGTGCATAATAGACGGTCTGTCCCTTGCGGTTGCCCACGTTCAATACTTTTTGCTTGATTTCAAAATCTAACATGTCGTTTTTTTTAATGTCGTTAATGATATTGTTTACTATCTCGTTTGCCACCCACGAGTGGGGTGTCCTAAAGGGTCACTCGTGGGGTATGGCCAACACCCACGCGTGGGGTACTTTGGTCGCTTTTATATGCTGTTTCTTTCGGATTGCAAGTTCATATAGTCGAGACAGGGACGGATGTCAGACAATACAAGCGCATATTTTTACAAGGGGCCAGTATGTGTCTTGGAGTACTTCACGCCATTCACCGTGGCACCGCCGCCGATGGTAATATTCCCTGTTACCGTTCCGCTTCCAGAACCTATATAACAGCTTGCATAGTCCCCTTTTGACACATTTACGACCGTATTTTCACCTGTGATGGTGATGCCTTTGCAATCGCCGTAAAGGCTTCCTATTCCGGCGGCATACCAAGAACATTTGCCAACCGTTATGTTACCTCCTTCTATGGTAATGTTTCCACAAGTTTCGTCTTGACTACCAATACCGGCACCGCTGCCATCTCCTTTAGATTCAACATCTTTAATAGTTATCTTGCCGTTTTTGATGATGAGACTTGCATTCTTTGTCACATAGATACCCATACCGGCGCTTGAATTAGGTTCCATGTTGTATTTTCTGTTTATAGTCAGCGATGCATTCTCATTATCGGCATTGATGGTAAGTGTGCCCTGCTCAATATATATGCCTGAACCGGAACCATAATCCCCAACGTCACATATTCCTTCTAATGTATTGACGCCTTCCAGTATAAGTGTGGCATTTCCCTTAAAGACAACGGGAGCTGATCCCTTGTAGCTAAGGTTAACACCCTGCAGGGTGAGTTCTGTATTGGGTTCAACGGTGACTTGCAGGTTCTTTTGCTGTTCGTTGCCCTTGATGGTGGTCTTTCCTCTGACGGTCAGGGTTGTACCTTCGTAGGTGTCGAGGTTTATCTCTTTGGTGCCAACTTGCAGGCCTATCGTATTGACCGTTGCCGCTTCCGGCGTAATACCGGTACCGCTCAGCGCACCCTTCGTTTTATTATTTATCTGAAACTCTGTTATCGTGTAGCCTGGCACCACGTTGGCTTCCCAGCATTTTCCACCGTTGTAGGTGGTTTGATGCATTGTTATCCATCCCTCGCTTGTTCCATCGGCTACCGTGCCTTGATTGTTGGAGCAGGAAGTGTAACTCTTTATTTTGATCTCATTCACGTCATCAGCCTGGTCGCCGTCCTGTGCTACCACGCGCACCTTGGCAAGCTGGTGGGTGAATGAGAGCTTAGCCCCAGTGTTGAAATCTTTCGTATCGGTGGCTTTCAGTACATATGCCAGTCCATTGCTTTGGTCGGCAAGGTTTACGGTGTTTCCATCCGTATAGTTGGGAGAAGTGTACCATGCCGTGATGGTCTGACTGCTTGCCGTGCTTTCCCAATAGGCATATCTGGATTTTTCGGCGTTGATGCTGCCGTTGGCATCGAGTACATACGTACCGGGAGTGCCTTTGTCGCCTATCTGCACGCTGATGACATCGCCATCTGACCACACGCTGCTGTTGCCGTCTTTACTTTCCGACACCCGAGTCTGCACCTTCGTTCCCCACGGCTGTTCGC
>CAVBXH010000110.1:0-3905 GCA_963599475.1 Acutalibacteraceae bacterium | reverse complement strand
GGAGGAGTTTTACAAACATTATTCGTAATTTTGCTCCCGTCTTGCACTTGCTGGTTGACTCTGCCGGCTATGTACTTTCTGCCCTTTCAAGGCGTAAGATGGGGTGAAATGTTGGCGGTTTCAGATTTTCTTCGTACCTTAGCGGCCTGAAACTAAATAGACACTACAAGAACAATATGAGCAAGACTGGTTTGATAGGGCTGCTACTGATGGTGAGCATGCTTGCTGCCGCAGCCACAGCCACAGACTTTACCCCGTATGTAGACCCACGCATTGGCAGTGAGGGATTGGGACGGACGTTCCCCGGCCCGTGTATGCCCTACGGCATGGCGAAGCCCGGGCCCGATGCGGTGAGTATGCCCAACGCCGGATGGGCCCCGCTGCCCGAGGCCATCAAGGGCTTCTCGCAGATGCACGTCAGTGGGACGGGCGGCGGACAGAAGTATGGCAACATCCTCCTGCAACCCTTTTTCGACGGGACAGACCTCGTGCAGCAGCGCCGCAGCGAGACCATCCGCCTGGGCTATTATGCCTGCACCTACGCCAACGGCATCAAGACCGAGATTACGGCCTCGGAGCGTTGCGCCTTCTACCGGATGGACTACGGCCGGAAGGGCAGCCTACTCGTGGACGCGGCAACGTTCCTCGGCATCGACACCATCCCCGACAAGCGCGAAGCCCAGCAGTATATCGACTCCCACGTGGCCTGCGAGGGGCAGTATGCCGTCAAGGGCTGGAGCACCGTGCGCGGCGGTTGGAACAATGGTGGTCCCTATACCGTCTATTTCTACCTGCAGAGCGACGTGCCGTTCCGCTGTGCCACGACGGCAGACAAGGAACGCCTGACGGTGCAGTTCAATGCCGCGAAGGTGAACCTGAAGGTGGGCATCTCCCACGTCAGCATCGACCGCGCCAAGCGCAACATCCCCTCCTGCGGCTTCGATGCCCAGTGGAAGACGCTGAAGAAGACCTGGAACGAGAAGCTCTCCAAGATCATCATCACCGGTACGGAGAAGCAAAAGCGGATGTTCTATACTGGCATCTACCACACGATGCTCATGCCCGTGGACAAGGCCGGCGAGAATCCCCACTTCACCGACACCCCCTACTACGACGACTACTACGCCATCTGGGACACCTACCGCACCTCCATGCCCCTGCTGACCCTCATTGACGAAGACCGCCAGCGCGATATGGTCAATGCCCTGCTGAACATCTACCGGCACGACGGCTATATGCCCGATGCCCGTAGCGGCAACTGGAACGGCAGGACGCAGGGTGGCAGCAATGCCGACATCGTGATTGCCGATGCCTTCCTCAAGGGTCTGACAGGCATCGACTATGAGTTGGCGCTGCAGGCCATGGTCAAGGATGCAGAGGTGCCACCCACCGACAACGACGGTTATGTGGACAGTGTGCCTGACGAGAAGCACGGCCGTGGCGGACTCCATGAATACAACACGCTGGGCTACATCCCCTACGGCATCGACCGCGCCGGCAACCGCACCGTGGAGTACAGCTACGACGACTGGTGCATCGCGCAGGTGGCCAAGGGGTTGGGACATGACGACCTATACCGCAAATACCTCCAGCGATCTGGCAACTGGAAGAACCTCTGGCGCAGCGACTATGAGTGGCAGGGGATGCGCGGCTTCATCATGCCCCGCGACGCCGAAGGGCAGTGGCTCGACTCCGTGCCCTGGGGCAAGTCGAAGGTGTATCACCCCGTCATCCCCTACCAGCCCGACACGAAGGTGGCCCCGTGGTATCTGCCCTGGTGGAGCACGTTCTTCTACGAAGCCCTCTCCGCCGAATACAGTCTGAGCATCCCGCACGACGTGCCGGGACTGGTGGCCGCATGCGGTGGTAAGGACGCCTTTATCCAACGGCTCGGTACGTTCTTTGCCCACAAACACTATAACGTGGCCAACGAACCGAGCTTCCTGACCCCCTACCTCTACCACTGGGTGGATCGTCCCGACCTGAGTGCCGAGCGCATCAACCAGATCATCCACGACAACTACGACGACACCCCCGGCGGTCTGCCTGGCAACGACGACAGCGGTGCCATGTCGTCGTGGCTCGTGTTCAACATGCTGGGGCTCTATCCCGTGGCTGGCCAGAACCTCTATGTCGTGGGTGCCCCGATGGTGCCGCAGTACACCCTCCACCTGCCCAACGGCAAGACTTTGACGGTGAAGACCGCTGACAAGGGATGGGAACGGAAATTCCTGACGCACGAAGACCTGCTGAAGGGCGGCACCCTCGTGTTGCCACGCCATGACGCGAAAGCCCCGTCGCCGGAAGCCGTCGTGCAGCAGCATGCCGTGCAGGAGGACGCGCTCCCGTCCATTCCCGCCACGCGCCTCTGTCAGTTTGTCCTCAACCGCCAGTACCGCAACTGGGAGGTGGGCATCGACACGACCGATGGCGACACGCTGCGCCTGCGGTGCAACCAGTCCGTGTACCTCATCCCCCGAACACTGGTGGAGACCGGCGACGGTTTTTGTTGGGACAGTCCGCAGAAGGGCACGAACGTCTACCGCTGCAACGGCACGTTCCTGTTTGTTTCCCGTCAGGCCCTGCGGCAGTTGGAACAGCACGGCGTGTTCCAGTATAACGGCATCACCTGGCGGCAAACGGCCAAGGATGCCGGTAGCATCACCGTGCAGGCCGATGTGGACGGCACCGTCATGCAGATTGCCACGGGGCAGGTGTTGCCCTGGGTGTTGAAGATGCAAGGCAGTCCGTTGGGGATTGACTGGACCTTGACGGCAGCAAGCTCTCAACGCCCAGTTTTCAACTGAGCAGCAAAGGAGCAGCGTCATCCGATGCGCAGTAGATGTACAGTATATGTGCAGTATGTGTCCAGTCTGCACTGGACAAATACTGGACAAGTACTGGGCAAATACTGGACAAATACCGGACAATGATGGGGAGAAATAGTTGAGAAATGCGGATCAGAGAGCTTTCTATAACGGTGCAATACAGATAAACAAGATAAGAAGGAACGATGAAAAAGGACAAAAAAGACTTAGGATTCCTGCTGACGGGCAGTCTCCATCAGTTAGGGGTGACAATCTACAAGCGTAAGGGTCAGCTGATTACGCGTACGGCCACGTCGGATGAGAAGCGCAGCAACACATTGCCGCAGTTTATCCAGCGGCAGAAGATGCGCCACACCATGGCACTTTGGAAGATGCTGAAGCACTGTAAGCCCATGTTTACCGAGCGACAGACGGCCTATCTGAATTTTGCATCGATAGCCAACCACTTACCTGTCGTCTATCTGAAAAAAGACCGCATGACGGAGGCATCGTTCCTGATGCCTGGCATACCAGTGAGCGATGGCACGCTGCCGACGGTGAATCAGGCGTTTGGTGCGCTGAACGGTGTCCCCGCCCTGGTGACCGACTTGAAGGAAGCACGTTTTAACTATAACGAGCAATGGTGGCTCTATACGGCTGTGCAGACTGATGACGGCATCCCTCATGTAAGGTTCAGTAAGCGGGAAGTGTCGCATGCTGAATTGGTTGTTGTGGACGGGCATTTGGGGCTTGTGGGTAAGGAATTCGGTGACGAGGACAAGGGTTGGGCACTGGTACGCGTGGTTGGCGACCGATGTTCGCCACAGACCATCGTCACCCGCTGTACCCGCTATCAGGCGTACACCACTGACGAGGCGCTCAAGGAAGCTGCCGAGAGTTATGGCGGACTGACCGAAACACCCTTTCCCCAAAAGAAGATCATCGTAAAGACCTGATTTTTGGACGCCAATTTAGGGTAATAAAAATCCGCCAAGTACTGCATCTCAGCGACTTAGCGGATTTTCTTGTTGGGGTACCCGGATTCGAACCAGGAAAGGCAGGACCAGAATCTGCAGTGTTACCATTACACCATACCCC
>CAVBXH010000109.1:0-4075 GCA_963599475.1 Acutalibacteraceae bacterium | reverse complement strand
TACATTATTTGCCACATGATGGCATCGGTGGACGGTCGCATCGACTGCGCCATGACCGAACAGATTGACCCTTCCAATGCTTACTATGACGCATTGGAGCAACTCGATTGCCCCACAACCATTGAAGGACGGGTAACCAAGCAGATACACTTTGCTCTGCCCGAGCCTTTCGTAGCCGCATCGCCCGAACCTATCGGACGCACCGCCTTTCATAAGGCTGCCGAAAGCAGTCATGGCTATGATGTGGCCATTGATACGCACGGCAAACTGCGTTGGCCAAATGCACAATACGGTCGGCCGCAGCTCGTCATCGCTTGCGAGGATTGTCCGAAGGAATACTTCGACACGCTCAACCGGCAGGGCATTTCATGGATTGCCGTAGGGAAGAAGCACATCGACTTGGCGAAGGCGATGAACATCTTGAATGCAGAGTTTGGTGTGGAACGCATCGCCGTAGTGGGTGGCGGACACATCAACGGTGCCTTCCTTGCCGCTGGACTCTTGGACGAGGTAAGTCTGATGATAGGCCCCGGCATCGACGGACGTAAGGGCATGGCTGCCGTGTTCGACGGTATTGACGAACCCAATCGTCCTGCTACATTGCTCCAGCTGCAATCGGTAGAGCGCATGGGCGACACCGTCTGGATGAGATACAAAGTGTAAGCCGGCATCAGCTGTGGCTGTGTCTCACCTGTCTGCAGCACTGCACCACGGCAATGAGGACAACGGTGGTCAACTCTGCAGCGGGAATGGCGATCCATAGTCCTGTTGTTCCCACAAGTTGCGGCAACAGTAGGAAGGCTGCCACGGGGAACAGCATACCGCGCAGCAACGTGTATGTCATGGCACGTCCAGCCTTTGTCACGCTCTGGCAGTACCCGATGAAGGCCACATTGACGGCGAAAAACATCGAACAGGTGGCAAACCAGGGAAGCCCCTCCACGGCAATCCGGAAGGCCTGTTCCTTGGGATGCAGGAAGCAGCCGACAATGGCTGTGTCGCCAGCTATCAATGCCAGCATCACCACGAGGCCACAGGTGACCGCCGTCACCAGTGACAGCCGCAATGTCTGCGCCACACGCCCATCCAGTTTGGCCCCGTAGTTGTAGCTGATGATGGGTTGGGCTGCCTGCGCCACTGCGTTGTTGATGGAGAAGATAAGAGGGAACAGATAGCACACTACGGCATACGCGGCCACACCATCCTCATGTAGCATCGACATGAACTGATAGTTTCCTATCACGATGGTGACACTCATCGCAATCTCTGTAAGGAAGGTGGCAGAGCCAATCCTCGCCATATCCCATACGTTGCGCAGCGTGAGCATCAGGGAGGTGACGCTCGCCTTCAAGCGGTAGAACCGCAGCGAGGTGGAGAAGCCGATGAAGTAGACCAGTGCCATCAGGCCGCCCACGCCACAGGCAATGGAGGTGGCAATGGCTGCGCCCTTCACGCCCATGCCCAACGGAAAGATAAACAGCCAGTCCAGTACGATATTGGTGACCGCTCCTGCCACCTGTATCCACATGGCATAGCGCGGTGAACCGTCCAAGCGCACCAGCATCATGCCCTCGCACTGCCAGGCCAGGAAAACCAGTCCGGGCAGCAACCACAGCAGATAGTCCAGAGCAAAGCCTTCCAGCAATTTGCTGCACCCCAGTGCATAGACGATGTCTTTCGGAAAGCACAGGATGAGCAATGCAAGGAGCACGCTGATGGCGAAGCCCACGCCAAACGCTTGTGTCAGGATGATGCGGGCTGCCTTCGCGTTCTTTTCGGCCAGATGAACGCCGCCCATCACCGAGGCGCCGATGCCAAACATCAGACCCAGTCCGGTGGCCACCGTCCACAACGGAGCGACGATGTTGACGGCTGCAATGCCTTCGGCTCCAACGCCGCGTCCCACAAAGATGCCGTCGACGACGGTCTGAGACGACATGAAAGCCATTCCGACGAGTGTAGGAAAGAACAATGCACGGAACAACGGTCCGATTTTCCCCGTTCCGAAATCAATCTTGTCTCTGCTGAAATCAATCTTCTTCATTTCTCTTTGTCCTTTTTTTTGTTTGGGGGTGCAAAGGTACGACTTTAAGTCGAGACAACCAAAGAGAGAACGAAGGAGGTTAACCCTTTTTAACAGCGGTCAAGGTCTGTCGGTCTTGTTCTTCGCTTCCTGTTGGAAGAACTGCGCCATTGCGCTGAAGGTCGATAAAAAAAGTCTCTTTTATGCTTTCGTTTAGGAAAATTGCCGTACCTTTGCACGCATGAAGACCTCTATACCTTTTGAAATTAGGATATTTCTGCTGACAATACTCAGTATGATTACTTTTACTGGTTGTGACAAATCAGACCATCTGGACGAGTCAATTACTGACTATGGCAATCTGTTTGATTACACCTACACCATCAATGATGACGGATGCTGCGTGCTGGAGGGTCTCGAACCCGCAGGAGCTACAGTCATTGAGGATGAGGTGGCTAAATACGGATGGAAAGTCGTCGGCATATTCAAGGTGCAGGATGACGGCAGACTGTCACGAACGGACTACCGTACAACAGTCTATGGCAGCGGATATACCGACTATTGGTTTGAGGCCGACGGCCATCTTATCGGTTTTCAACATGGTGATGTTGCCGGCAAATCCTACGACAAGACAGAATGGTCCTACGATGCTGCAACTGGGTTCATCATGCGCGGCCCTGCAAGCCAAAGCACGCAAAACCGATATATGCAGGTGCTGCGCTTTACGAAAACGGAGTCAAGATACCGTCAGATGTACACCTTGCAGAAACTGGGCATCACATCCGATGAGCATGGCGACAAACCGTTCTATGCAATGGTGGTCTATCAGCGCATGACGGACAAGGAGCTTGCCGAGATAAAGAATACATACGGCTATGATGCCAATATCGATTTTCCAGGAGCTGTCCCCAACGACTGTAAGTTCCGGGTAAGTGTACAATACAGCAACCCTGATGAATCTGAAGAAGAGACCGACGGGAGTGTCCTTGTCACCTTTGGGGATGTGACGTTCTCGCTGACAGACCATCTCGGCACCACGCTGCTCCCCAATCCCGCACTGGAATATTTCGACTATATCGTGTGGAGAACCGATGACCGAAATCTTCCTGACCGTTATGTCATACACCGCCAGAAACAGGGACAGGCACAGACGACCTTGACATGGACCACCCGTTTCTTTTACACCAACTCCGACTTGACGTCCTATTTTGACGGTTACAAGAACGGTCGTGTCGTTTACACATACACGATGCGCCACAACGTCTACAATGACAAGTTCCTGTGCTTCGATTGGGGAAGATTTGCCATGAGCAAGCCCCGGCAATTTACTGCAACTTGCTTGCTGGACCAGAAACGCAGTTTCACGGTCTACGAGCCGCGCACATACAACAACGACATGAACAAGGTGTATGCAGAACTGCGATATAATGCTGGAGAAAAGGGAACGGGTAATGACGTAGCCTTGTTGCTGGAAGAGGCTTGCGAACTGACGGAACTGATGACCAACCATTACGGAAAAGGTCTTGATGCGGGCAAACAGGCAGATCATTATTGCGCATTGTTCCAGACGTTGCCTGACCATGCCGAAATCATCACTTACTGGGAAACGGCAGACACCCGAATCGCCCTTGTCCTCAATCGCGATGACGCAGACCCCAAGAACGATTACTATTACGTACGCGCAGAACCCATGCAATAGGAGAATATCATCCCTCCCCCGTGTCACCGTCTGAAGATGGGGGAAAGAAATCCGACTTCCATCCTATCAAGTACCTGCATCTTCTTCTCGCTGACGGTCTGCAACAGGTGGTACTTCTTGCTCTTGCCCAACTGGCGGACGTTTTCCGAGGGGCAGCCTACCTTCGACGCATAGCGTCAGAGGTACGATTAAGTGAACTGTTTTCATGCAATAGACGACACCTTATATTATATGTACGCGCGCGAGGGAACTTCCCGTTCGAAAAAAACGGGAAGTGACCGTTGATCGCGATCAATGGCTTCATCCAAAACTGGATGGACCCTTTGACTGCGATCAAGACCTCCATCCAAAAC
>CAVBXH010000108.1:0-4181 GCA_963599475.1 Acutalibacteraceae bacterium | reverse complement strand
ACAAATTTCCCTCACGTACCTTATATATAAATATTTATTAATAATGTATATTGTCTTTTGCATTTTCATTTTGAGTTTGACAGATGACAGATGACAGATCCGCGATAACCAATCCCTAAGCTGCACGACAAATATACATACAACTACCTATTTCACAGCCGTTTAACAAAGAATACCACACATACTCATGACAAACTCTTGCAGAAAAGAAAAAAAAGTCGTACCTTTGCAACAAAATAGAAAAAAGGGACGGTTTTGATAGAGAAGCATATCGTATTGGA
The DNA here is from genome assembly GCA_963599475.1 of Acutalibacteraceae bacterium. Classification (GTDB taxonomy): domain Bacteria; phylum Bacteroidota; class Bacteroidia; order Bacteroidales; family Bacteroidaceae; genus Prevotella. Next base: position 3,900 of record CAVBXH010000108.1, on the reverse strand, counting down.
GGATATAGACCCGGGCGTGTTCTACGGTGCAGGCAATAGCCATCTGCAGATGATGAGAGCATTGTTTCCCAAACTCCGCATCGTGGCGCGCGGCAATGTGATGCGGATTCTCGGCAACGAGGAACAGATGGCGGCCTTTGAAGCCAGTGCAGAGAAGATGCGGAAGCACGTGCTGGAGTTCAATGCGCTGAAGGAGGAGGACATCCTCGACATCGTGAAAGGACACCGCACAACGGACGAGGTGCCCGACGACGTGGTCTGCTACTCCATGACGGGACGACCCATCAAGGCGCGATCGGCCAACCAGCAGGCACTGATTCAGACCTTTGCCGACAACGACATGGTGTTTGCCGTAGGCCCGGCAGGAACGGGAAAGACCTACCTCTCCATCGCACTGGCCGTGAGGGCACTGAAGAAAAAGACCGCCAAGAAGATTATCCTGTCGCGCCCTGCCGTGGAGGCCGGCGAGAAGCTGGGATTCCTGCCCGGCGACATGAAGGAGAAGATAGACCCCTACCTGCAACCCCTCTACGACGCGCTGGAGGACATGCTGCCGCAGGTGAAGTTGCAGGACATGATGGAGAAACGCGTCATACAGATTGCGCCGCTGGCCTTCATGCGCGGACGGACACTCTCGGACGCTGTCGTGATCCTCGACGAGGCGCAGAACACGACGCCGCAGCAGATACGGATGTTCCTGACGCGCATGGGATGGAACACCAAGATGATCATCACCGGCGACATGACGCAGATAGACCTGCCCCGCGAGCAGAAGAGCGGACTGAAGGAGGCTCTCTCCATTCTGAAAGGGGTTGAGGGCATCGGCGTGGTGGAACTGGACCGCAAAGACATCGTGCGCCACAAACTCGTGACACGCATCGTCAACGCCTACGAGAAATTCGACAAAAAACAGCATAGCAATGAAAGCATTAACAAGGACTGACTTCAACTTCGAAGGACAAAAGAGTGTGTACCACGGAAAGGTACGCGACGTGTACAACATCAACGACGACCTCATGGTCATGGTGGCCACAGACCGCATCTCGGCCTTTGACGTCATCCTCCCGAAGGGCATCCCCTTCAAGGGACAGGTGCTCAACCAGATTGCCGCACGCTTTCTCGATGCCACGACAGACATCTGCCCCAACTGGAAGCTGGCCACGCCCGACCCCATGGTGACCGTTGGCCTGAAGTGTGAAGGGTTTCGCGTGGAGATGATTATCCGCGGCATCCTCACCGGTTCGGCCTGGCGAGAATACAAGAACGGATGCCGGGAAATCTGCGGCGTGAAACTGCCCGACGGCATGAAGGAGAACCAGCGTTTCCCCGAACCCATCATCACCCCTACCACCAAGGCCGACGAAGGCCACGACCTCAACATCTCGAAAGCGGAAATCATCGCGCAGGGCATCGCCTCCGCCGAAGACTACGCCGTCATGGAGGACTACACCCGCAAGCTCTTCCAGCGCGGACAGGAAATCGCCGCCCAACGGGGACTCATCCTCGTGGACACGAAATACGAGTTTGGCAAGCGCGACGGCAAGGTCTACCTTATCGACGAAATTCATACGCCCGACTCCTCGCGCTACTTCTACGCCGACGGCTACGAGGAGAAGTTTGCCAAGGGCGAGCCGCAGCGCCAGCTCTCCAAGGAGTTCTTGCGCCAGTGGCTCATCGAGCACGACTTCATGAACGAACCCGGACAGACCATGCCCGAAATCACCGACGCGTATGCCGAGAGCGTCAGCGAACGCTACATTGAGCTGTATGAGCACATCACCGGCGAGAAGTTCGTCAAGACCGCCGACAGCGACGACTTGGCCGCACGCATCGAAAAGAACGTGGCCGACTATCTGAAAACGAGATAAGGAGATGTACAGGCAGGAGGCCATCAAGCCCTACCACGACGGTGGAGAAAAGACCGCACAGGTGGCGCAGATGTTCGACAACATCGCGCCCACCTACGATGCGCTCAACCATCGCCTCTCGTGGGACATCGACAAGGTGTGGCGCAGGAAGGCCGTCCGTTGGCTGGCGGCCTACCGTCCGCAGACCGTCCTCGACATGGCCACTGGCACGGGCGACTTTGCCATCCTGGCGGCCAAGATGCTCAAGCCCCACCGTCTGGTGGGAGCCGACATCAGCGAAGGCATGATGGAGATAGGCCGCAAGAAGGTGGAGCGCGAGGGACTGCAACACGTCATCACCTTCCACAAGGAAGACTGTCTCCACCTGTCCTACGACGACGGGAGTTTCGATGCCGTCACGGCGGCCTTCGGCATCCGCAACTTCGCAGACCTCGACCAGGGGCTACGGGAAATCTGCCGCGTGCTGAAGCCGGGCGGCCATCTGAGCATCGTGGAGCTGACCACGCCCGTGCGCTTTCCCATGCGCCAGCTCTTCCGCCTCTACGCCCATACCGTACTGCCCCTCTACGGCCGTCTGGTCTCCAGAGACCCTGCCGCCTACTCGTACCTCACGCGCACCATCGAAGCCTTCCCACAGGGCGAGCAGATGGTGGAAATCCTCCAGAAAGCCGGATTCGGACACGCCGCCTTCCGACGACTCACCTTCGGCATCTGCACCATGTACCAAGCAACGAAATAAACCTCATAGACACAAGACCCATGGACAAATACGGACTTATCGGCTATCCGCTCGGACACTCCTTCTCCGTCAGCTATTTCAACCAGAAATTCGCCGACGAGAACATTGACGCCACCTACGAGAACTTTGAAATCCCCAGCATTGACCTGCTGCCCGAAGTGCTCGACTCCAACCCCGAGCTTCGGGGACTCAACGTGACCATCCCCTACAAGGAAAAGGTCATTCCCTTCTTGGACAGCATCACGCCGGAGGCACGCGCCATCGGTGCCGTCAACGTCATCCGCGTGACCCATACGGGAAAGAAGCAAGTCACGCTGAAGGGCTACAACACCGATGCCGTCGGCTTCACCAAGAGCATCGAGCCTATGCTCGACACCAAATGGCACAAGAAGGCACTCATCCTGGGCACGGGAGGTGCATCGAAGGCCGTCAACTACGGACTGCACAGCCTCGGCCTTGAAACCCTCTTTGTCAGCCGCTTCGAGCGTCCCGGCACGATACAGTACGGAAGCATCACGCCGGAGGTTATCCAGGAGTACAACGTCATCGTCAACTGCACGCCCGTCGGCATGTACCCCAACACGGAAGCCTGTCCGCAGCTGCCCTACGAAGCCATGGACAACCACACCATCCTCTACGACCTCATCTACAACCCCGACACGACCCTCTTCATGAAGAAAGGTGAGGAACACGGGGCAAACGTAAAAAACGGACTGGAGATGCTGCTGCTGCAAGCCTTCGCCAGTTGGGAGTTTTGGAATAATTAATAATTAAAAATTAATAATTAATAATTAATAATTAAGCCTTCGGATGATGAAAGAAGACAATATTATAGAACAAAAAAGCAAATCATTTGCCATACGTATCATACGTATGTACCAATGGCTTACAACCGAGAAGAAGGAATTTGTTCTTAGCAAGCAATGTCTTCGATGTGGCACAAGCGTTGGGGCTAACATAGCCGAAGGCATAAAAGCCCAAAGCACAAGTGACTTCATTGCCAAACTACATATCTCTCTAAAAGAGGCCAATGAAACTGCATATTGGTTAGACTTGATGAAGGAAACGGATTATATCGACGAAAAAACTTTTGAAAGTATAAACAATGATTGCACGGAATTGATAAAATTAATCACTTCAATCTTAAAATCAACAAAGAATAACAACAACATAAGATAAGGATGAAAAATGGATCAGCCCATTTTTAATTCTTAATTCTTAATTCTTAATTATTAATTATGAATAACAGATATATGATGCGCGGCGTGAGTGCCGCCAAGGAAGATGTACACA
>CAVBXH010000107.1:0-4225 GCA_963599475.1 Acutalibacteraceae bacterium | reverse complement strand
TATAAGGTACGTGAGGAAAATTTGTTTTTCCGAAACGACTTTAACCGTTTAACCGTTTAACCGGTTTTCGTGATAATCAATCTCCGAGCGATGAAAAAATGCCCGGCAACGATGCAGTGTCAGAAAAAGAGTCGTACCTCTGACGCTACGCGTCGAAGGTAGGCTGCACCTCGGAAAACAAAGAAAAACTCTGTTTCTCTTTGTTTTTCGCTCGGTTTGCACTACCTTTGCAGCAGAAACAAACAACACCGCGCGTATGAAATACCTCGACCCTAAAGCCGACCTGTCTGGGCTGACGGCAGAGGAAGTCCAGTCGCTCGCGTAGATGTGATCGTCCTCATGTCCAACGGAACTTAGAATAAACAACAAAGAAAATGACAAAAGCAAAACCATTCATCAAGTGGGTTGGCGGAAAGGGACAACTCATTGAACAACTGGAAGCATTGCTGCCAGCTGACTTTGATAATTGGAACAATGCGACTTACATTGAGCCCTTTGTCGGTGGTGGAGCTATGTTGTTCCACATGCTGCAAAAGCATCCTAACATCAAACGTGCTGTCATCAATGACATCAACCATGACCTTATCGTTTGTTACCAAACGGTTAGAGACAGCGTCGAACAACTGATCCCCTCCCTACGCGACATAGAGCAGCGTTATCATGCCCTGTCCGATATGGACGCAAAGCGTGACATGTATATGGAAGTCCGTTCAAGGTACAATGAAAAGAACCTTGATCCAATAGAGAACACCACTTTGTTCTTTTTCTTGAACAGAACGTGTTTCAATGGTCTCTATCGAGTTAACCGCAAGGGACTTTTCAATGTGCCATGCGGAAAATACATGACTCCGCAAATCTGTGACGAAGCAACACTGCGTGCAGACAGTGAATTGCTGAAACGCGTGGAAATACTTGAGGGAGATTTTTCCCGGACACTTGATTTTGCGCACGAACAGACCCTTTTCTATTTTGACCCTCCTTATCGTCCACTCAGCGACACATCAAGTTTCAACGACTATACAAAAGATTCATTCAATGACGGTTCACAAGTCAGGCTGAAGGAGTTTTGTGACGCAGTAGCTGCGGATGGACATCTTTTCATGTTGAGCAATTCAGATTGCAAGGGAAAAGACGAAGCTGACAATTTCTTTGACGTGCTGTACGCTGATTATTACATTGACAGAGTAATGGCCTCGCGCAACGTCAATGCGAACGGAGCGAAGCGTGGAAAGATTTCGGAAATACTTGTGCGCAATTACGTGAATACGGCGGAGCATAGACTTCACTTGCATTTTGAACCACTAGAAGTGGCTGAGCCACAAATTGTATATGCCTAAGGATTTTGAGAAATTCATGTCTCAACTCAAAGAGACAAACCAAACGTTGGACTTCTTCTGCGACTTTGAAAAAATCTCACAGAATGTGGAAGATATTAAGTTGAGTCTGTGTATGCTTAACAGCTTGATTGGCGCAACGGATTTGCGTAAAAGCGTAGAGACAATATGGAACAGAGACAAGAACGCTTTTTCGGTTATGGATATTCTCATTGCCGTGCGTACTCGTGACAAAAAGAAGATTCTTGATTCTGTAGGCAACTGTATTCCACTTGAAAGTATGTTCACTTCTGTTGATTCCGTCATGACTTTTCTGACGGACACGGGACTTAGTGTTGTTCTTCAAAACCAACAGGTGAAGAATCTTGTGGACTATGTTTTCGGCATTGAAACCGGATTGGATACAAATGCAAGAAAGAACAGAAGCGGACACGTTATGGAGAATACTGTCGCCAGCATTTTCAAAAACGCTGGCGTACCATTTAGACAAGAAGTCTATTCAAGAGAATGGCCGGCAATAACAGATGCGCTTGGCGATGACGAAAAACGTTTTGACTTTGTCATAGAGACTCCATCGAAAACGTATCTGATGGAAGTAAACTTTTATAGCGGTGGCGGATCCAAACTCAACGAAGTGGCTCGTTCCTATTCGGACATTGCGCCGAAAATCAATGCAGTCAACGGTTTTGAGTTTGTCTGGATAACAGACGGTAAGGGATGGAAATCTGCAAAAAACAAGTTACAGGAAGCCTTCAGCATCATCCCAAGTGTCTACAATTTGACATCAATACACGAATTTATAAAAGAGCTATAAAGATGAAAGAGGGCGGAACCGGTGGTGGAAATACCATAACAGGACTAATTTTTGAGGGGAAAGTAGATCTATCTACGTTCATAAATCAGCAAAAGGATTACACTGTCACAGAGAATGATTGACTCTTTCTACACCTCGCCGAATTGTGACTTCACCCTTGCTCATGGCGACTGTTTCGAACTAATGAAGGACTTCGATTTCAGGTTCGACATGATATTTGCAGACCCACCGTATTTCCTTTCCAACGGTGGAATTTCGTTGCAGAGCGGCAAGGTGGTGTGCGTGGACAAAGGTGAATGGGACAAGGGTAGGTCGCAGGAGGACATGATGGCATTCAATATGGGATGGTTGCGCCTATGTCGCGATAAACTGAAAGACAACGGCACAATATGGATAAGCGGCACGTACCACAATATTTTTTCCGTGGCCAACTGCCTTACGGAACTGGGCTATAAGATACTGAATGTCATCACTTGGCAGAAAGCCAATCCGCCAGCCAATATCTCCTGTCGATTCTTTACATACTCCACCGAGTTTGTCATTTGGGCAAGAAAGACACAGAAAGTGCCCCATAAGTTCAATTACGAATTGATGAAACGAATCAATGGCGGCAAGCAGATGACAGATGTTTGGCGACTGCCCGCCATCGGACAATGGGAAAAATCGTGCGGAAAGCATCCTACCCAAAAGCCTCTGCGACTCCTGACACGCCTTATTTTGGCATCGACAGAGGTGGAAGACTGGGTGTTTGACCCCTTCTGCGGAAGCGGCACTACGGGCATCGCTGCTAATCTATGCGGACGAAGGTTTGCAGGTATTGAGCAAGAGACGGAATTTTGTGAGATGGCAAAAAACAGGCGCATGGAACTTGAAAATCTTGAAGTGCAGCATACTATGATAAAGCATATTGACGATTTGCGGTTCGTTGGCGCGTCTGATTTCGCCTCCGACAATGTCCCGTCGTGCGACAGAATACCCTTTGAAAGTTAAAGATAAAACACACACATACCATGACCGAACAAGAAGAAATGGCGTATTTCCGCGCCTACGGCTGGGAAGCAGAGCCCTGCCAAATGACCTCAGTGCCCCTATTCCGCGAGGTGTACGCCAGCGTGCCCGACAGCTACGCAGACGACGACGCGGAGCTGATGCCCATCCCCAAGGAATACATTGACGGAGATTGCTGGCTGGTGCACGTGAAAGGCGAGAGCATGCGCGACCTCGACATCCACGAGGACGACCAGCTGCTGGTGAGGAAGCAGGACGTGGCCTATTCGGGCGACATCGTTGTGGCCCACTATGACTACGGCCCCACTGTGAAGACCTATTTCGTGGACGATGACGGCACGCAGTGGCTCGTGCCCGGCAACGATAATTTCCTGCCGATGCCCATCAACGGCGACCACCAGTACCGACTCTTCGGCGTGGTGCTGGAAATCGTGCACAAGCGGCCGTCGGGCGACCCACTACGCTGCATGAAGGCCGTCCGCAAGGCCAAGAAGATGATGAAGCGCACGTTCACGCCCCCCGAAATCGCACACGCACTGAAAGTGGTGGTGGGCTCGGTGCGCAACAACCGCCAGTGGTTCGCCGTCTACCGCGTGCTGTGCGACCTGCAGGTGGTGGCCTCCTGCGAGGGCTTTGCCGAACTGCTGGGCGACATCATGGTGGAGGAAGCGCCACGGCTGGATCTGGCCGACCTGCGCAAGCTGGAGGTGCTCTCGTTTGCCAAGCCACTGGACCACTGGAACGAGAATAACGCTCCCGTCACTGGACGCACCTTCTTGACCTACAAGAACATAGCACTGGACTTCCGCCGCGCACTGGTGGGGAACGACAGGGGGTAATATAGAAACTTTTTTCGCGCAATTGACCAAAAAGTTTCTAAAAGTTTCTATTTTAACCCCCGATTTTCGCCCAAAATGCCCCAAAAGTTTCTAAAACGGCCAAAAGTTTCCTGAAAAGTTTCTAAAAGTTTCCTTGCCCCGACATTTGCTTGTCGGGGCTTCTTTTTGTCCTTAACTTTGCACCTGTCAAACAGACACACTGTCCGGCCGGCGGTGAATTTTTAATTAAA
>CAVBXH010000106.1:0-4316 GCA_963599475.1 Acutalibacteraceae bacterium | reverse complement strand
TCTCGCCCTCCGTGGGCACACGGAAGTAGAGCGCGACCAGCTCGTGCTCGAGGTGTGGGCCTGCTGCGGCTGCTTGCCAGTCATGCCTTTGAATGTCGATACATACATAGTGAAGTGTTTTAATGTTAAGCGTTGAATCGCTGCAAAGATACGAAATTCCGAATATCCCCGTTCCCCTCCCATGGAAGGGGAACATCTTGAGATATTTTCACAAACAATAACTTTTTTAAATCAATTTTTCATGTCAGAAAAGACTTTTCAGACCAGCAACCGCCAGTTTGGTGTGGTGCTGGACGGGGAATTGCAGCGTCACTGCATTCCCGTGCGTGCGTTCATGAAGGTTTGCCGTTTCAAGCACGACACCTTCTTTTCCATCAGAAGGGCTTAGGTTGCTACCACCTCCGCTATTACCAGGAGATCATCCATGCCTTCTCCCGTTTTGTGGACGACCCGGACGAGTTGCTCCAGACGAAGCGGCGGCTGGGCGAAGCCCTGAGTGAGTTTGAAGTGACCTCTGTCCAGCGACGGCAAGAACAACAGCAATACACGCAAGGAAGCGATTAAACAGCATCAATGAAATAGATCATGAAAAAAATCATAACCTTTATCCGAAGGAGGGATAATATATGCAGAAAATAGATTTGAACAACAAGACTGTGCTCGTCACGGGTGCTCCGGGATTCATCGGGACCAATATGGCTTCCCACCGAAGACGGGCATCTGGGAAGGGTTGCGGAAGTTCGCAGCGTGGTATCGGGATTTTTACAGGTCAAAATGAATGATTTTGCCGTGATTGAGTATCTAAAGGAATATCAAGTGAATAATGAATGGACTAAGATCATGGTGGCGTGACAACCCATTTTATGTCAAGCTGCCCTTTATCATGCTGGTGCTGATGAGCATTCAGCACACCCCCATTGAGGGATATACCGTCTCCTTCGTCAAGGTGGGCATGATGAGTGTGGCCATCTGTTATTACCTGTTCAACGCCACCGTCAACAAGGCGGTGATTACTGGGGGCTTCTATTGGCTTGTGTGCTTTACGGCCTCGTTGTTTCAAGAGCATGTGCGATGGTCGACCGTACTATACCTTGGCCTGTACATCGGTGCCTACTTCGCCTTCTACCAGTGTGTGCATTTCGGGGCTTTTACCCTCCGCACCTTCGAGCGGTTTCTGCGGGGCTTCATCTATGTCTTCCTCATAGCGCTGCTCGTGCAGCAGATGGCCACGCTCGTCGGCTTCAATTATGTGAGGTTGCTCAATCTCAACCAGGAAACAGTGATGACGGGTACTGCCTATTACAAATGGAACCACTTGCCCACGCTCACCTGTGAGCCGTCGCATACGGCGGTGGTCCTCACAGGACTCGTTCTGGGATGGCTGCGCTGCCTTGAGATGGAGTATGGGGTGAGGAACGTGTCGTTGGGCACGTTGTTCAGCCCGGAGAACCGGGGTGTCACGCTGGCTTACCTCTATCTGATATGCTTCATGGGCAGCGGTACGGGGTGGATCGGTTTTGGCATCCTGCTCCTTTATTTCGTCCGACTTAAAACCCTGTATTATATCGTTCCTGCCATCGGCATCGTGCTCGCCATCGGCTTCTACTCGGACAACGAGCAGTTCCGACGGGCCTTCGACTCGGCGAGTGCCACGCTGACCATGAACCAGAAGGTGATACGAAACACAGACGGAAGCGCAGCCTATCGTATTGTTCCGCTGGTCAACACCGTCAAGTCTGACCTCAATGCCAAGGATACATGGGTCGGAAAGGGCACAATCATGGAAGGTCAGACGGAGAAAAACTGGTTTAAGATTTACGACAGAAAGATTTCCACCGTGGAGCAATATGGGCTGATTGCTTTCCTCTTCTCCCTGATTTTGCTATATTCCTGCATGATCAGACGCGTGCTGTCCTTGGAGACGGTTTGTTTCATCGTACTATTGACCTGCAATGTCGGCAATGTATATATTGTCTGGTCCATGCTGTATGTCTTTACCGTAGTGAGATATTTACAAGAAAATCCCGATAGAGATGATGATGAATGTATCGATACTGATCGTGAACTACAACACGCGTGAGTTGCTCGCCGACTGCTTGAGAACCGTGTATGAGCAGACACACGGCATCACGTTCGAGGTCATCGTGGTGGACAATGCCTCTACCGACGGTTCTGAGGAGTATGTCCTGTCGCGCTTCCCTGCTGTGCGCTGGATAGCCAGCGGCGAAAACCTCGGTTTTGGCAAGGCCAACAACCTTGGGGCGAGCCGGGCACAAGGGGAATATCTGTTCCTGCTCAACAGCGACACCCTGCTGCTCAACAATGCGGTAAAGATGTTCTACGACTATGCCGTAGGCCATAAGGAGTTCCATGGCGTGACGGGCGGATGGTTGTTGAAGCAATACGGATCTGTCAATAGTTCATATGGCGAGTTTCCCTCTGTCGCCAGTGAGATTAGATATCTCTATGGCAGAGTGAAAGACAGGCTTCGCGGAAGGAGGCGGCAAGAAGCGTGCATGGAGAAAGAGGTGGATTACATCATTGGAGCCGATATGTTTCTGCCTCGTGAACTTTATGATCGCTTCGGTGGCTTTGATCCGAATATATTCATGTATTGTGAGGAGACCGACTTGCAACTGCGCATGGCAAAGGCTGGCGTGCCTCGGCGGCTCATCGTTGGCCCGCAGATTGTCCATCTTGAAGGGGGAAGTTTCGAGCGGAGTGGATTGACCTACCGACGTTTTGTCCTGTCGCAGACCAGTTACAACTATTTCGTGTCCAAGCACTATAGTGGCATTCATTATGTCTGGTTCAAATCTATATTAGGGATTGTTCGTCTATTTGTGTTTACACAAAGCAGTTGGACACTGAAGGAGCGAATAAAGGCTTATTTTCTCGTTTTGAAAAAGTAAATCATTCACCATTATGGATAAGAAAAGAATTTTCGTGTCTGCATTCTCTTGTATGCCCCACATGGGATCTGAGCCAGGGGTGGGGTGGCATTGGGTGTTGGAAATGTCAAAATATTACGAGTTGTGGGTTCTCGTCCACAAAGAACCCATTGATGACATCGAAGAATACGTCAAAAAAGAAGGTCTCGACAAACGGATCCATTTCATCTATTTCGACATTCCGTTCAACAATTTGTTTTTTAAGAATGGGATTTTCAGAGGGATACGGACTTATTATCTTCTTTGGACGCTCTTGGCCAATAAAATCGTCAAGAAGACCATGGAGGACAACGGCATTGAGATTTTCCACAACCTGACATTCGGTAACATCCTCTGGCCTGTGAGCCGATATGGACAAAAACAATTTTTTGTATGGGGACCTGTGGGAGGAGCTGAGACCATCTCATCAGAATATTCAAGACATTACACGTTCAAGAGTCGTCTCTTTGAATCCATTAGGCGTCTGATAGTGAAGTGCCTCAAATATGATCCTTTGTTCAGGAAAAGGTGCAAAAATGCCAATTTGATTCTATGCAAAACAGAAGACACCATCGGCATCATACCCGTCAAGTATCGTCACAAAGCTCAATTATGCACAGATGTAGCAGTGGAAAAGTATGATGCCGCCACGCAAATGGAAAAGAAAACAGCTGGACGCATCGAATATCTTGCAGTAGGGCGCATGGATGGATGGCGTGGATTCGACCTGCTGGTTGAGGCATTTGCCAGGGCGCAAGAGGTGTGCGCTGGACTGCATCTGACAATTCTCGGGGACGGGACTGAAAGGGAAAGTATCAAAAAACTTGTAGAGCGGAAAGGCTTGTCCAATACTGTAAATTTGGTTGGTAATGTCGGTATCAATGAATACAATAGGTATATGCAGAACTGTGATGTGGTCGTGAACAGTTGCCTTAAGGAGGGAGCCGTCACCGTGTCATTTGACTCCATGAGATACGGGAAACCCTTGATTTGCATTGATACGGGAGGATTTACTAAGTATTTCTCAGACGAATATGCAATTGTCCTTCCTCGTGCCCATCGACAGACTACCATAAAGAATTTGGCAGAAGCGTTGTTACAACTGACAGACAGAGTTCTTATCACTGAAATGGGAGATAAGGCTCGTCAAGCGGGTAAAACCTTTACATGGGAACAGAAAGGTGTCACTATCACCCGCCTCATAGAGTCCTCCTTTATAGCAACACAGCAAGGAAGCAAGAGGCAGATGGCACAGCTGGACACGGATATTTTGCGCGCTGCGCAGAATTAAAACAAAAAGTTTGGCGGTTTGGGAAAAAAAACGTAACTTCGCAGCAAATACAGATGATATGGCCAGAAGATTATATCCCATAGGCATACAGACGT
>CAVBXH010000105.1:0-4721 GCA_963599475.1 Acutalibacteraceae bacterium | reverse complement strand
CGCGCACGGTGAATGTGTTGTCTGAAAAAGAAAAATCGCTCATATCTTGCTTTTTCGGGCAAAGATATGAGCGATAATAAGGTATGTAAAAGACAGTGTTACTGCAATATGGACTGGAACATGATGTCGAGATAGTTGTCGTCGTGTTGGAAAACAACATGGCTGGCAGTGAACTCGGGGCGCGTACCCCAGAAATCCACATCCTTGTAGTCAGTATTGCTCACGATGTAACTGTCGAGCACGATATCAGGGTCGCCGAGCGACGGCTGCACATCGGTCTGCAACTGGTGGAAGAGCTGTATCTTCGGGTCGTTCAGTCCATGCAGGTTGCGTATGCCCTTCGGGTCGATAAACGTCACATGCTGCTTGCTGCCGTCGTTCACCCACAGGATGAAGTCGGGATAGAAATTGCTGGCTTCAAAGAAACCAATACCCTTGCGGCTTTCGTTGCGTAGCAGATAGATGTCCTTGCCTTTTAGCGTGTCGTCCTTGTGCTCGTTGTAGTACTTGCGCACATGCTCCACAAACGTACTCTCGCCACGGTTGAGTGCCACGGGCGAAATCTTGATGAGCGGTTCATTGGTGTCCTTGTCCACCAACACCTTTTTGCCGGTGCTGTCCTTCTCGGTCAGACAGAGCAGCGGATAGTAGATGTGCTGGTCGAATCGCAACGCTTGGATCCACGGTGCCTCGATAGCAAAGTCCTGCTCGAAGTGGCCCGAGCGAATCTGCTCGTTGAGCTCCTTCAGCTTTTCTATCCATGACTCCTTGTCGCGCCTCACCTCCACGGTGTACTCCTCGAAGAAGTTCGGGTCGTTGGCATCCAGATAAACCGTCTCCATGTATTTCGATTCCCATTTACCTTTCAGTCGCTTGTAGGCACGGTCGATGTAGGCACGGAGCAGCGCAATGGTAATCTCCTCCCAGCGAGCCACGTCCTTGCCGTAGTCGCGGAAGAGCAGTCCCTCCTTCGGAATCTTCAGTTCATACCAGTCATGCTGTGCCATGAGCTGTTGCAAACCGCTGATGCTAATCTCCATGTTGTACCAGCTGCGTTCGTTCTTCATCTGCTCGATGGCGAAGAAGATACGTTGCCAGTCGAGCAAGCGCAGATGGCGTTCTGCGAGATAACCCGTCGAAGCCGTGTCGCCGTTCGTGATGCGCATTTCGTCGCTCCATAGAGCAACCACCTTCGGCGACCAGTCCACCTTGATTTTTGCCAAACCGTTGAGCGCATCGAGCGGATGCACGGTAACCGCCTTCTTGAAGTCGAACCCCTGCTTCAGCCGCACAATCTTCAGTCGCTTGTCGGCAAGCAGATTGACCGTGGGGATGCTCAACGTCTCATACACCTCCTCGTTGGCTGGCAGCCCCTCTTCTTTAAGATACTTGCGGAACGTGTCCATATAGTCGGCACGCACGCCAAAGACGTTGAGCGTCTCAATGCTCCGCAAGCCCTTGGGCAAGTTGCCCGGCTGGTAGCAAGCGTCGAGAGCCGAACTACGCTTGAGCGAGAACTTAAATCCCTTCAGTCGCACGCCGCGTCCGAAGGTCTGTATGATTTCCGAGCCTTCGCTTCGTCCGATGTTCATCAGTCCCATAGCCGACACACGCCAGCTGCTCCACCCCTCGTTGAACTTGCGCGAACCGATGAGCAGGTTGATCGGCGAATCTTCGTCGTTGATATGTGCAAAGAGCGAGAGTGAGCCAAACTCCTTTGTCTCGGTCACCAAGGAGTTGTTGGCGCAGAGCGTGAGCAGTTTGTCGCTGTCGCCCACGTTCACCACACCGAAGTAGTCGGCGTTGCCCACCTGCAGACCTATCTCGCCGTCGCCGCCCTTCTGTTTCACCACATGCAGCCGCGCACCGCTTATCTCGCTGTGGAAAAGCGTCCGCAGCACGTCGTCGTACACCTTGGCGGCATGCTCCATCTCCTTGCCCAGTCGCATTCCCTCTTTCGTTAGGGCGAAAGCGTTGGCAAAGAGCGAGTAGCCCCTTTCGTTCTTTACGCCGTCGGTGGGATCGAGCAGACGTTTGATGTTGACGACATATTCATTGCGTTTCTCCACAAAGTCCTGCAAGAAGAGCAGAATCTGCACCACGTCCGACACGTTTCGCCCATGCACGGTGCGCACGGCGTTCACGCTGCTACCTACAAAGATGCCAAGCGGTTTGGCGATGAGGAAGCGGCGATTGATGGAAGCGTCGCGGTTGTAGGCCAGCGTCTGCTCGTAGAGGCTCAGCACATAGGCCGTGAGATACAGATTGAAGAGTTCGCGGTCGTCCCATGATGCCATGTTCATGATGCGGTAGTCCTTGCCGTAGCCGTCGCCATAGAAATAGCGGTAAGAGTAATCGAAGAGCGTAGCCTTGCCATATTCCGTCAGCAGTGCGTTGCGCTTGGCACCTGTAGCGGCGGCAATGGCCTGTCCGAAGGTAGCCGAATACTCAAACGAGAAGCCCTGCTGCGTGAGTGTGTTGCGGTAGTTCTTCCACACCTCGCCGTTCGAGCCTTTGTGTCCCTCGTCCACGAGCACCAGGTTGTTGCCCTCGAAGCTCTCCACCGCCACCGTCTTGTCGCCGTCCTTGTCGGCAAGTTTGTTGATGTCGATCACCTCGATGGAGTCACCATGGAACAGCCCTCCGCCGTTTTTGACGAACAGATCTGCTTGCATGTCCGAACGTTTCAGTTCCTCTACATGTTGGTTAGACAGTCCCTCGTTAGGCGTAAGGACAATGATGCGGTTGAGCTTGGGCGCATGGTATTTCTTGGCGTAGTACAGGTACTGCTTGATGTTGACGTGCATGAGCAGTGTCTTGCCCGAACCGGTGGCACACCAAAAGGCAAGCTTGTTCAGGTCGTTCTCCTCGAAAGGTGGCACGCCGTGCCATGTCTCGGTGCGGCGGTTGAAGTCGTTGTCGTGAAACGTTTGAATGTCACGGAGCAGCGCCTGACGGTCGGCGAAGTAGTGGTCGAGAAACACCTCGGTGAAGAGCAGTGAGAGATACTGGTAGTATTTCCACTGTATCTTCTCCTTGCGTTTGGCGTTGATGGCCAGCGTGTGGCGCACGATGTTCTGGTCGTATTCGTAGAGTTGCTCTCGGGAGATGTTCTGCGTGTAGAGATGCTGCACAAGGGCATGGTAGAGCAGCGACTCGCCCTCGTCGTTCAGCCCTTCGAGCGCCGGGTCTTTCAGGTCGGCAGAGAGAGCTTTCAAGTCGTTGCAACCAAACAGATGTAGCATATACTTGAAGAGCACGAGCGCATCCTGCAACCGTCCGGGTTGATTGGTAGGTCGTCTTGGCATGGCTTATTCCTCCTCAAACATACGGTTTTTGAATTCCTCCTCTATGAGCACCACCTTCCATCGGTCGTCGGCGCGTCGCAGGTTGGGTAGCGTGTTGTCGCCGTTGACGTATATCACGTCGAAGTCGTGTGCCAGCGTAGAGTAGTCCATCTTGCAGAAGAAACGGTTGAGCGCGTCGTTGTCCACCTTTTCGCAGTTGCGCCATATCACGAGTGCCGTCTCGTGTGTGCGGTGCGTCACGCCCTCCACCACGCAGATGTTGCCGTCCATGTGCCAGTGCTCGGTCTCCACGCGCAGACCGATGAGGAAGTTGAACGTTTCCACCATGTCCACGGCAGTCTCCACCAGCTCGTTGTCCTTGGTGGTTTTCAGCGTCATGGCAAACGGATTGACGAACCACTCCACGTTGAAGAGCGAGCCACGTGTCTCGGTGTCCATCATGTAGCCCAGCATATAGCTTTCCTTGAATGCTGTGTCGTCAGCAGTATCAAACAGGTTGGCCGGCTGCGCCAC
This sequence comes from Acutalibacteraceae bacterium, assembly GCA_963599475.1. Lineage (GTDB taxonomy): Bacteria > Bacteroidota > Bacteroidia > Bacteroidales > Bacteroidaceae > Prevotella. The sequence continues at coordinate 900 of CAVBXH010000105.1, read as the reverse complement.
CACAAGATTGTTGAGCGTATCCTCGTACTGCTCCAAGCGGATGTATTTGAAGCATTGGCTGATGCCGGACTTCATTACTTTCTTTAGACGTGGCATGATATACTCATCGAATTGCTTATCCATTTCAACTCCCAGCCACCTACGTTTCTTTTTTGTAGCAACAGCTAAGGTTGTGCCACTCCCTGCAAAATAATCAGCTACAATATCATCTTCAGAAGTTGCAAGTTCAATCGTTCTATCCAACAAAACCTCAGCATTTTCAGTGGAGAACCCTGTTGTACTTGAATATCCAGCAATGTCCAACCAGTTTGTGTCTAAGACAATCTTATCAGTAGCTTCTACCTTATATTGAGGTGTCGCCTCTTTACAACCGCATTTGGCACAAGAAATCCAATTACCTGTATAATGTGGTTCTCCACAATTTTTACATACAATACGCAGACGCTTTTCCTCAATCATCCTATCCATAGATTCTTGAGAATACTTAAAATGTGCATCGTGTTTGTAAGGGAAAAATTCTTTTCCGAAAAGAATTCGAGATGGTGGATTTCTAAAGCCAGAAGAGTCATCAACCCTTCTCCAATAACTTTCTCTTATCTCCTTTAGTTTTATATACGGGTTCGAGAAAACATAGTCGTCATAATTCGAATATAAGAACAAAGAATCGTTAGCTAAAGGTAATGATACCTTACCTTGACCAGTTACATTCTTCCTTATTCTTTGGACTAATAATTCTGCCAAGAAATGTGATGATCCGAAAACACCATCTAAAATATGTCTTACTAAATGATTACCATTGTTATCACATCTCAAAAAGAAGAAAGCATTATCTGAAAGAATTTTGGTCGTTTTCCCTATTCTATTTTCTAACAGAGTGTTCCATGTCGAGTCTTTATAATC
>CAVBXH010000104.1:0-5174 GCA_963599475.1 Acutalibacteraceae bacterium | reverse complement strand
CCTATCATGCGGATGATTTCCCTTGCGTTTCCGTCACCGTATGATGGCGATGAGATGAGACCTTCGCAGTCGAACTCGTTGCTATAGAGCAGATAGTGCATCATCGACTGGTTGTCGTCTGGGTCAGTGCCGCCGATGTCTGTGCTTATCAAGATACGTGGACGCTCCTTGATGGTGGAAGGTCCGTGATTGTCATTTCCTCCCAGTGTTGCGCTCCAAGCATAGGTAATCCATGCGAGGCAAACCAATAATGTTGTTAGTCTTTGTTTCATTTTTAAGTAGGGCCTGCCAATTAAGTGCAAATTGTCGGGTGCGCCATAATCATAGCTTTAATTGCTGGATTGGTCAAGTAACTAATACTCGTCCTCGTTGAAGAGGAAGTCTTCCTTGGTAGGATAGTCGAGCCAGATGTCTTCTATACTCTCATACACATCGCCCTCGTCTTCTATCTCTTGCAGATTTTCCAGCACTTCGAGCGGTGCGCCCGAGCGGATGGCGTAGTCTATCAGTTCCTCTTTGGTTGCAGGCCATGGTGCATCTTCCAGTTTTGATGCTAATTCAAGTGTCCAATACATATCGTTTAGTTTTGATGATTTTTGTATTTGGTCGCAAAAGTAGTATATTTTTTCCTATTCACAAACATTCTGCCATGTTTTTTCATGTTGACCGGCAATATGATTGATTTTTTTTGCGAAAACAAACAGATAATCGCTCAATCGGTTGACGTATCCCAAAATGTCTGTGGACACGGTAGCCTCTTGCGCCAACAGACAGATGCACCGCTCGGCACGCCGACAGACGGCTCGGCACACATGGGCCTGGGCTGCCGCCGTAGTCCCGCCGGGCAGGATGAACCCTTGTCGCTCGGGCAATGACGCCACGATGTCGTCTACCTGACGCTCCAGCAGCGCGGTCTCGCCCTCGGGCACGTGGGCGGACGGGGGGAGTGGGGTAGTGGCTTGGTTGGTGGCCAGATGGGTGCATACGTTGAATAGGTTATTCTGGACGCGTTGTATCATGTCCTTGTCGTTGCCGTCGGGCAGCAGCGCGGCCAGCAGTCCCAGATGGGACGACAGCTCATCAATGGTGCCGTAGGCTTCAAGGCGTGTGCACGTTTTGCTGACGCGCTCGCCACCGACCAGCGAGGTCTGCCCGTCGTCGCCGGTGCGGGTGTATACTTTCGTTATCTTCATCGTTTTAGGGGGATTATAGGTTCTTGAATCAGAAGTTAATGCGGTAATGGTGTTTGTAGCGGCGGCTGTCAAAGCGCACGATGCCGCAGTGGTAGAGGTCGAAGGTGATGGTGACTTGGGGAGACGACTGGATGTGTTGCCAGCGCGCTTTGTCGCGGTGGATGCCTTCCACCACGAGGACGGAGTCGTTGCCGGCATGTTGGAGTAGTGCGTCGACATCGTCTTCCACGGCAACGCGCATGAGCTGGAAGGTGTGGTTCTGGTCCATAGCCTCCTCGGGAATGTCGGTGATGCGCATCTTGCGGCATCCAGCCTGCCACCAGGGTTCATAGCTGTCGCGCAACATCACCGTGGGCTGCCGCCAGTTGGCCAGTCGAAAATACAGGCGCCCCAACTTGCGTTCCGTGGCGTTGTGGGCCAGTGTGTCCAGTTCATCGTAGGCGTAGTAGGGCCAGTGCTCGTTCAATACATAACGAACAAAGGCATAGTCGGTGGGCGACTGGATGCCAAACCCTCTGCAGCAGCCCAAACGACTGAGCCATATCCAAAACGTCTTCATGCGGCAAAGGTACGAATAAGCGGGAGAAATACAAAGGAAAAGGCCTTTTTCTTTTTGTTTCTAAGCGAAAGAGGCCCGCTTAGAGGTATTCCATGAGCACATCCCATACGGCAATGATGTGGCAGATGCTGCCGGCAAGGACGAAGAAATGGAAAACACTGTGCATGTAGCGTTTCTTGTTGAGGGAGTAGAATACCGCCCCAGTGATGTAGGCCACACCCTCGGCAATGATCCATATTATGGCGGCCGTCGACACGGAGGCTATCAAAGGTTTGAAGGCCACAAGGACGGACAGCCCCATCCCCACGAAGCAGAAGGTCTCAAGGTTGGAATGCTCCTTGAGCTTGACAAAGCTGACGATGGTGCCCGCAATGGCGCAGAGCCAGACAAACGAGAACAGCGACCAGCCCCAATAGCCTTGGTTGCGCAGGGCTACCAGTGTCAGTGGGGAATAGCTGCCAGCAATGTGCCAATAGATGGCGGCGTGGTCCCAACGGCGCAACCGCTCCTTCCATTTGGAACGGCGGGGCAGGGCGTGGTAGACGGTCGATGCGATGTACGACCCGAGCATGCCAAAGAGGTAGAGACACACACCGAGCCGCACCCAAGGACTGTCGCCCTTGAAGGCCATGACCAGAAACACGATGCCAAAGGCGACTCCCAACAGAATGCCGCCAGCGTGCGACCAGGTGTTCCACAGTTCTTCCTTATGAGTGTATTTGATTGCCATCGCGTGCAAAGTTACGAATTATTTCCATGAAAGACGTTCGTTTTAGGGAGACTAAAGGATATATTGAGGGTTAAATATTGCAAAAACACTTATAAAATGTTAAAATTACAAAGAAACAAGTCCTTTTGCATCTTATATATTAGGTATTTAGGGGGAAAAGTAGTACCTTTGCACCCCAAAAGCGCCCAATATAAAGGGAATGCTATGTCAAGTTGAGTAATAACAAACAATATAATAAATTAAAAAACAAACAATTATGCCTACAATTTCACAATTGGTAAGAAAAGGCAGAAAGGTGCTCGTTGACAAGAGCAAATCTCCCGCTTTGGACTCATGTCCTCAGCGTCGTGGAGTGTGTGTTCGTGTCTACACAACGACCCCGAAGAAGCCTAATTCGGCTATGCGTAAGGTAGCCCGTGTGCGACTGACAAACCAGAAAGAGGTTAACTCCTACATTCCGGGAGAGGGCCACAACCTGCAGGAGCACTCTATCGTCCTCGTTCGCGGTGGACGTGTTAAAGACCTTCCCGGTGTACGCTATCACATCGTTCGCGGTACGCTTGATACTGCTGGTGTGGCAAGTCGTACCCAGCGTCGTTCCAAGTACGGTGCTAAGCGTCCGAAGGCCAAGAAATGATAGCCGGTGAGGGCTATCAGGCTCAAAGAAAACAACAGTTAAACGTTTTGCTGGAGAATTGTTAAGACAGGTTGAGTAAATGCTCGTGTGAGAGCGTTGAAGGACAAGCAAGAACAGCCCCAAGCAGACAACAAAACAAAAAACGAAAAATGAGAAAAGCAAAACCAAAGAAGCGTGTGATCCTCCCGGATCCAGTCTTCAACGACAAGAAAGTGTCGAAGTTCGTGAACCATCTGATGTATGATGGCAAGAAGTCTATCTCCTACGAGATCTTCTACAATGCGCTCGAGAACGTAAAGGGCAAGATGCAGAACGAAGAGAAGTCTGCCCTCGATATCTGGAAGCAGGCGCTGGACAACATTACTCCGCAGGTGGAGGTGAAGAGCCGCCGTATCGGTGGTGCTACCTTTCAAGTGCCTACCGAGATTCGTCCGGACCGCAAGGAGAGTGTATCGATGAAGAATATGATTGCCTTCGCCCGCAAGCGCAGCGGAAAGTCTATGGCTGACAAATTGGCTGCCGAGATTATGGACGCTTACAACAACCAGGGTGGCGCATACAAGCGTAAGGAGGATATGCACCGTATGGCTGAGGCCAACCGTGCTTTTGCCCACTTCAGATTCTAATGATATAATAAGGAGAAGAAAGAAATGGCAAATCGCGACTTACATTTGACCCGCAATATCGGCATCATGGCGCACATTGATGCCGGTAAAACCACGACTTCCGAGCGTATCTTGTTCTATACGGGAAAGACACACAAGATTGGTGAGGTGCACGACGGTGCCGCTACCATGGACTGGATGGTGCAGGAGCAGGAGCGTGGTATCACGATTACCTCCGCTGCCACCACTTGCAACTGGACTTGGCAGAACAAAACCTATAAGATTAACCTGATCGACACTCCAGGACACGTGGATTTCACCGCAGAGGTGGAGCGTTCGCTGCGTGTGTTGGACGGTGCCGTGGCCACATACAGTGCCGCTGACGGCGTTCAGCCGCAGTCGGAGACCGTATGGCGTCAGGCTGACAAGTACAACGTGCCCCGTATCGGTTATGTGAACAAGATGGACCGCTCTGGTGCAGACTTCTTTGAGACGGTACAGCAGATGAAGGACATCCTCGGTGCGAACCCTGTGGTGATTCAGGTGCCTATCGGTGCAGAGGAGAACTTCAAGGGTGTGGTAGACCTCATCAAGATGAAGGCCATCCTGTGGCACGACGAGACGATGGGCGCTGAGTACGATATCGAAGACATCCCCGCAGACCTGCAGGATGAGTGCGACGAGTGGCGCAACAAGTTGCTCGAGGCCGCTGCAGAATACGATGAGGCTCTGATGGAGAAGTATTTCGATGACCCCAACTCCATCACGGAGGACGAGATTATCGCCGCTATCCGAAAGGGTTGCGTGAGCATGGCTTGCACACCGATGATTTGCGGTTCTTCCTATAAGAATAAGGGTGTACAGCCCCTGCTTGACTATGTGTGTGCATTCCTGCCCGCTCCTATCGACGTTGACGTGGTGATGGGTACCAACCCCGACACCGAAGAGGAAGAGGGACGTAAGCCCAGCGAGGACGAGCCTACATCGGCTCTCGCCTTCAAGATTGCCACCGACCCCTATATGGGACGTCTGGTATTCTTCCGTGTTTACTCGGGTAGCGTGAAGGCTGGCTCTTATGTGTACAATCCCCGCTCAGGTAAGAAGGAACGTATCAGCCGTCTGTTCCAGATGAACTCCAACAAGGAAATCCCCATGGAGTCCATTGATGCCGGTGATATCGGTGCAGGTGTAGGTTTCAAGGACATCCGTACGGGTGATACACTCTGCGATGAGGAGCACCCCATCGTGCTGGAGTCCATGACCTTCCCTGACACGGTGATTTCGATTGCCGTTGAGCCGAAGTCTCAGGCCGACGTGGCCAAACTCGACAACGGTCTTGCCAAGTTGGCAGAGGAAGACCCGACGTTCACCGTACGTACTGACGAGCAGAGTGGACAGACCATCATCTCGGGTATGGGTGAGCTTCACCTCGACATCATCATCGACCGTC
>CAVBXH010000103.1:0-5213 GCA_963599475.1 Acutalibacteraceae bacterium | reverse complement strand
TTGAAATAATCACCTTTATTCAAAGTGTCAAATTTGCTTTTTATATTTTTCCATGAAAACTCACCTTGAGCCGTAATTGGGTAAAGAACATTATAACCTTCTTGATACTCTGAAGTTATGTGCTTGAGGTCTTTGCTTACATATATTGGATACCAATTGTCTGGCCGATTATTATGTGACCATGCAGTTCTTGCTCGAAGATATGGTTCATATCTATATTTACCATTATTATCAATTAGGGTAAATGTTTTAAGAACCTCATCTGATATTGCAACCTGTCTAAAATTACATGATATAGAGTCTTTGGCATAGAAGAGCAGGTATTCAATATTTTCGGAAAAGAATTTTGCTTGATTTCTTCCCTTAGGGTTGTGTTGTACACTAACTATAGCAAGTCTATTTTCCTCCCCATATATTTCATCTTCGATTTTACCAAGATTGAAACATTCCGCATGATCAATTGCCGTAATTCTAAATCCTGTAGAACAAATTAAGGATTCAGCTGACCGTAATCTATCTATTATTAATGATATCCAACAGCCATGTTTGTATCCATTTTTATATATAATCTCGGAAGCATCAGTATTATACGGCGGATCGATGTAAATACATTTTACCCCCCCTGATATTTCTCCTGCATCAGCTGCAGAGCCTGGAAATTTTCGCTATTGATAAGCAGTCCGTTGCATTGCTCGTCGATATTGTCGATGCTTGCCAGCAGACGATGCTTGAACTCGGCAGAGAAGAACTGCGTGTCGAGCACGAGGAAAGGATTCTCTTCGAGGAACTTCTCGGTGAGTGGCGAGGAATATCCATCATAAATAGCATTGGCCTTGATTTCGTCGATGGCAAATAGGCGTACCCACTCCTCGCGTTGGCGGTCGTTGGCACTGATGTCGGCGTAGAGCTCACGAGGCACACGGTCGAGCGTGATGCAGTAGTCCGTCTGCACCACAAACTTCTTTTTCAGCCAAAGACGTTTCTGGAAGTCCTCTATCTGCGCCAGCATACGTATGATTTTCTCGCCCACGCCCTTGATGGCCTTCACCGTGGAGAGCTGCGACTGGATGTGCGCCGTGTCGAGGTCGTCGAGGAGCATCACTTCGTTTTTGATGTAGAAGTCCAGCTCGCGACGCAGGAACGTGCCAAGGTCTTTGTGGATGAAATAGTCGAACGAGTTTTTTGCCGTATAGTCGGTGATGTGCTTCTCGATGAGCGGACGAGGGTCAGTCGCGCTCACGGCTTGCAGCAGGTCAGCCCAGTCGGCAGGGATGAGCTGGCCGAGCAGCGCCACCGCCTGAGCATTGAGGTTGTTCTGCTTGGTGGTCTTCGCCATCAACTCGTAGGTGAAGTAGATGTTCAGTTCGCCGTCGACCACCTCCACCGTAGGTTCACCCTCGGCGGCATAGAGCGCAAAGCGGCGCTCCTGGTTGTTCTGCGTCTTGTTGTTGTTCTGCTCGGTAGAAGCCTCGCGCAGCACGAAGTGGACGGTGCGGCGGTCGGGCAGACGAAACGAGTAGTTCTTGAAATACTCCGACGTCTTGATGTAGTACTGGTCAGCATTGGCCCAGTGGAGCTTCACTTCCTCGCCGTTGTAGGGAATGGCGTAGGTGTTGTCCTTGTAGCGACGCTTGCTGATGAAGTCGCCCTCGTCGTAGTAGCGGCTGAAGAAGGTGGTGAGATGCGAGTAGACGTTGTTTTCGAGTGCCGTCGTGTCGGCACCAGCCGCCATGCGGCGCTTGATGTCCTGCACCTTGGGCGACTGTTCGGGATCCATGCCCACCTGGTGGCACGCCGCCACCGCCTTGTCGAGCTCCTGCTTCAGCGCATCGGCCTCGACATTGCCGGCAGCAAGAATGTCCTTGACCTGCCTGAGAAGGTCGCTTTCGAGAAACTGCTTTATCTCGCTGCGCTTCTGGTTCATGATGCGGTAGATGCCGAAGTCGAGTTCGGCATGATCCATCATGAATATCTCCTCAAGTTTCTTGACGAAACTCTCATAGTATGATGTTGCCATAAGTATATGTTGTATGTTCTGATTCTTCGTTGATATATTCGGTATGTGCGCTTGAAGGTCAGGCCGTAGCCCAGCGTATGACGAACACCGGATCGTCGGTGACGCTCTTGATGAGTTTGCGCTCAATCTCCTTGATCATCTCCTTGCGCTTGTCCTCAATCTCGTCCTCGTGCTCGTCGATGTCGCGTCGCAGACGGCGGCGACGGCGTTTCAGTTCGTCCACCTTACGTTCCGCTTTCAGTTGCTCTTCCATATTGGTGGCGGCGCGCGCCTCACGCTCCGCCTGTTGTATGCTCTTGCGCAGGGTGCGAATCTGCTCCTCCAGCGTGTCGAGCATGTCGTGTTCCCATTTCTCGATGCGATCCTGCTCCTGCCGGAAGTAACCGAGGTCGCGCGAGTCGATGGCAGAGAGCTTCGCCTTGCTGTGCACCTTCTGGTTGTCGGTCAGCTTCTGGCGGATGTCGTCGGGCAAGTCGTCAGACGGCTGCTCCGTACCGCCGTTGAGAAAGAGTTTCTCGCACTCGTCCTGCGAGAGGAACGTGCCGCCGTCGGTAAATGCCGTGAAGATGTCGAACTGCTCGCTTTCGACCGACGATACATTGAGGCGCGAAAGAAGCAAGTAGCCCTTCTGCCCCTGCAGATGCTCGGGCAGCGAGGCTTTCATGGCCAACGCGTTCTCCGAGAACACCACCATGCTGCGGTCATCGAGCGAAAGCGAGAGCGCCGTGTTGACCACATGCTGGCCGAGCGCGTCGTTCAGACGGTAAGTCTGCGCATCATGTACGTCGCCCAAGAGCGCGTACTTGCCGCGCCGCTGTCCGGCAACCGGCACTTTGAGGAAGAACGAGTGCGAGGCATCGTCGAACACCGCCTGACTGCTCAGCACAAACTTGGTAAGTTCCCAAAACACGTGCTGGTAGCGGTTGAGGAAAGCCCCCGTGTCGTCCTTGCGTGTGCGCAGATGTTCCTGCACATTGATATCGAAATTCTCTATCACCTCGGTTCGTATCTCCGCCATGCGGTCGTCAATCTGCTCCTGCATATCGGCTTGCAGTTGCTCAAAAGCCAGTTGTATCTCCTCGTCGGTGCGGCACTGCTGGTAGATAGCCCAGATGCGGTTCTCGATGTCGATGTTGTCGGCACGCCCCAGCACGTCGTCGCTCGCCCCGAACACGTCGTCGAAGAGTTTGAATTTGGTGGAGAGAAGCTGGAAAACACGCACATCGGCGTAGTTGCGGATATTGATGAAATTGACCACCACCACGTCGAACTTCTGTCCGTAGCGGTGGCAACGGCCAATGCGTTGCTCGATGCGCTGCGGATTCCACGGCAAGTCATAGTTGATGACCAGTGAGCAGAACTGCAGGTTCAATCCCTCGGCAGCCGCTTCGGTGGCAATCATGATTTCGGCTTCATTCTTGAAATAGTCGACAATGGCGGCCCGGCGGTCGGCAGCTTTGATGCCACTCACGCGGTCGGGATGGCGGTCGCACCACTTACGGTAAATCTCGTTGGTCTGCGGTTCGCTGGCCTTGCCGTTGAAGAGCACCACCCGTCCGTCGTAGCCGTTGACCTCCAATAGTTCGCGGAGAAAAGCCTGTGTCTTGGTAGACTCTGTGAAGATGAGCGCCTTGCGTTGCGCCCCTTCCTCCTGGAGTTTCTTGAAAGCCTCACCGAGTGCTTTGAGCAGTGCGGCAGCTTTCGACTCGTGCTTGATGGCTTTGGCTTTGGCAATGAAACCGTCGAGCGTCTCTATCTCCGCCTTCAAACGCACGGGGTCGATATCCTCGTCGAACAAGTCGTCCGGTTCTCCAACAAAGCTGTTGTCCTCCTCATCCTCCTGTATGGTTTGCCACTCGTCGATATCGTCAACAATGTCAGCAGTCGAGAATGCCACCTGCCTGTTGGCATCGAGCATACGTTGCAACCGCTCCTTGATGTGCGTCAGCGTGGCGATAAGGGCAAAGGTAGACGAGGCAAGGATCTTGCGCACAATCATTGTGGTGAGTTTCTTCTGCGCAGGAGGCACGCTGTAGATGTCGTCACGGCGCAGGAAATCGGACACCGCCTTGTAGAGTTCGTATTCGTCGTCGGAAGCCGTGAACTTCTGCGTCATGGGCAGACGGCGCGTATAGTTGATGTATTCCCTTACGTCCTTGCGAAGTGTACGGGTGAAATACGGGGCGACCCGGCGGCGAAGTTCGCCGAGGTTGTCGCCCTTGCCATATTCGGCACGGAAACTCTTCTCGCTACCGAAGATGTCGTCGTCGATAACGCTGGTCAGACCATAAAGTTCAAGTAGGGAGTTCTGAAAGGGAGTGGCGGTCAGTAGCAGTTTCTTGGTGCCACTGAGTGCATCGCGCACGGCAGCGGAAGTGCGTGCTGAAGAGCGGTAGACGTTGCGCAGCTTGTGCGCCTCGTCGATGACGGCCAAATCGTAGCCACGGGTAAGGATGTCGGTCTTGTGCTTTGCCGCAAAGTTGTAACTGCAGATGACGACACGGGTCGGCGACAATGGGTCGCGACCTTCACGCAGGTAGGCATTGAAATTTTTGGTGTCGAGTATCTCGCTCCTGATGCCAAACTTGTCTTGCAGTTCCGCTTCCCACTGCTTGCGCAGGGAGGCAGGACACACGATGATGATCTTTTTCTTGCCCATCGACCAATACTGGCAAAGCACAAGGCCGGCCTCGATGGTTTTTCCGAGACCTACCTCGTCGGCAAGCACCACACCCTTGTTGAACGGCGACTTGAACGCAAACAAAGCGGCATCAATCTGATGAGGATTGATGTCGACCGTAGAACTGAGCAACGACTGGGAAATGGAGTCGATGTCGCCTCCGACCGCGTGCCGAGAAAGGAGAGATGCGTAATACTTGGCGTGAAAACGTGTTATCATAAGCCTCTATTCTATCTCAAATCCCATGTTGCGCACAAGGCGTTTCACCACGTCCACCTTTACAGTAGAGGCGTTCTCCTTGTCGTAGATAAGAAGGAAAACGACCTTACCCTCGACCTCTTGTGTGAGGATGTTGAACGTGATGACACGTGCGCCGCCGGATTTGCCTTTGCCTTTCGACTTGATAGCCATCCGGATTTTGCGGATATTCTTGGTTATCTCGTCGCCTTGTAGCGGATTCTGCTTGATACTTTCGAGAAAGTCCAAGTAATCCTGCTTGAAACTCGGGTATTTCTT
>CAVBXH010000102.1:0-5268 GCA_963599475.1 Acutalibacteraceae bacterium | reverse complement strand
CGTTGGGCTTTTCAAACAACAGACGTTTGAGAGCCTCTTCTTTCGTAAGGTCTCCCGTAAAATACAAGTCAATCGTACGGAAAACCTTATCGTCAGCAATGCCGCCACATATAATGTCATATTCGCCAACGATATTGCCCCTTCGACACTCGGCAACAAAATCCAGCCATGCAGCGTCGTACCTGTCAAAGCGCAACACCCGATATCCGCTGAAATCACTCAACTCGTAAGTGTTGAGCCAGGCCTGATGATTTCTTCGCTTAAACCTCTCGGCATAATTGATGGCTTGCTGGCGTAGGGTCGTGACATAGAACCCCGGACCGAAATCCAGATACTTCCGGCTGTGCAGGATGTCCGGATGAAGAATCTCCTGTGTAGATGCGTGAAAAACCTCCATATCAGTTGAGCACTCCTTTCTCTTTCATGAAACCAATAAGGTCTTCCATCAAATATTCTTTACCGAAGGTGTGCAGCACGTCATAGCACGGAACGATGTACTCGGACAATATCCCTGATGTCTTCAGTCGTTGGTACACCTCCTTGGCGGATAGTCCCAAACGGCGCGAGAGATTGCCGATGCAATAGGTAGAGAAATCAATAATGTTGCTATCCATAAGCATATTTAGTTTACTGGAGTGAAAATATCTGGATACTGGGCGATGAACTCGCTGAGCGGTGTGGCATAATGCCATGCCAAGACCACATAACCAGCATCATCGAGAACTGCACGTTTCTGTGCGTCATCAGCCTGTACCTCGGGACGGTCGTGCGGCGTACCGTCGCAGAACACCACGATGCGGTCACCATAGAGGAAGTCGGGCTGTACATAATATTCGTCGGGGAACATGGGTTGTGCTTTGTCGGGCAACCGCAGACGGTGGTCGTGAAGATACTTGAGAAACTCATACTCCGTACTGCTGTTGTGGTCGCGCGCAGCTTCGAGCGCCTCGTACTGCTCATCGTAGCCAAGCGTCTGACCTGCCTGGTGTACCTCGATGTTGGCTTGCTGCAAGATTTTCAGCGTGCCGTAAATCTTGCGGATGTCTATCTGCTGATGGTAGGGCTGGTTGTAATAGTTGAGCAGATTGGTGTAGTCGGCAGGTATTAGGGCGGCGAGTTCGTCTGGAGTAAACTCTTTCTTCGACCCGAAGCAAATCTCATAGGCTCGGTTCACCACATCGCGATAACTGTCGGGCTCGCTTACCAGACGGCTGAGAACACCCAGTGATCCCTCTGCATTCTCATAAATAAGAATGTTGGGAATTCTGCCTTCGCCCATCACCTCGGCACCCATTTCGTTGCCTTCTATTTGAAATACATCTTCAATGGCTTGCTTGAAGGCATAGAGAAAGGTGCGCACGGCATCTGAATCAGCCAACGCCAATGTGTCGAGCGGTTGAATGTAGATGGCATTGGCGGTGGTCTCGGTGAAGAGTTTCACCAATTTTATGCGATCTATTTCGTCGAGATGCTCGTCGGCGTGCTGCTGAATGTTGTGCAGATTTTCAAGGCTAATCCATTCACCTGTCTTTGTGTTGAGTGCAAAGCCATTGCCGTTCTTCTCGTTCTTTGACTCAAGGATGTAAGTGAGGCGACAGGAAGGAATGTAGCGCACATTGGCCAGATGGTTGCCCTCGGCAGACAACAGTTCGCACTCACTGATGGCCGCAGGGTTGTCGCTGGCAAAGAAGGTCTTGGTCTGGTAATATTTTCGCGATCGCTCTTCTTCCTGACAGGTTATCTTTCCGGTTTCGGTGGCAATCATGTCTTGTGCCTCGATGCAATAGCCCTCGACAAGTGTGGTTCTACCATCGAGTGATTCACCAGTGATGATGTCGGTGTGGTGGGTCGTGTTCTCCATATCCTTATAGACAACGCCCGTCTTGGGATTATAGTAGAACTTGTGGGGCAGCACATCAGAGAGTATCTGCATACGGGAGACACGAAACTTTCCACCATTGTTGTAGATGATGTTCTGCGGTCCAAACTCCGTAAGGGCAAGACGTTTGGGGCGACTGAGGTATTCTACCTCGTCGCTCTTGTCTTGCAACAAAGCACGTTGCGGCAATTTCGTGAAGTTGTAACCAGGCAGGAAACCTTCGCTTGCCATATAGCGGTAAGGATAGAACTCGTTTTCTTCGTGGTTCTTGTCAAGCAGCATGTCGCGGAGTTTCTCGCCACGCTGCTGTTTCAAGTGAGCCTCCTTCTTCTGTTGTGAACTCTCTCCGTAGATGCGGTTGTCGATGATAATGTTGGCTTCTACTATCTGAGTTTGGGCCAACTTGTAGAGCGAGCGCCAGCGGTCGAGGGCATGGTCGAAGTCGTATTCGTAATTACGCAACACAGTGTCCATCCAACTGTCGGTAAACCAATAAGGACGTTCCTCTTCCAAGCGGCCTTTAAGGAAGGAGTCGTTCACAATCTTGGTGAATATCTGTTTTATCTCCTGTTTGCGCTCGGGCGTAAGTACGAGAAAAGCGCGCACCTCGTCGCGCAATGTAATGTGGTTGACATCACTGTAATCTACCAACTCGGCAATGCCTTCTGAAAGTTGCGGTATGGGACAAACCGAAAGAATGGTGGAATGGAAATGGGTACGGAACAACTCTTCGTTGACCAACTCCATGCGCGGAGCCTTCACTTCGCCCTTTACCATCTTCTCTGGGTTGTTGAGATAATAGTTCTCATGGGAGTTGCGCGGACGGCAGTAGGTATAGACCAATGCCGCCTGTCCGCTACGTCCGGCACGACCAGCACGCTGGGTATAGTTGGCAGGTGTGGGCGGCACATTGCGCATGCCGACCACTGAGAGGTCTTTGATGTCGATACCCAACTCCATTGTCGGTGAACAATAGAGTATGGGGAATTCACCCTCACGGAACTGTTGCTCACGCTTCTCGCGCTGTATTTTACCCACCTGCCCTGTGTGGTCTTTTGCCTCCAAATGCACATCTTCGAGCGGAATGCTCTGATAGAAGTTCTGAAAATATGCATTTGGTTGACGTTCGAGAAATTCGCCGCCATTGAGCGAACGGAAGCGAACCATATCGCGACTGACTGTGTGCTTGTCTCCTGCCTGCCACTGGATATATTCATAACGCAACTGATAGGTGCCACGGTCAAATAGGATGTAATCGGACAGGGCTGCAAACACCTCGGTCATAAATTCCGTATAGTCTCCATCAGAGCCGATAATGCGCCCCGTATTACGGGCTATGTAGTCGCGCACAAAGATGCCGAGCTTGCTTCGGAATCCTGCACTCTCAAGGTTGTTGTTGCGGTGGCGTTGCGGACGAACGAGGAACATCTCGTTGGCTACGTGAATCTTGTCATACTCATCGAGTGTCCACGGACTTTTCAGTTTGACACGGACAGCCTTCTCTAATTCTTTAACCTTGGTCTCGGTGCGGTCTTCGCATGCCATGCACAGACGGTGACGGAAATAGTCCATTATCTGCACAAGGAACTCCTCCTTCTGTGCATCATCGAGACCTTCAAGTTGCGGAATGTCGAACAGACGTTCCTCCACGATACCTTCGTGGAGATATTTGTAGCCAATCTTAAGCAAGGCACAGTCTTCGAGGTTGGGCATGATGACCGTCCAGTTGCCAGCGAGGTCGTCAAAGATAATCGTGGAGAGATAACGCTCCATCACATTGTTGACCTCTTCGCGTGCCAGTCTGCTCTTTATACCCGACTGTTTGGAATAACTGTCTATGTCGAGGTGCAGGTTTTGGAGTACCAAGTGCGAAATCTGCGTGCTGTCGATGGGCATGTCAGCATCCTTGATGGCACTCCAAATGGCGGAGCGTATCTTGCCGATGCGAATGAAGTCGTTGAAATGGCCCGCTTGCAAGGCGGCATCTTGGCGGGCATCGACAAAGGTGAGCACTTTGCGGTCGTGTGGCTCTACGCCAAGTTGTTTCATCAAGATAATGTCCTCGTAAGACAATACGGTAGTGGCTGTACTACGACCTTCACCGCCAATCCTTGCCAGTTTGGAATACTCCGACTTGCGGCCACTATATACCATACGGGATGTTGGATCATATTTAAGCGGTGAAGGAACAAAAACTGCTTCAATGTAGCCCATGCCTTCCATGGGTTGATGAGGACTGTATAATCCCGTCTGAGTAATCCAAATCTTTTGAGGGATGCGTGCTGCGTATGATTTTTTCAGCTTACGTTCACCCTTTTTGCTTATGGTAAACCAATCTGCAGGGACATCGTCAGACGACAAGTCAAGCATGAAGTTCTCGGCTGTTTCTCCAATATGCGGAATGATGATATAGCCGTCATTGACATTACTGTCGTCTTCACCTGTCGCATAGCCATCGAAACTACGAGGTGCAATATGACTACCGTTCATCTTGACGACATAAAACTCATGGCCACTCCAACGACTGAACACCACAGGGTAGTACATCACCTTCGTTTCACCATGCGACAACTCTTCACAATAGAGTTTTTCCTCTATGGTGATGACACGAGCGTCCTGCTCACCGAGTGTTGCGTAGACATTACCCGTCTGTGGAATGAATTGGTGTATCTTGTAAGGCAGAATACTTGGTCCGCCCTGAAGATTGATATGGTTGCACCAATTCAGAACAGCAATGATATGAGTCCTGCACCTTTCTTCTGACTCGCCGACCTGCATACTCAGTTTCCGTGCCATATCCTCAATGGAAATAGGTTTGCCGCGGAAATATTTATTTTCCTTTCGGTTGTATACCAAAGCCACGTTTTGTTCTAACCAGATGGCTGTCGGGTAGTTTCTTGCTATCTCTACATCCGTGCTTTCGGGCACAGTATCTTGTATGCATTTACGCAGTTCTCCCTCGGAAGGTTCGTCCTCATTCAAACCAATAGCCAACGTCTCGTCAATCACTTGCTCTTTGGTGTAATTGCTTCCAAAGATACATGAAGCTACCTCGGCCACTTTTTCGCGTTGCTGAGCATAGGTCATACTGTCGTCAGCAACCATTGTTGCCGATGTACCGAAACAAAGGACATTTCCAACTGCCAATGACTTGATACGGCGGATGAGAAACGATACATCGCTACCTTGCATGCCACGATAGGTGTGCAATTCATCGAAGACAAGAAAATGTAGATTTTTAAGGAAATCTTTGCGCAATTTCTCTTCGCCCCTGTCACGTGTCATGAGAAGCTCAAGCATCATGTAGTTGGTAAGGATGATGTTGGGAGGCGTCTGTTGCATCTTGGTGCGGGCCTCGTCATTTTCCTGTCCAGTATATTTTCCGAAAG
>CAVBXH010000101.1:0-5574 GCA_963599475.1 Acutalibacteraceae bacterium | reverse complement strand
GTCAGGTTCAGGCCAAGGGAAAACAGCATATTCGTATCCATGACTGCAAAATTACAAAGAATAGACCATACTACCAAATATTACCCACACGATTCAACATAGAGCCATTTTTTTTCTGGTCAGCGCGCAACTTTTTCCTGACTGGGAACGTCAAACAGTCAGATACACAAAAAACAGAATGACTATGAAAAAAATGATGTTTTTACTGATGATGGCCTTCCCCTTGATGGTCTCATCGTGCACCGAGGCCAAAATGGCTGTCAAGGGCGACGGACGGCAAGTGACCGACAACCGCAACAACGTGAAGGGCTTTGAAGCCATCGAAATCAACGGCTCCATGGATGTCATCTACCGGCAGGCCAACACCTACCAGGTCTCTGTAAGGGGACCGCAGAAACTCGTCCGCGAGGTTGTGACCACCGTGGACAATGGTCAACTGAAGATCAGCTACAAGAAGAACCGGAACATCTTCTTCAACAGCAAGCGTGACGACGTGACCGTCGTGGTGTCCTCCCCCGACCTGGTGGGCGTGTTCCTGAAGGGTTCGGGCGACTTCAAATGCGCCGGACACCTGGACACCGACAACATGAAGGTTCACCTGCGGGGCAGCGGTGACATGGAGTTCCAGAGCCTCATCTGCGACAACCTGCAAGTGACGCTTGAGGGCAGCGGCGACATTGAGCTGAAAGAGGTTACGGCACGGCAGTCCAGTTTCTCCCTCATGGGTTCCGGAGACCTTGACGTCATGCAGCGTCAGGTGGACAACACGCAGGTTGACCTCAAAGGATCGGGAGACATCGAACTGAAGGTGGTGGACTGCGGCAGCATCGAGAGCGAGATCATGGGTTCGGGCGACATCTCCATCGAAGGAACGGCGCGCCAGGAGCACCACAGCGTGAGGGGTACGGGCGACGTGCACACCCACAAGTTGTTCCTGCAATAACAAAAAAAACGCGGCAATATAGTCCGTTTCTCAAGGATAATGTGTAATTTTGTACTGCAAAGTTACACATTATTTATATATAGGAGACACAGGATGAAATTTGCAATCATTGCGGCAGGCGAAGGAAGCCGACTGGCCGCCGAGGGCATCACAGCCCCGAAACCGCTGGTCAAGGTGGGCGGCGAGCCACTGATAGACCGCCTCGTGCGCGTGTTCATGGACAACGGTGCGGAGGAAATCGTCGTCATCTGCAACGACCTCACCGACCTGGTGGCGCAACACCTGGAGGAAATACAGCGCAACGGACTCCACGGGCACTCGGTTCCTCTCCGCTTCTGCGTGCAAAGCACGCCCAGCTCTATGCACAGCTTCCACGTCATCAGTCCCTACCTCTCCGAAAGTCCCTTCGTGCTGACCACCGTAGACACCATCTTCCGCGAGGAGGAGTTCCGGCAATATGTGGCGGACTTCCAGCGGCTGATGGCCGACGGGACGGTGGACGGCGTGATGGGAGTCACGGACTACATCGACGACGAGAAGCCGCTCTACGTGGAGACGGACAACCAGCAGAACATCCTGCATTTCCTGGACCAGCAGGAACAGCCGCACTATATCTCCGGCGGCATCTACGGGCTTACGCCGAAGGCCATTGCCACCCTGAACGGCTGCATGGCGCGTGGCGAGAGCCGGATGCGCAACTTCCAGCGCGCCCTGCTGACCGACGGACTGCGCCTGAAGGCATGGCCCTTCTCCAAGGTGCTCGACATCGACCACGCGGAAGATGTGCGGAAGGCCGAGCAGTTCCTCGCCGGATCATGAAACACGAAACGCTTACACCCCTGTCAACATGAAGAATAACGAACACAAAACATTCAGCGAACTGCTGCGCCTGTCGTTTAAGTCGGACGACACCGAAGAGTGGCTCGACGTGCATTTCACGCGCCCCATAGGACTGGCCTTCGCCCTCCTCTGGAACCGCTTCGGCATCCATCCCAACGTCATCACCATCGTCTCCATCTTCCTCGGCATGGCTGCCGGTATGATGTTCTGCTTCCCAGACCTTCCGCACAACATCATGGGTGTGGTGTTGCTGATGTTTGCCAACTTCTGCGACTCCACCGACGGACAGATGGCGCGCCTCACGGGCAAGAAGACGCTGGTGGGACGCGTGCTCGATGGCTTCTCGGGCGACGTATGGTTCGCCGCCATCTATATCGCCATCGTCATCCGCACGGGCAATGCGTTCTACGACACCATCGGCTACTATGCCTATGCCGCAGCCTTCGTGATCTGTGCCCTGGCCGGCATCCGCTGTCACGCACGACAGAGCTCGCTGGCCGACTACTACCGCCAGATTCACCTCTTCTTCCTGTTGGGCAAGGAGGGCAGCGAACTGGACCGTTCCGAGGAGCAGCGCAAGACGGCGGAGGAACTGCCGAAAGGCCGCTGGTTTGCCCGACTGTTTTACACCAATTACACCGCATACTGCAAGTCGCAGGAGGACCGCACACCGCAGTTCCAGCAGTTCTACGCCCAGCTGCGCCACCGCTACCCTAACCCGGCGGACATTCCGCAGTCGCTTCGCGCCGCGTTCCGCAAAGGGTCGCTGCCATTGATGAAATACACCAACCTGCTGACGTTCAACAGCCGCGCCATCATCGTCTATTTAGCGTGCCTGCTGAATGTTCCCTACGTCTATCCGCTCATGGAGATTACGGTCTTCGCCGTGATGTATGCCTATATGCACCGCAGCCACGAGCGTCTGTCGAAACAGATGGCGAAGCAGCTGGATGCCCTTCACTAAAGTCTTCCACACGAATGTCCATGACCCATCTCGTCCTTGCCGACAATCAGGAAATCACCCGGGCAGGCATCCTGTATGCCTGTAACCGCAGTGGTGACTGGTCTGCCGCGCTGGCGGAGGACAAGGGCGGACTGATAGAACGGCTCAAGGAACACCCCTCGGCGGTGGTGGTCATGGACTATACGCTGTTCGACATGAACGACTTCGAGGAACTGGACATCCTGCACCTGCGCTTCCCGGAGGTGCAGTGGGTGATGTTCAGCACCGACCTCTCTGCCGATTTTGTCCGCCGATTGCTGGCCTCCAGTCCGCGGTTCAGCATCCTGCTCAAGGAGTCGCCACTACAGGAGGTCTACGACTGTCTCACCGCTGCGCGCCGGCAACAACGCTACATCTGTCAGCGGATGGCCGAACTGCTGCTGACCGCTCCGACGGAGAAGCTGAAGGAGGACGCGGGACTGACACCCACGGAAACGGAAATTCTGAAGGACATCGCACTCGGTCTGACCACACGGGAGATTGCCGAGCGGCGCGTCTCCAGCTTCCACACTGTCAACACCCACCGCAAGAACATCTTCCGCAAGTTAGGGGTCAACAACGCCCACGAGGCCACGAAATACGCGTTGCGCGCAGGTCTCGTCGACGCTGCCGAGTATTACATCTAACGGCTACCCTACCCTCTTTCTCTGGGGGTAAGGCTTACCAAGTGACCTTGTCGCTCAGACAGAAGTCCAAGGCATCGGTGATGGCCTTGCGGTCCATGTGCTGTCCGATGAACACGAGCTTCTGCATGCGGTCGCCGTAGATCGGATGCCAGTCGCGGCGCAGCCCCTCGTTCGTGGCCATCATGTCGCGCAGGTCGTCTTCGGGCATCGTCGCATACCACTGCCCTGCCCCCTGCAAACCCATCTGCCGCCCAGCCTGCTCGAAGACGTAGCAGCGGTCGGGCTCGTCGACAAACCAGCAGATGCCCTTGCAGCGGATGACGCCCTTAGGCCACTGGCGCGCCACGAAATGGTCGAAATGGTTGATGTCGAAGGGTTTTCGCGCATAGTAGACAAAACTGCCGATGCCGTATTCCTCCACCTCGCCGCCCTCGTGGTCGTGATGATGATGGTGGTGGTGGTGATGTTCGTGCTCGTGTTCGTGATGATGATCGTGTTCTTCGTGTTCATGCTCATCGTCATCATCATCATCATCGTCTTCGTCATCATCGTCGTCATCGTCATCATCGTGATGATGCTCTATCTCGTCAATCCATGCGGCCGAGGTGGCCACGGCGTCGAAGTCAAAGGCGTGGGTGTTCAACAGTTTGTCGAGGTCTACATCGCCGTAGTCGCAGGGAATGATTTCGGCCTTGGGTTGCAGGGCACGGACAATCTGTCGGATCTTCTCCAACTCGTCCGCCGTCACCATCGAGGCTTTGTTCAGCAGGATGATGTTGCAGAACTCAATCTGCTGGATGACGAGGTTCTCAATGTCTTCCTCACCGATGTTCGTGGCCGTCAAGGCTTCACCACTGGCAAACTCGTCGCGCAGGCGCAGCGCATCCACCACCGTCACGATGCTGTCCAGCCGCAGGATGGCATCCTTCGTGTATGCCGGTCCCAGCGTCGGGATGGAACAGATGGTCTGGGCAATGGGGGCCGGCTCACAGATGCCGCTGGCCTCTATCACAATATAGTCGAACCGCTGCATGGCGGCCAAGTCTTTCAACTGGTTCACGAGGTCCATCTTCAGCGTGCAGCAGATGCAGCCGTTCTGCAGCGCCACGAGACTGTCGTCCTTTTGGTTCACCACGCCGCCCTGCTGAATGAGGTTGGCGTCGATGTTCACCTCACCGATGTCGTTGACCACCACGGCAAAGCGGATGCCTTTCCGGTTGGTCAGTATGCGGTTCAGCAACGTGGTCTTTCCACTGCCCAGATAACCCGTGAGCAGCAATACGGGGAGTTCCTTCTTGTTCATCATCGTTAGTATCTCTTTTTCTTCGGAACGCAAAATTACGAATAAACTTCGGAAATAAAAAGAAAATCCATTTTCTTTTTGTATTCTTCTCGCTTATTCGTATCTTTGCAGCGAAAACATGACAACATTATTATTTCAACTTAACACAAAAAAAGGACTATGAAAACAAAGTATGCTGGAACTCAGACCGAGAAGAATCTCGAGGCCGCGTTCGCAGGCGAATCGCAGGCACGCAACAAGTACACCTACTTCGCATCGAAAGCGAAAAAAGAGGGTTTCGAACAGATAGCTGAAATCTTCCTCAAGACCGCCGACAACGAGAAGGAGCACGCCAAGATGTGGTTCAAGGAACTCAACGGCATCGGCGACACCGCACAGAACCTCGCAGCCGCTGCAGCAGGCGAGAACTACGAGTGGACCGACATGTACGAGGGATTTGCCAAGACCGCCGAAGAGGAAGGCTTCGCCGATCTGGCCAAGAAATTCCGCCTCGTTGCCGCCATCGAGAAGCGCCACGAGGAGCGTTACCGCGCCCTGCTCCACAACATCGAGATGCAGGAAGTGTTCGCCAAGAGCGAGGTGAAGGTATGGGAGTGCCGCAACTGCGGCCACATCGTGGTAGGCGAGCAGGCTCCCGAGGTGTGCCCCGTATGCGCTCACCCCAAGGCCTACTTCGAGGTGCACGTCGACAACTTCTAATCAGCCACAGCGGCCTACCGCTGTAGCCACCAACCCCAAGGCGCAGTTTCCCGAAACAAGGAAGCTGCGCCTTGTTGGTTAGCAGCCTGCGATACTGAAGTTTTGTTTCTCACCATTTGTTTTGATGACGCAAAGGGTAAGCCAAGGCCCTATACTACAT
>CAVBXH010000100.1:0-5722 GCA_963599475.1 Acutalibacteraceae bacterium | reverse complement strand
CATATATATAATAAAGGTGTAGCCTGTTGCATGAAAACAGATCCTGTAGGCTGAGAAGAATCCGAAGGTATTCACCTGCGCCGAGACTGGCTCAATAAAGAGGGGGAAGAAAACAAAAAAAAAGCAAAAAGTTTTCCCATTTCGAATAAAAGCAGTATCTTTGTACGCTTTAATTGCATAAAACAGTATGCACGACGGACAGATAGTCATGATTGGCCGGGCACGGCGGTACTCGCCGAACAGCACGGAGAAGGACGCGGCAATACTCCGGGAAGTGGGGCGCAGACTGCACGAAAAAGGACTGCAACACACAACCATACAGGAAGATGCGACAGACGAAGGGCTGCCGACAGCCGCTGTCTACGTGACTATGGGGCGCAGCGAAACCCTGCTGCAACAGCTCGAAGAGCGGGAGCGACAGGGTGCGACCGTTGTCAACAGTCCCGATGCCGTCCGCATCTGCTGCCGCAGACGGGAACAGATGGAACGGCTGGAGCAGGCCGGCATTCCTGTCGCACCGCGGGAGGGCCACGACGGCTACTGGGTGAAGCGGGGCGATGCCTCGGCACAGACCCCCGGCGACGTGCACTTCTACTCCGACAGGGAGCGCGCCACGGCAGCCGAGCAGGAGATGAAGGACAGGGGCATTACTGAGGTGGACACGCGCGCACACGTCACGGGAGACCTCGTGAAGTTCTACGGTGTGAGGGGAACGCCCTTCTTCCGTTTCTACTACCCCGGTGACGACGGCCAAAGCAAGTTCGGCGACGAGGCACACAACGGAAGGCCGCACCACTACCCCTTCGATGCGGACAGGCTGCGGCAGACGGCCGACCGGGCAGCGGAGTTGCTGGACACGGACATCTATGGCGGCGACTGCATCATACGCCCGGACGGCACGCCCGTGATCATCGACTTCAATGATTGGCCCAGCTTCAGCCGGTGTCGGGAGAAAGCGGCAGAGGCCATCGCCACGTGCATCATGCGGAAAGCGGGACTGCACCAGACAACAGAGAAAAAGAAATGACGCAAGAGACAAACATACTTGAGACCCAGGGACTAATCTTCGACTACGGCGGCACACTCGACACGGGGGGCTGCCACTGGGGAAAGGTGCTGTGGCACGCCTACCAGGAGGCAGGAGTGCCCGTGGCGGAGGAACGCTTCCGCGAGGCATACGTCCACGGAGAACGCACCCTGGCCAAGAACCCCATCATACAGCCCGACTTCACCTTCCGCCGCACGCTCGACGAGAAGCTACGCATAGAACTGGACTACCTCGGACTGCCCGACTACCACGACGACATCCTCGAACGGCTCTACGACGGCGTGTGCAGACACACCGCCGAAAGTCGCCGCGTGTTGCTGCAACTGAAGGATCGCGTGCCCATGGTGCTG
This sequence comes from Acutalibacteraceae bacterium, assembly GCA_963599475.1. Taxonomy (GTDB): domain Bacteria; phylum Bacteroidota; class Bacteroidia; order Bacteroidales; family Bacteroidaceae; genus Prevotella. Next base: position 4,324 of record CAVBXH010000100.1, on the reverse strand, counting down.
GTGAGCAATTTCTACGGCAACATCGCCACCGTGCTCCGCGAGTTCGGTCTGGACGGTCTGTTCTGCCACATCGTGGAGTCTGCCGTCGTCGGCGTGCGGAAGCCCGACCCACAGATTTTCCGCCTCGGCGTGGAAGCCCTCAAGATGGAGGCTGGCGCGGTGACCGTTGTCGGCGACAGCATCGACAAAGACATCATCCCGGCACGGAAGGCCGGCTGCCACACCGTGTGGACACGCGGCGAGCAATGGACGGACGCACCCGTGGACGCGTCGCAGGCCGACCTCGTCATCGACCGCCTCGACCAACTGTTAGACAATAACAATATAAAATACATGTATTAAAAACTAAGTGTTATGAAACAAACTAATGTAAAGCCTGCAGAAGGCAAATTGGGAATTATGGTAGTGGGCTGCGGCGCTGTGGCCACTACGTTCATGACGGGCGTGCTCATGACGCGCAAGGGACTGGCAAAGCCCATTGGCTCTATGACGCAGTACGACAAGATCCGCATCGGACGGGGCGACGACAAGCAATACCTCCACTACAAGGACATCGTACCCCTGGCCAGCCTCGACGACATCGTGTTCGGCACATGGGACGTCTATCCCCAAAACGCCTATCAGGCTGCCATGTACGCTGAGGTGCTGAAGGAAAAGGACATCGAGCCGGTGCGCAGCGAGCTGGAGAAAATCGTGCCGATGAAGGCGGCCTTCGACCGTAACTACGCCAAGCGTCTGGACGGTGACAACGTGAAGGACTGCAAGACCCGCTGGGACATGGTGGAAGCCGTGCGCAAGGACATCCGCGACTTCAAGGAGAAGAACGGATGCGCCCGCATCGTGGTCATCTGGGCCGCTTCCACGGAGATCTACGTTCCCGTAGACGAGAAGATACACGGCACACTGGCCGCCCTCGAACAGGCCATGAAGGCTGACGACCGCGAACACGTGGCTCCCTCCATGTGCTACGCCTACGCCGCACTGAGCGAAGGCGCACCCTTCATCATGGGCGCACCGAACACCACCGTTGACATCCCGGCCATGTGGGAACTGGCCGAAAAGACCAAGATGCCTATCGCCGGCAAGGACTTCAAGACGGGACAGACCCTCGTGAAGTCCGGCTTCGCACCCATCATCGGCACACGCTGCCTCGGACTGCACGGTTGGTTCTCCACCAACATCCTCGGCAACCGCGACGGTCTCGTGCTCGACGAGCCGGCCAACTTCCACACCAAGGAGGTCAGCAAGCTCTCGACGCTGGAGACCATCCTCAAGCCCGACGTGCAGCCCGACCTCTACGGCCACGGCAACGACGAGGATACGCAGTATTTCCACAAGGTGCGCATCAACTACTATCCGCCGCGCAACGACAACAAGGAGGGATGGGACAACATCGACATCTTCGGATGGATGGGCTACCCCATGCAGATCAAGATCAACTTCCTCTGCCGCGACTCCATCCTCGCCGCTCCGCTGCTGCTCGACCTCACCCTGCTCAGCGACCTCGCAGCACGTGCCGGACGCTACGGCATACAGCGCTTCCTGAGCTTCTTCCTCAAGGCGCCCATGCACGACTACACGCAGGGCGAAGAGGCCGTCAACAACCTCTACCAGCAATACACCATGTTGAAGAACGCCATCCGTGAGATGGGCGGATACGAAGCCGATGAAGAAATCGATTAATTATTTTCTGATCATATTTTGCATGTCCTTGTGTCTGCCCGCGCAGGCACAAGGACTGCTTTCAGGATACGTCATCGACGCACAGACCAAGGACAGCATCCCCATGGCCAGTGTCGTCTACAAAACACAGAAGGAAGCCGTCGTCTCCAGCATCGAAGGGCGCTACACCATCCAGAAACGGGTGGACTGGGCGTTGACATTCAGTGCCGTGGGCTACGTCCCGCAGACCATCCAGATTACAGACCGCACTCCTATGCACCTCGACGTCAGGCTGAAGCCCGACACGAAAATGCTGCAAGGGGTCACCGTCCGTGCCAAGCGCCAACGCTACAGCCGGAAAAACAATCCGGCTGTAGAGCTGATGCGGAAGGTCATCGAGCACAAGAAACAGACCGACCTGGCCAACAACGACTTCTACCAGTACAACAAGTACCAAAAGCTCACCATGGCGGCCAACGAGATCACGCCGGAGATGTTGCAGAACCCCAAGTTCAAAAACAAGAAATGGCTGATAGACCAGGTAGAGAACTGCCCGTACAACAACAAGCTGATACTGCCGCTGTCTGTCGACGAGACCGTCACGAAGCAGATCTACCGGCGCAGGCCGCACAGCGAGAAGAGCATCATCACGGGGCAGAACTCCACGGGCATCGGCGACCTCTTCCAGACGGGCGACATCATCACCACGATGCTGAAGGACGTGTTCACCGACGTGAACATCTACGACGACCAGATTCGCCTGTTGCAATACCCCTTCACCTCGCCCATCGGCAAGGGAGCCATCGCCTTCTACCGCTTCTACATTGAGGACACGGTGAAGGTGGAGCGCGACAGTTGCATCCACCTGCAGTTCCTGCCCAACAACCAGCAAGACTTCGGTTTCCGGGGCGACCTCTACGTCCTCAAGGACTCGTCCTATCAGGTGAAGCGGTGTCGCCTGACCATTCCCAGCCGCAGCGACGTCAACTTCGTGGAGAACCTCCGCGTCGACCAGGAGTTCACGCAACTGCCCAACGGCGAGTGGGTGCTGTCGGTGGACGACATGATTGTGGAGATGAAGATTGCCAGCTTCCTCCACAAGATTATCGTCATCCGCAACACGCGACTCACGGACTATGCCTTCGACGAACTGCCGAAACAGCTCTTCAAGGGCAAGAAGAAGGAGGTGCGCGAAGCCGATGCCATGATGCGCGGCGACGCTTTCTGGGCTCAGTACCGGCAGGTGGAGCTGACCAAGGGTGAGGATTCCATGGACGACTTCATCAAAGGACTGCAGAACATCCGGGGCTTCAAATACATCATCTTCGGGGCGAAGGCCCTCATCGAGAACTTCGTGGAGACGGGCAAGCAGTCGAAGGTGGACATCGGACCCATCAACACCATGGTGTCCAGCAACTTCGTGGACGGACTACGCCTGCGTGCCTCGGCACAGACCACCGCCAACCTCAACAAACACTGGTTCTTCTCCGGCTACTACGCCCACGGCATGGACTCGCACAAGAACTACTACAAGGGCGAGGTGACCTACTCGTTCAACAAGAAGGAATACCTGCCGCGGGAGTTCCCCAAGCGCACGCTGACCTTCACGTCGACCTACGATGTCATGTCGCCCTCGGACAAGTTCATGCACACCGACAAGGACAACGTGTTCACGGCCTTCAAGTGGAGCACCGTCGACGCCATGATGTTCTACAACCGGCAGCAACTCACCTTCGAGCGCGAGGAGGACTTCGGCTTCAAGACCACCGTCAGCTTCAAGACGGAGGATAACGAGGCCTGCGGCAACCTGCGCTTCAAGCCCATGAACGGCACGGACTGCAACATACGCACCACGGAGCTGCACGCCGCACTGGAATATTGTCCCGGTGCTACCTATATCAACACGAAGCAGCGACGACTGAAGATCAACCTCGACGCGCCGGTGTTCTCCGTCAGCCACACCCTCGGACTGAAGGGCGTGCTGGGCGGACAGTACAGCTACAACTACACCGAGGCGGGCATCTACAAACGCTTCTGGATGAACAGTTGGGGGAAGATTGACTGCTACCTGAAGGGTGGCATACAGTGGGAGAAGGTGCCCTTCCTCCTGCTCTGCATGCCGGAGGCCAACCTCTCCTACATCATCCAGGACAACACCTTCAACCTCATCAACAACATGGAGTTCCTCAACGACCGCTACGTGTCGGCAGACATCAGCTGGGACTTCAACGGAAAGATCTTCAACCGCATCCCGCTGCTCAAGAAGCTCAAGTGGAGGGAGTATGTCGGCGTCAAGATGCTGTGGGGAGAGCTGTCGGACAAGAACAACCCCGAGAAGCAGGTCGACAGCCCCATCGTGATGGCCTTCCCCACGGGGTCGTCCATCATGGACCCGCACCGCCCCTACTGGGAACTGGTGCTCGGCGTGCACAACATCTTCAAGATCATGCACGTGGAGTATGTGCGCCGCCTCAACTACAACGACCTGCCCACCGCCCACAAGCACGGCGTGCGCTTCATGGTGCGCATGACCTTCTGAAAAACGCGCCGCCCAGAGAAAATTTTTTTGGGGCTATGTTGATTTGAGTGGGTAATGGAAGTTTTGGCCTCCATTGACATAGTATATCATGTTGACAAAATTGTCTACATTTGTATATCCTCT
>CAVBXH010000099.1:0-6126 GCA_963599475.1 Acutalibacteraceae bacterium | reverse complement strand
AGAGAAAGAGTTGGCGCAGGTGCTGAGGAATGAGAATACTCCAATCGAATGTGTGGCTATGGCACAGGCAGAGATGGCGGAGATAGAAAAGATGGAGGCATACGATGATTGTTGCCTTTGCTCCTTCGACCATATCCGTGAGGCTGTCAACTTCCGATTGGCGGATGCTGACACTTATCTCGCTGACCTTGACAAGCAGATAAAGCACCATAGTTATGAATACAAGAGGTTGGTGAATGACATCAAGGGAATGTATGCTTGTTGTGAGGTCTCCAAGAAACTCATCTTGGATTTTGTGGAGGAAATAGAATACAAATATGGCAATCGACCTGCATTGATGCGATTGCTGAGAAACTGATTGATTATCAGTTGTGAAACGTTTTTTTGTTCTTTGACATCGTTGTAAATGAAGGAAATCAAGCTTTTTGATTACCAAGAGGACATGGTGAGGCGGATTGGTGTGACTTTCGAGGACTACCAATCTGTCATGGTGCAAATGCCGACGGGAACTGGAAAGACACACCTGTTGGCTGCTATCGTGAAAGGTTTGTTGCAACAACCTGCTAAGCCTTGCGTCTGGATTATTGCCCATCGCCGTGAGCTTGTAGCCCAAATCAATGAGACTTTAGACAGATTTGGCATTTCATCTACCGAGAATCATGTCTGTGTGATGTCGATACAATGGTTGTCTCGACATTATAATGAGATGACGGAGGTTCCTGGGTTGATTGTGATTGACGAGGCGCACCATGCTTTGGCAGAGACTTACCAAGAAATGTGGCGGAGATACCCGAATGCTAAGTTTATGGGACTGACGGCTACGCCATGCAGACTGAATAGGAAGGGATTCACGGATTTGTTTGATACCTTGGTGTCGAGCTATACCATCGGAAAGTTCATTCAGTTGGGGTATTTGGCTCCTTTTGACTATGTAAGCATTCGACCTGACAGTGAGGAGCAAAAACTCGTTGACTCTTTGGTGAAACGTGGGGCGGATGGTGATTTCCAGACCAAGGAGATGAACCTTGTGCTCAACACTCGTCCTACTATCGAACGTCTCTATCAAAGCATGGTGAAATATGCCACGGACATGAAGGGTATCGTGTATGCCATCAATGTGGAGCATGCCAAAAACATCGTGGATTATTACTGCTCTAAAGGAGTGGAAGCGGTGGAAATCGACTGCAAGACTCCTGCATCTCAAAGAAAGGCGATGATACAGGACTTCAAGCAGGGTAAGATTCGTGTACTGGTGAATGTGGATATATTTTCGGAGGGATTCGACTGCCCTGATGTGGAGTTTGTGCAGTTGGCTCGCCCTACCTTGTCGCTTGCCAAATACCTGCAGATGGTGGGGCGTGGACTACGTATGGCAAAAGGCAAGAAGGCTTGCACCATTATTGACAATGTAGGGCTCTACCGCATGTTTGGCTTGCCTACCATGCCTTGGGATTGGCTGACTTTGTTCAGAGGACGTTTTTACCATAAGCGATTGACGAGTTACCGCCAGATGTTGCAGAAAGGGAATGAATGGAGCCAGTTGCAATCACTCTCAGCCTATGAGAATGGCAGCGACCCTGAAATTATGGTGCTGATGAAGCATGACAGACTACTGAAACATGGGCAGATGAAAGGCAAAAAAGCGAAAACGGACGCAGAGAAATATGAGATTGTAAAAAGGAAATTGGGATATGGCATCTTCTGTGTGTTTTTTGATGGTGCATGGAAGTATGGTGTACTGAGGCTTGAAGACAAGCATGTGATAGTGCCGCCTGTATGTTGGGAAAACATTCATATTTACCAAAATCGAACCGCCATTGCAAGAAGAATGAATGAAGTGAATGACTGGTTTGTTGATTTGATTTCAGGAAGATGCTTTGAATATCTCTTGTTTTCAGAACTCTCGACACAGATCTATACTTATGGAAACATATCCTTGCTCAGAGTGAAAAATGAGTTTTTCACAAGAACCCAGAAGTCGTATGTAACTGTATTCCCTATCAGCAAGAGCGACATATCCTTTCATGGCTTTTATCTCTTGATTCATGACCCTATGGCAAAACGGAAGATGCCTGTTTGCGTCATAGATGGTGATGAGACGCAATATTATTGGCTGATTGATGCACTGGCAGACGAGAGCATCCTTGTCATGACAGAAAATGATGTGTGCTATCATGTGATGCCGAATGGTACGAAAACGAGGGTGAATGCCTTGGAGGTGAAAGCCTTGAAGAAACAATATGAAAGGCGAAAAGAAAACAACCAACAAGCCAAACCAAGGATTGTGGAACCAGTGAAGATGGGAACCAAGTGGGGACTGAAAGCGGATGGGAAGCTCATAGTAGCCCCCATCTACCGAAACATCCAATCCTTGACAGAGGATTATTTTGCCATAGAAAAGTTGCCAGCTATGTGGGGTATCATCAATTTGGCTGGTAAGGTAGTGGTGGAACCGCAATATCCAAAGATTGAACTGAAAAACAAGTCCTTGGCTGTCTTGTATAAAGTCAATGGTCAGCAGGAATTGAGGAAGTTGGATTGACAAGATTTGAATAAGTGACAATGGTTTTCTATTGTCCAAATCACCACATGATGGAGAACGACAAACCGCAGACTATCGTGTTCATCCACTCCGCACTTGCCTTGTTGTGCGACGGCTGCAAATTATAGTCTACGAAGAAACGGAGACCGTATCTCTCGTTGGCTCGGAACGTGGCAGACAAGCCACTGCCGAAACAGATGCCATCCCGTGCCGAGACAGTTATCGTACTAAGTCTTAGTGGAGGATAATGCACCCATCCGCAAAGCAGTTTGCTGCCCATCGCCCACCGTCGGGACATCGGCAACGAGAAATACCCACCTCCGCATAATGATACGGCGTCAAACGTGTTGTCTTCCGCATGATTGCCATTGGTGATGAGGGATGTGTTAGACACCGTGAAGCGGCCTCCAATGCCTGTATGGCGGTTGAAGAAATAAGCGCCCTCCACGCCTGCAGAGGAGCCGGAAGAGGTGCTGAACGATGTATTCTCGTCGATGTCGTAATGGCTCAAGGGCACATTCATTCCGATATACAGACTGAGAAACGACGGTTTGCTGTCTCTGCAGATGTCGGGCAATGCGTCGGGATGCCGAATTCCCTTGTCTTTGAATATCAAGTCACCCATAAGATATCCCAGCTCTGTGGAGAGGATGCCGATGCCGGCACCCGTCAACACATCGCTCAACCAGTGTCTGTTGTTCGCCATTCTCATAAGGCCGGTGGCGGCGGCTGTAGTGTAGGCACCGATTCCTATCCAGGGGCTCTTGTGTCCGTATTCCTTGGTCAACATCGTGGCCGTCATGAATGCGGTGGCAGTATGCCCGGATGGAAAGGAGCGGTTATCGGAACCGTCGGGACGCTCCACATGGGTGGTCTGTTTCAAGGTGTTCACCACCGCCGCCATGGTAATTGCCGAGAAAGCATCCGATACCAGCATCCTTCCCCAAGAGCTGCGCCCTTCTACTCCTGACGCCTTTAGCCCCAGCATCAGGGCTAAAGGTGTATATTGCAGATAATCGTCTGTATGGTTGTGGAACCGGGGCAAGTAGTCGTTACGCAGACTGCGGAAATGAGAGTCCTCGCCCTTCGCTATCAGACCGCCCACAACAAGGGGCACTCCGGCACCTACCGTTCTGTAAAAATTGGTAGAAGAACCTTTGTCTGCTGGCTGTAACGCAGAAAGACTGTCGCTACCAGTAGTGGCGTATAAAGCATTGGGGGCTAAAAGGAATGCAAGAAGCATCGCCCAAATTTTATCGTATATCTTCATCTGCTCTTATCTTTGGAAATATCATGCGGCAAAGATAAGGGCAGAATTTGTGGAAAATCTGTAGTTCATTCAGAATCTCACCACGAAAGTGTGATTTCCTTCTGTATAGGCATAGGCGATAGTCCATCCGTGGTAGTCGCACACCGCCTTTACGATGGCAAGGCCCAGGCCGTTGCCTTGCTTGTTTTGCGCCGGACGATAGAAACGGCAGAAGATGTGCGTAGCGTCGAGAGGCGGTTCGTAGGATGTGTTAGATACTGCGAGGGTGCCTTTCTTGACCGACAGGAGGATGCTGCCGCCCATGCGGTTGTGGCGTACGGCATTCACCACAAGATTATTGAGCATGCTCTCTAATAACGAGCGGTTTGCCGTTACCTCGATTTCCTGTTGGAAATCTTTGATGATGTGCAGTCCGTCGGCCATACTTTCGAGGAAAGGGAGAAGCTCTTCGATGAATGAGTTCAGACGAATGCTTTCCGACTTGGCAAACTGTGCGTTGTCTATCTTCGCCAAGAGTAGCAGGTTGCGGTTGAGGCGCGAGAGGCGGGCGGTCATCTGATAGAGGTCTTGTATGATGTGCGCTTGGCTCTCCGTCAGTCCCAGCTGTTGCAGCAGGAGGTCGAGCTTGCTTTGGAAGATGGCGAGAGGAGTCTGCAACTCGTGGGAGGCATTCTCCGTAAATTCCTTCTGCGCCCTGTAACTGTCGAGGCTCTTGTGCATGAGCTGGCGCAGGGAATCGTTCAGACGGCAGAACTCCCTCACATCGCTTGTGGGCAAGGTGGGAATAGTACCCTTCTCTAGGCTGAAGGTCTCCAATTCGGTTAGTGTCTTGTCGAACGGTGCCCACAGCTTTCGCGAGATGAAGCGCATGGTGAGCACCACGCCAATGCCCAGCATCGCCGTGATAATCACATATTGAATCATGATGCCCACCATGATGTCTCTCTCCAGGTCGGGCGCGGGGATGCTTCGTCCAGCTTGCACAGCCGTCACCAGGTCTTCCATGTCTTCGGCGTAATAGTTCTTGGTGAGCCAATAGAACAGGGGCATGGCGAGGACAAACAGTACGGAGATGCAGACTACAAACTGCGTCATCGACTTGTGCAGGAGACTGCGTTGTTTTTGGGGATTGTTTGGCTTCGTTCTCATACTTCCTGCCATTTATACCCCATACCATATACATTCTTGATGCAGTCTATACATCCTGCCGTAGCCAACTTTGCCTTGAGGTTCTTGATGTGCGTATATACAAAGTCGTGATTGTCCATCATGTCTGCCATCTCGCCGCTGAGGTGCTCTGCCAAGGCACTCTTGGACACCACGCGTCCACGGTTGCCGATGAAGAAAAGCAGCAGTTCGTATTCCGACTTGGTAAGCACCACTGGCTCCTCTCCCACCCTGACCGTCTTGTCGAGCAGATTGATGCAGATGCCGTTGCTCTCTATAAAATTGTTTGCTGAAAAGTCTCTTCGTCTGATGACGGCATAGATGCGCATGCTCAGTTCGGCAAGATGAAAAGGCTTGGCGAGATAGTCGTCCGCCCCTATTTGCAGTCCCTTTACCTTGTCGTCGATAGAATCTTTTGCCGACACGATAATCACGCCTACGGGATTGCGCCGCTTGCGTATCTCACGCAGGATGTCGAGCCCGTTGCCGCCTGGCAGCATCAAGTCGAGCAACACACAGTCGTAGTCGTAGACACCCACCTTCATTCGTGCATCGTCGTAGGTGAACGCTTGCTCACACAGATATTTCTCACCGCTCAGATAGCTCACGATGCTGTCTGAGAGTTTGCGCTCGTCTTCTATAATCAGTATCTTCATCTTTTCTCCACCTTATTTATATAGCATAACAATACTCCCTGCCGTGATGAGCAAAGCCCCGACAATCACCTTGGCGTTGACAGGCTCCTTTAGGAAAAGAAACGACAGGCAGATGGTGAACACCACACTCAACTTGTCGACTGGTGCCACCCGCGACACGTCGCCTATCTGCAGTGCCTTGAAATAGAATAGCCATGACAGACCCGTGGCCGCTCCCGACAGTATCAGGAACAGCCAAGTATGGCCCGAGATGCCCTTCAGTCCGCTCGTCTGGTTTCCTGCCAAGACGATGCCCCATGTAATGAAGAGGATGATGGCGGTGCGGATGGCCGTGGCCAAGTCGGAATCGATGTCCTTCACTCCCATCTTGGCGAAGATGGCCGTGAGGGCGGCAAAGAATGCCGAAAGCAATGCGTAATATTTCCACATGAGTCTTGATATTTTATGAATATAACGCAAAGATAAGGGGTAAAATTGTAGAAAGTTTGAAG
>CAVBXH010000098.1:0-6128 GCA_963599475.1 Acutalibacteraceae bacterium | reverse complement strand
GCGCCCTGTGCTACATGCAACTGTCTACCATGTTCGAATACTACAAGACGGGCATTGACGAGCTGGACGAGAAAGCGAAAAGCAACGGTGTGATGGGACTGACCGTACCTATCGCTACAGAAAACACTACAGCAGACGAGAGCAAGAACAACCCACGCGTCCCGTTCTACACGATGTACCGTTTCATTCACAAAGACCTTGCCTTGGCGGAAAAATACATCGGCAGCTACTCGCGAAGCGAGAAAAACGACATCAACAAGGATGTCATCAACGGTTTGGCAGCCCGTTTCTGGCTCTATCTTGGCAGCCGCTTCGAGCGTAACCCCAGCGACCTGGCAGAACAACTGCAGCATGAGAGTGATGAAGACGGTTTCACCGCTTTGGGCATCAGCACCGCCAACGACTGCTTCAAGAAAGCAAGCGAATATGCACAAAAAGTTATCAGCGCCGGCTATTCTCCAGTGACAGAGTCACAATGGCATGACGCGACAACAGGTTTCAACACGGCCAACCAAGCCTGGGTCTGGGACTATCAGTTCAGTTCCACCGAGCAGACACCCCGCTACTGGTGCAGCATCACCGGCCTCTTCGCTTCAGAACCGGTATGGGCTATGTCAGCATACGTCGGTGAATACAGAGCCATCAGCAAATCGCTCTACGACAAGATAGGTGACGGCGACTGGCGCAAGACCACATGGGTAGACCCCGCCGATGCTGGTGCGAAGTCCGTTCCCGAGAAATACCAGACCCTGCTGTCTGACGAAACCACAGCGTCCATCAAGGCCAAAACCAACTGGAGCCGTCTGCCCGCCTATGCCAACCTGAAGTTCCGTCCTGCCAGTGGCAATATGGAGTCGGAGGAAGTGGGTATGCTCGTGGCCATCCCGCTGATGCGCGTGGAAGAGATGTACTTCATCAAGATGGAAGCAGCGATGCATACAGACGGACTGGCTGTGGCTAAGGCTCAACTGGAGTCGTTCCTCAACACGTACCGCTACACGGATGGCGCATTCACCAGCAGCGCAACAACCGAAGATGAATTCATCAAGGAGATGATTGCCCAGAAGTATATCGAGTTCTGGGGCGAGGACGTTCTCTTTGCAGACTACAAGCGTCTCGGCCTGCAGGTGGACCGAACCCAAGACGACACCAACTACCTGGAGGTTTACCAACTGAAATCGAAGGCCGGCTATGCTGCCCCTTGGATGAACTTCTACATCCCGGAGGTAGAGCGCAGCTTCAACCAAGGGGTGGTCATGAACCCAGACCCTGTGACGTACATTTCCAAATACTGTAAGTAACACATAAAAGAAGAATCGTATGAAAAGAATGATATTCAACATATCCATGCTACTCGCCGCTGCACTCGGTTTCACAGCCTGCGACGACAAGGCAGACAGCGACTATGTACCCGGAGCACAGACTCCAGCCAACTGCATGCAGGTGTATTTCGATGCGGGCAATGCCAGCGACTTCATCACCTCTCCCGGCGAAGAGGCGATAGACATCACTGTCTCGCGCGTCAATGCTACAGAGGCGGCAGAGGTGCCCATCATCTGCAAATCGGCTGCCGAAGGACTCACCATTCCGTCCTCCGTCCAGTTTGCAGCCGGAGAAAAGCAGGCGACCCTCACCATTGGTCTGGGCACACTGGAAGCGAACAAGGAATATGCGTTCAGCCTGGCCATCGGGGAAGACTACGCCGACCATTACAGCATACTGGACGGTACCACTACCTACAGCGGCTATATCCTCGAAGCGTCCTGGAACACCTACGTAAGCAATGTGACCATGACATGGACTGTAGGCAAAAATGAGCAGACATGGACGAAAGAGATTGAACGGCTCGGCACCACCAACCGCTACCGCATCAAGAACTTCGTGGACTCTGGCCTTGACATGATCTTCACCGTGGGCGGTGCTGCCTCCGGACAGACAGGCTACTACAAGATGGAGCCTTACACCAACTACCAAAACTGGTCAGACAGCGGTGTAGACTGCTTCCTGCTCTACGACACCGACAAGGGCGAATACCCCCACTGGACCGTGGGCGGCAAGACCGTCAGCGAGATTTACATCATGCGCAGCTACTCCGGATACGGTGACTATTCCTATATCGCCTTCGACAAGGGATATGGTATGTTTGGAACCTACTACACGGAATACACGGACGGTACTTCCGATTCATACAACTACATCGAGATGGAATTCACTCCGGTAAAAGAATAAGGAGCCACACAACAACCATTACATGACCATAAAGCAAAAAACAATGAAAAAGATATATTCTATCATGGCACTCGCCATCATCGCCTGCATGAGCTTCGTCTCCTGTAGCAGCGACGATGTGGTGAAGACACCGTTGGACACCCCTTCCATCACACAAGGAGAGACCCGAGTCAGCTCACTCGCATTCAGTTGGACCGCCGTGAGCGGTGCCACCCAATACGCCTATGAACTGTATGACGCCAACGAGAACCTGGTGCTGGGCGATGTTACCTCGACCACATCGGTCATCGCCACAGGCTTGACGCCCAACACCGCCTACACCCTCAAGGTATGGGCCTTCGCAGCAGTAACGGGCGACAGGAGCACCTCGCCCATCGCCACCATCACCGCCTCCACCAATGCAGTGACGCAACTCGCCACCCCCGTGCCAGAGTCCAGCAGTGCCAATGGAGGCGTGACCATTTCCTGGCCTGCCGTAGAGCACGCCACCAGCTACCTCTACAGCTATGAAGATGGCGAAGGAAACACCATGACGGGAGAGACGGAGACCAATAGCATCACGCTCACCAATCTCGCCATCGGCACCTACACCATCAGCATCACCGCTACCAGCACGGATGAGGACTACAGCAACTCCGCCACCGCCACCATCACCTTTGAGCGCACCAAGGCAGAACGGTGGCGCAAGATCGGTACCTATTTCTCAGCAGCCCTAAACGAGAGCTTCACCGCCGACATCGTGGCCTACGACGACGGTAGCTACGCCATCGAAGCCCCCTACGGCGTGGAAGGTTACAGCATCAGCTTCACTGTACCTGAGGGCGGCACGGAAATTTCTCCACTTGCCACCGCAGACGGCGGCTATTATCCTTTCTGGGTTGGCAGCGACAAATATGTCTACATCTATACCAGCGGCGGCTACTCCTGGTTTGAAGGCGACAAGCGTCAGGGTGAGGTGTGGTTCTATACGTACCTGTACGACAAGGACGGCAACTATTTAGGCGACGGCTACGACGACTTCACCTGGGGCAGCGGAAGCGCCGAGCTTACCATTGACGACCTCTGCGGCGACTATGAGGCCAAGAGTGTGAGCGGAGGTATGATCTGCACCTTGGACCAAAAAATAGAAACAACAACCGTAAAATGAGTAAATTCCTACTGACTTCCGCTCTGGCAATGACAGCCACGACGATGACGGCACAGGGACTGAAATATCCCGCTGCCCCTAAAGACAACACCGTGGACGAGTATTTCGGCGTGAAGGTGGCCGACCCCTTCCGCCCATTGGAGGACGACACCAGTGCCGTGACCGCGGCATGGGTGGAGGCCGAGAACACCGTGACCAACACCTACCTCGCCAAGATACCACAGCGTGCCAAATACCTGAAGCGGCTCAAGCAGGTGTCCAACTACGGGAAGGAATACATACCCTTCGAGAAGAACGGCAAGTGGTACATCTACAAGAACAACGGACTGCAGAACCAGGCCGTGCTCTACCAGATGGATCAGTTGGGTGGCGAGGCTCGTGTGTTCCTCGACCCCAACACGCTGAGCGACGACGGCACGGTGGCACTGAAGGGCATCTCCTTCAGCCACGACGGCAAGTACTTCGCCTATACCATCTCCCGCAGCGGCAGTGACTGGGAGGAAATCTACGTGATGGACGTGAAGACCCAGACACTGCTCGACGACCACATCGTGTGGGCAAAGTTCACGGGGGCTACCTGGTGTGGCGACGGTTTCTACTACAGTGCCTACGATGCACCCGAGAAGGGCAAGGAGACCTCGGCCAAGAACGAGGTGCAGAAGGTGTACTACCACAAGATAGGCACGCCGCAGAGCCAGGATCGGCTCTTCTACCAGAACCCCGCCAACCCGTTGCGCTTCTACAGCGTGGGGGTGAACAAGGAGGAGACGATGATGTTCCTCTACGAGTCGGGCATGGATCAGGGCATCAACCTCTACGTGCGTGACCTCCGCCAGCCCGATGCGCAGTTCATCCAGATGACGGGCGACTGCTCCAAGACCTACAGTCCCGTGGAGTGCATCGGCGACAATATCTATATGCTCACCAACGCCGGTGCACCCAAGTACCGCCTGATGGTGGCTACGCTCGGCAAGCCTGGCTACGGCGACTGGAAAGAGTTGGTGGCCGAGGGTGATGCCGTGCTGGAGGATGTGACCTTCGTGGACGGCGACAAGATGGTGCTCTCCTACACCAAGGACAACTGCTCCCACGCCTACCTTTACACGATCAAGGGCGAGAAGCTCGGTGAGATTGCCCTGCCGGGCATCGGTTCTGCCAGCTTCAGCGGCAAGCGCGAGCGCAAGGAGCTGTTCTTCAGCTACACCTCCTACACCGTGCCAAGTTCCGTCTACCAGTATGACCTCGCCACCAGCAAGAGCACACTCTACAGTGCGCCGAAGGTGAACTTCAAACTCGCCGACTACACCTCAGAGATGGCCTTCTACACCTCGAAGGACGGCACGAAGATACCCATCTTCCTCACCTACAAGAAGGGTCTGAAGAAGAACGGTAAGAACCCCGTGCTGATGTATGGCTACGGTGGTTTCAATGTCACCTATCCGCCCTACTTCTCCGCCATGCGCATCCCCTTCCTGGAGAATGGTGGCGTGTATGCCTATGTGGTGCTGCGCGGTGGCGGCGAGTATGGTGAGGACTGGCATCTGGCAGGCACGAAGATGCAGAAGCAGAACGTGTTTGACGACTTCATCTCCGCTGGCGAATGGCTCATCGCCAACAAGTATACCGACAAGGAGCATCTGGCCTGCATGGGCGGCAGCAACGGTGGACTGCTCGTGGGAGCCTGCATGACACAGCGTCCCGACCTCTTCAAGGTGTGCATCCCCGAGGTGGGCGTGATGGATATGTTGCGCTACCATAAGTTCACCATTGGCTGGAACTGGGCTCCCGACTACGGCACAAGTGCCGACAGCAAGGAGATGTTCGAATACCTGAAAGGCTACTCTCCGCTGCACAACATCAAGAAGGGCGTGAGCTACCCCGCCACGATGGTGACCACGGCCGACCACGACGACCGCGTGGTGCCTGCCCACTCCTTCAAGTTTGCCGCAGCCCTGCAGGAGGCACAGGCCGGCGATGCCCCCACCCTAATACGCATCGACAGCAAGGCTGGACATGGCGGCGGCAAGCCGCTGAGCAAGCAGATGGAGGAGACCGCCGACATCTACGGCTTCATCATGTATCACTTGGGGATGAAGATGAAATAAGTATAAGTCACTTGGAAACCGACGCACGAGGTCTACGTGCGTCGGTTTTTTTATGATATAAGAGCTATTGGTGTTCGATAATATTATACAAGTAGAGGCATTCCCCTATGCCAGTGCCTCCACCTTCCAGTCATCAATGCTCTTGCGGTCTTCCGAGAAGTTGATACCTACCTTATACTTCTTTCTGCTGTCATCGGCAAAGGCGGCTGCGTAATCTTTCCTCTCAATTTGTTCCATCGCCGTCTCGGCATTCTTCTTGTATTTCAGTTCGAGCACATAGATGCTACGCTTGGTCTTCAACACCATGTCGATTCGGCCATCGGATGTCGGTACCTCTGGGGTAACGTCACAACCCAAGATTAACAATATGGTGTAGAGCACAGCTTGATAATGACGTTCATTGTTGTTTATCAGCGTATAGGGGAACTTCTTATAGAAAGTCTGGAGATGAGGGAGGAATGCTTCCATGTTGTCCTCATTGCTCAGAATGAAGTTCTTTGCCCATGCCATATAAATGGCGTCACGGTCATCCATTCCATCTGGAGCATAATAGCGGAAGAGGCTATTGGAGAAGCCTTTTCGTACCTCCTCGTTAGGAAAGGCGAGCTTGTAAGTGTCTGACATCTCTATGTAATCCTTGATGGTAA
>CAVBXH010000097.1:0-6342 GCA_963599475.1 Acutalibacteraceae bacterium | reverse complement strand
TGATCGCAGTCAAAGGGTCCATCCAGTTTTGGATGAAGCCATTGATCGCAGTCAACGGTCACTTCCCGTTTTTTTCAATCGGAAAGTCTCCTCGCGCGCGCGCACATAATATAGGTATAGCCTGTTGCATGAAAACAACCCCTGTATGCCGAGAATCATCCGAAGAGCTGCGCGTCGAAGGTACTCACGCTCAAGAATAAAAATAAATTTGTATTTATTTTGTATTCTCTTCGCTTATTCGTACCTTTGCCGATGTCTTGCTCGGGAGGCTGGCAAAGCGATGACAGCCGACAAAGAACCAAGCCGGACCTATCATAAAAAGAAAGACGTTTGCTAACGTTTTCTTCTGACCTTTCGAAACCTAGGAAATTTCAAACAGCGTTCAGATGAAGACTGCGGTGGACGTCTACCCATCGTGTATATACACATGGCACAGGTGTGCCCCTTCGTATGGAGGGGTATGCTTTGTGCCGTTCTATATATACAAGATTGGCGTAGGTGTCTGTTGCTTCTTTTCTTTGACGCTAAGGTCATTTTTCCTAGGTACCTGAAAGGCAAAGAATATACATGAAGCAATTAGGACTCCTGCGCCTTTCTTTTATCATAGCGCAACAAACCTAATAACAATTTTCTCTGCTTAGGGAGTCGGTGGAGTTAACAATATAAAGAAAAACTGTCCGATGAGCACCAAGTTTTTCAACAACACGCCCGACCATTCCCTCTTCGATAAGTTTAGGGGGATAGCCCACAATATGCTCGACTTCCACACCTTTCAGGCCGTGGTGGGCTATTTCAGAAGTTCCGGCTACTTCAGACTCCGTGCGGAGTTTGAACAGGTGAAGAAGATACAGATATTGGTGGGCATCAATATCGACAACATATTCCACAAGCAGTCCAGTCTCTTCTTTGGAAAGATAGACGAAGACGAGGTGCGCAAGGCATACTCCAAAAATTTTGTGGAGGAAGTGAAGAATGCTGGCTATGACGAGGAGACCGAACGGGGCATCCTACAGTTCTGCCAAGACGTGATGGACGGAAAACTGGAGATGCGCATCCACCGCAGCAAGAACCTGCACGCCAAGTTCTATCTCCTCCTGCCCGAAGACCACAATCCCCACTCCGACGGTTGGGTTATCATGGGTTCCTCCAATCTCTCCGACTCGGGGATGGGAACTACAGATACCAACCGTTATGAGCTGAATGTGGCGATGAAAGACTATGACGACGTGGCTTACTGCAAGCAAGAGTTTGAACAACTCTGGCAGGATGCCGTGCCACTGGAGATGAAGGACATCGAGCAGATGAAGGCGAAGACCCACCTCGGCATTTTGCCAACACCCTACGAAATCTATATGAAAGTGTTGATAGAAACCTTCGGCTCACAGGTGGAGGATGACTTCACGATGGAGATGCCCGACGGCGTGAAGGACATTCGTTATCAGCACGATGCCGTGATACAGGGCTACCAGATGCTGATACAGCACAACGGTTTCTTCCTTGCCGACGTGGTGGGTCTCGGCAAGACCATCGTCGCCACAATGATCGCCAAGCGGTTCATCGAGGCGAATGGCAGGTACACCAATGTATTGGTGGTGTATCCACCAGCCCTGGAGAAGAACTGGACAGATACCTTCAAGCTCTTTGGCATCAAGCGGTATGCACAGTTTGTGAGCAACGGCAGACTGGGCAAGATTATCGCTGGGGAGGGCAACTTCCGGGAGAAGGGAGAATACGACTTGATCATCGTGGACGAGGCGCACAACTTCCGAGGCGCCACGGCAGGCAGGTACGATGACTTGCAGCTCATCTGCAAGACTCCCCGTGTGAACGAAGGTATGGTGAAGGGACGGCAGAAGAAGGTGATGCTGCTTTCTGCCACACCGCTCAACAACCGTCCTTCCGATCTCTTGAATCTCCTCCTGCTCTTTCAAAACGCACGCTACTCCACCATCGAGGGCATCCAAAACCTACCGGCGGCATTCTCGCCATGGATAGAGGAATACGACAAGTTGATGCGTGAGCGAAAGGCGGACAGCAAGGGCAAACGAAACGCTGAGTTTGCCAAGCGTACCGACGAACTCTACGAGCAGATTCGCACGCAGGTGATAGACAAGGTGACGGTGCGCCGTACCCGAAACAACATCAAGAACGTGGAGGCATACAGAAAAGACTTGGAGGAGCAGCACATCGTGTTCCCCGACATATTGCCGCCTAACGAACTGGTGTATGAGTTGAAGGGTGGACTCGACGAACTTTTCTACAATACGATGGCAGTGCTGACCGACTCCTATGATGCCGACACCTATCCGCAGGGAAAAGGCTTGCATTATGCGCGCTACCGTGCCGTGGAGTTCTTGACAGGTGAGGCACGGGAAAAATATCCCAATGCAGCCCATATCGCAAGCACCTTAACAGGCATCTATCGCGTCCACATGGTGAAGCGACTGGAGAGCAGTTTCTATGCCTTCCGCCGTTCGCTCCATACCTTCCTGCGCATCACCGAAGATATGATCAAGATGTTTGATGCCGACAAGATCATCATTGCCCCAGAGGTGGATGTGAAGGACAAGCAAGCCAAGGGGTGGGAACTGGATCGCATCATCGAGTATGTTGCCGAGAAGGGATTAGTGGTGGAGGACAAAGTGTTTGCCATGCCCGACTTCAATCCCCGCTTCCTGGAGATGCTCCATGAGGATGCCGACAAGTTGAGGTCGCTCTGCCAAGAATGGGATGCCGTCGAGGAGGATCCCAAGCTGGAACTCTTCATCGACAAGATGCAACACGAACTTTTCCACAAGAAGCTGAACCCCACAGGCAAGTTGGTGATTTTCTCGGAGAGCGTGGACACGGTCAACTATCTCACCGCGCAGCTGAAGGATCGGTTGCATCGACAGGACATCTTGGATGTTTGCGCCAGCAATCGAACCACCCGACAGGAAATGATACGCAAGTGTTTCGATGCCAACTATCCCGAGCAGACCAACGACTACAACATCGTGATTACTTCCGATGTGCTTGCCGAGGGTGTCAACCTGCATCGTGCCAACGTCATCATCAACTACGACTCGCCATGGAACGCCACCCGACTGATGCAGCGCATCGGTCGAGTGAACCGTATCGGTTCGGTGGCCGAAAAGATATACAACTATACGTTCTATCCCTCTGCGCAGGGCAACAAGGAGATACATCTCTACAGCAACTCGCTCATCAAGATGCAGGGCTTCCATTCTGCCTTTGGCGAGGATGCGCAGATATACTCCCGGGAGGAGATCGTGAAGGAGTTTCAGATGTTCAATCCGAACGTGCAGGATGCCGTGGACAGGAACTTGAATTTTTTGGAGGAGGCGCGTGCTTTGTATCGCACCAACCGCAAGCTCTACAACAAGATAAAGGCCCTGCCGTTGAAGAGCCGAACGGTCAGGAAGGGGGCTGCGGTCTTGGCGATGTCCCATGATGTGAAGGTGTCGGCAGAGGAATTGCAGCATTCCACGCTCGTGTATCTCTCTTCTCCGCAGAAGGTGGAATACTATTGGGTAGGAGAGGACGGCAATCCTCAGTCCATTCCGTTCTTGGACGCTATGGACATCATGAGGGCGGGCATTGACGAACAACCGGGTGACTTCATGAAGGTGATGGACTTCCATTACGAGCAAGTGAAGCTGGCCTTGCAGTCTTACCAAAAGGTGGTGAGCCTGGTGGTGGATGGCGACAGGATGGCGAATCGCAAGAAAGACAAGGCCACGGGCGATGTGCTGAGTGCGCTCCGCAACATGAAGCGCACGGTGAGTGTGACGGAGACGGTCGATGCGGAGAAGTGTCAAGGACGAATAGACAAGTTGATGAAAATCGTGGAACAGGGTGTGTTCACGGGTCTCAACGCCAGCATCAATGGCTTCCATCGCTCCATCAAGAAACAGAAACCATCGACTGATGACATCATCGAACAGGTGATGGCGAAGGTGGATGAACTCTATGACCGGTACAACATTCCGCTAGATACGGACGAGGAACGCAACGAGGAAATCCTGCAACCGCAGATCGTGGTATCGGAGACATTCCTTTAGCATACATATATAATAAGGTGTAAAAGCAAAAAAAATACAAAGTGGTTATGGCATATACCAAAGATCGTTTGTTGCGACTCTTCCAGTCGAAGTTCAATCTGTCGAAGTGGCAGATGGTGTTGCAGGATTACTTCCAAGCCGACAAGGTGCGCATGAAGCCGGAGGCTCTGGACGAGGATGCGGAAGAGAGGTCGGGTTACTTTCTGGGAAGCACGGCCACCAAGGATGGCTATCAGTTGGGCTTCTTCTATTATGCGATGGAGGACGGTTCGGTGCTGCGGCGAAAGGTGGGGCTTCGCAATCTCATCCGTCCCTATCTCAGCTATGGCCTCGACGCTGCCTTGGCGGTGTTCGATGACGGCACCAACTGGCGGCTGTCGCTCATCTGCGACTTGAAGGGCGACGCTGAGGCTACCGGCACCAAGCGTTTCACTTACGTCTTTGGCGACGGAAAGGCTTTCTACAAAACGCCCGTCCAGCGATTCCTCGACTTGCAGGAACGGGCGGACGAGTATCTGGAAATCAGGAAAGCCTTCTCCGTGGAGGCACTGTCCGACGATTTCTTCGACGAATATCGCAAGCAGTATGCCGAGTTTGTGAAGTTCCTCACGGGCAAGGTGTATGTCAAGAGGGGCAACAAGTGGGTGGAACAAGTGGTCGGCGATCCTGACGGGCAGTTCTATTCTTCCTTTGGCGGCGATGAAAAGATGGTGCGCGACTACATCAAGAAGATGATGGGTCGCATCGTGTTCCTTTACTTCCTGCAAAGCAAGGGATGGCTGGCAGGCAACCAGCACTATATGCACGACCTCTTCCACGACGCGTCCGACGAGGTAAAGGGCGACTTCCTCGACAAGGTACTGGAGCCGATGTTCTTCGGCTTGCTCAACACGAAGCCCGAGGACAGGGATGCCGCGCCATTGGTGAACGGGGTGGGCGTGAGGTTCGTTCCACAGGCAGAGGAAATTCCCTATCTCAACGGTGGCCTGTTTCAGCAGGAGGAGATAGACCATGTCCGTTCCCGTTTCCCTGCAGGGATGTTCCAGTCGTTGTTCGACTTCTTCGACAGCTACAACTTCACCATCGACGAGAACGACCCGAACGATGCCGAGGTGGGCGTAGACCCGGAAATGCTGGGCAAGATATTCGAGAACCTCTTGGAGGACAACAAGGACAAGGGGGCCTTCTATACGCCCAAGGAGATCGTGCGCTATATGTGTCAGGAGTCGTTGATTGCCTATCTTCAAACAGATATTGAAGACGAGGAGACAAAAGGAAACATAGCCGACTTTGTGAAGACCCACGATGTTGCAGAATTAGGTGGAGCTTCTTCAGAACTGGCTCAGTCCATCGACCAAAGGTTGAAGGACGTGAAGATCTGCGACCCTGCCATCGGTTCGGGAGCTTTCCCCATGGGATTGCTCCGTGAGTTATATGCCTGTCGCAAGGCCATCGAAATCTTTGACCCGGACAATGCCGCCGACATCAAGCGTCACATCATCCAGAACAATATCTATGGTGTGGACATTGAGAAGGGTGCCGTGGATATCGCCCGTCTCCGCTTCTGGCTCGCCCTCATCATCGATGAGAAGAAACCCATGCCATTGCCTAACCTCGACTTCAAGATTATGCAGGGCAACTCGTTGCTGGAGAGTTTTATGGGCGTAGACCTGAACGTAACTTCCAAGGAGATGAAAACGGGGAAGGATACCAAGAAGACACGCGGTGTCCTGTCGCTTGGTTTTGAGGAGACCGATGTGAAGAAGACCATCCAAGACCTCGTGAAGTCGTATTTCTACATCACCGACCACGCTCTCCGTGCCCAGCGCCGTCAGGAGATAGACAAGTATGTGAAGGACTATATCAAGATTTGTGCTGCCGGCAACAAAGAGGTGCAGGCTGCCGTAGAAGAACTGGAAATCCCGAACAGCCAGTTCTTCCTATGGCATACCTACTTCAATGATGTGTTCGAGAAGGGCGGGTTCGATATTGTGATTGGAAATCCACCGTATTTCTTGTATCAAGCAGAACATGCTGGCGAAATACCTGTTATGCGTAAAAACAAGGAGTTGAATATTGCTTTTGGTGGTAAATTGAACGCTTATAAGTTGTTTTTGGCAAAAGCGATAAACTGTTTGGTAAGAAATAAAGGTATAGTCTCATATATATTCCAAAATTCGTTTTTAGCTGATAAGCAAGCTTGTAATTTAAGAAAGGCTGTCTTAACCTGAATTATTCATAGCCTACCAGCTTTACGCATTCTGATATCAGAATGCGT
>CAVBXH010000096.1:0-6676 GCA_963599475.1 Acutalibacteraceae bacterium | reverse complement strand
CCACTTCGCGGGTCGCATACTAATGACTGTGGCTATACACGTCCCAGGGTCAGAGAGACATATACCGCTGACCCACTTCGTGGGCTGCGTACCTGTCCGTGCACCACACGTTAACAGAGTCTCCTCTTGATAAGGAGATTTATACCTGAGGCTTTACCGCTAAAAGGATGCCGGAATTTACGGCTAACACACTATTGACTCCCAACAGATGTATCTTATTCTGTTTGCTCAAATAACAATTGATTCAATACATCTACAGCGACTACGCTTGGCAAAGGATTTTGTCATAATGTAAAATCCTTGACTCGATACACACCGGTCTTTACGACCCTTGCTGGCGACCCAGCCAAGAGGCTCTTTTCGGGACTGTTATATGCTTTATTCAGCAAGGAATTGGAAGCTACAATGGCATTCTTAGGCAAGTGGGTGTTCTTCATTACTACGCATTTCGCACCTAACCAACTATCGTCGCCTATAACTATTTGGCCATAAGTCGGAATGGTGTCCCCATCCACAGATTTTATGCTATGAAAGTCCGTATCCATAAACAGATTATCCCAACCAATGAGTACATTGTTCCCAAATCTGATGCCACAAGAGGATGTCAGCCTTAAAGAAGCTGTTGCAGCAAAGCCTGCGCCTATTTGCAGATATCCATTCCTATTTACGGAAATAAAGGAGTTGTTTCCGATAACGCATCTGCCATGGAACTCGATAAGTCCATTATTTTCTATCGTAATTCCATTATTGGGATAGAGAGGAACCATCATTTTACCCAACTGTATCATGCCAGGCGTTACCCCCCCCATTATTACAAACCTGCCTGTACTATGGAGGAATTTGGGCTTATACAGAAACACGGGTAAGTATACTGCCTGCTGTAAAGGCAAATACCTGAAGTTAAAATATATAGTGGGTAAGATAGAACGCAATATCCATCTATACTTCCATAACTTTTGTAACATCTTGCCCATTTTCTTCCATATCACCATCATGTGTCTCTACCCTCTAAGGTACATCTCCTCATAATACTTCTCATATTCCCCACTGGTGATATGATCCATCCATTCCTGATTGTCAAGATACCAGCGAACGGTTTTCTCGATGCCCTCCTCAAACTGGAGACTGGGTTCCCAGCCGAGTTCGCGCTGGAGCTTCGTCGAGTCGATGGCGTAGCGGAGGTCGTGGCCGGCACGGTCGGTGACGTAGGTGATGAGGTTGAGGTCTTCGCCTTCTTTGCGGCCGAGCAGGCGGTCGACGGTCTTGATGACGGTCTTGATGATGTCAATGTTCTTCCATTCGTTGAAACCGCCGATGTTGTACGTCTCGGCAATCTTGCCCTTATGGAAGATGAGGTCAATGGCGCGGGCATGGTCTTCCACATAGAGCCAGTCGCGCACGTTCTCGCCCTTACCATAGACGGGCAACGGCTTGCGGTGACGGATGTTGTTGATAAAGAGTGGAATGAGCTTCTCTGGAAATTGGTAGGGGCCGTAGTTGTTGGAGCAGTTGGTCACGATGGTGGGCATTCCGTAGGTGTCGTGGAAGGCGCGCACGAAGTGGTCACTGCTGGCCTTGGAGGCAGAGTAGGGAGAGTGGGGATTGTACTTGGTGGTCTCGTAGAAGAAGTCTTCCCCGTATGCCAGATGATGCTCTTCGGAGCTTGCCTTGGTCGTGAATGGCGGTTTGATGCCCTCGGGATGGGTCATCTGCAAGGCGCCATATACCTCATCGGTGGAGATGTGGTAGAAGCGCTTGCCCTCGTACTTCTCCGGCAGCGACTCCCAGTAGAGCTTGGCTGCCTGAAGCAGCGACAAGGTGCCCAACACATTGGTGCGGGCGAAGGTGAAGGGATCCTTGATAGAACGGTCCACATGGCTCTCGGCGGCGAGATGGATGATGCCGTCCACGGCTTTCTCCTGCATGAGTTGCAGGAAACCTTCGAAGTCGCAGATGTCCATCTTGACAAACTCGTAGTTGGGTTTGTCCTCGATGTCCTTGAGGTTGGCCAAGTTGCCGGCATAGGTCAGCTTGTCGAGGTTGATGATGTTGTACTCAGGGTATTTGTTGACGAAAAGGCGGACAACGTGTGATCCGATGAAGCCGGCACCGCCCGTGATGACAATATTCTTCATGTTAACTTTTTAGATTGTTGATACATTTCTTGAGCGACTCTGTCCAATAGGGAATCTTGATGCCGAAGGTCTCCTTGACCTTGGTCTTGTCCAGTACGGAATAGGCGGGACGCGTCACCGGACTTGGAAACTCTGCGGAGTGGCAAGGCTGGATGTCGCACGCGGTCTGTCCGCTGTACTCGGCTATCATCTTGGTGAAGTCGTACCAGGAGCATACGCCCTCGTTGCTGTAGTGGTAGATGCCTTCTTGCGGATTCTTTAGGGCGGCGACGATGGCGGTAGCCAAGTCCCAAGCGTAAGTGGGGGTGCCGCACTGGTCGAACACCACCTTCAGGGCTGGCTTGGTGGCTGTGAGCTGGAGCATGGTCTTGCAGAAGTTCTTTCCAAACTCGGAATAGAGCCATGCCGTGCGTAGAATGATGTACTTGCAGCCGGTGGCAATGATTCGCTGTTCGCCCAACAGTTTGGTGGCGCCATAGACGCCCGTCGGGGTGCCCTTCTGGTCCTCCTTGCAGGGGGTGTTGTAGGGTTCCTTGCCAAACACATAGTCGGTGGAGATTTGCACCAGCCAACCGTCAACTTCTTTCATGGCCCGGGCGAGATGCTCCGGGGCGGTGGCGTTGAGTTTTTCAACCAATCCGTATTTCTCGGGAGCTTCCGCTCCGTCCACGTTGGTCCATGCAGCGCAATTCACGATGGCATCCACCCGGTGCTCACGTACCATCGTGCGAATGGCTTCGAGGTTGGTGATGTCCAGAAAGAGGGTCTCCTGACCTTCCACCTGGTTTACGTCGGTGAAGATGTACCGATCGGTACTCTCCTTGCCAATGAGGCGCATCTCGTTGCCGAGCTGTCCGTTGGCTCCTGTTACTAAGATGTTCATGGTTGGAAATGTTGAGTTACCTATGTTTCTTTATTAATCATACAGGTCGACGCGGATGTCGAAAGGACTGTCGAAGTCTTTCAACAGGTCGTGCTTCGTGTCCTTCTCCGAGAGAATGGCCTTCCCTGTGGGTATCTGCCAGTCAATGCCGAGGGAGGAGTCCAGGATGGAGATGCCGCCGTCGGCCTCGGGGTGATAGAAATTGTCGCACTTGTACTGGAACACGGCGGTCTCCGACAGTACGGCAAAGCCGTGGGCGAAACCCCGTGGCACGAAGAACTGACGATGGTTGTCCTCGGTGAGTTCCACGGCGACATGCTGTCCATAGGTGGGCGATCCTTTGCGGATGTCCACAGCAACATCGAGCACCCGGCCCTTCACGCATCGCACCAATTTGCTCTGTGTGAAGGGCGGCCGCTGGAAATGCAAGCCACGCATCACACCGTAGCTGGACATGCTCTCGTTGTCCTGCACGAAGTTGATCTTGCGCACCTTTTCCTCGAACTCCCGTTGCGAGAAACTCTCGAAGAAATAGCCGCGTGCATCGTTGAACACCTTCGGTTCTATGACGACCACGCCTTCTATAGCTGTCTTTATCACTTCCATATCTTCTTTTTGTTTTAGTCTAAGTTAGGGTTACCCGTCTGTTCTACCTCATCAATCACCTTCAGCAGGTATTGCCCGTACTGGTTCTTGAGCATCGGCTTTGCCAGCTCGCGCATCCGTGCTTCGTCAATCCAGCCCTGTCGGTAGGCGATGCCTTCCAGGCAAGCCACCTTCAGTCCCTGGCGCTTCTCCAACACCTCGATGTAGGTGGAGGCTTCCGAAAGCGAGTCGTGCGTGCCGGTGTCGAGCCATGCGAAGCCACGACCAAGTGTCTGCACCTTCAGTTCACCGTCCTTCAGGAATTCCTGGTTGACAGTCGTGATCTCGTATTCCCCACGTGCCGAAGGTTTAATGGAGCTTGCCACATCCACCACCTTATTGGGATAGAAATACAGGCCTACCACGGCATAGTTACTCTTTGGATTTGCAGGCTTCTCTTCTATCGACAGACAGTTGCCTTCCCGATCGAACTCCGCTACGCCATAACGTTCCGGGTCGTTCACCCAATAACCGAAGACGGTGGCCTTTCGATCTTCCTCTGCGGCACGCACCGCCTCCTTAAGCTTGGCGGTAAAGCCGTTGCCCTGGAAGATGTTGTCACCCAAGACGAGGCATACGCTGTCGTCGCCAATAAATGCTCTGCCGATGGTGAAGGCCTGTGCCAGACCGTCGGGTGACGGCTGCTCTGCATACGTGAAACGCACACCATAGTCTGAACCATCACCAAGCAGACGCTCGAAGCCCGGCAGGTCATAGGGGGTCGAAATGATCAGTATGTCGCGAATGCCGGCAAGCATCAGCACACTGATGGGGTAATACACCATGGGCTTGTCATAAATAGGCATCAACTGTTTGGAGATACCCTTGGTGATCGGGTACAGACGCGTGCCCGATCCGCCAGCTAAAACGATTCCTTTCATGTCAGTTTATGTATTTGTCTGAGTGTTTCTTCATCCAGTTTCTGCTGCACGGCGGTCTCCAGTACGTCGAGGGTATGGAGGTCGGTGCCGGCGAGGTCGTAGTAGCCCTTCTCCAGCAGTTGGCGGGCCTTTAGGCGCGCCAACTTGCCGTACAGTCCCACGAGGGAGAGGAGGTTGAGCTGGAACAGCACACCGCTGGACTTCAGCCGCCGGTAGTGGGGCGTGTCCATATAGACATACCGCTCGGGGTGCGCCAGCACGGGATGATAGCCCTTGGACTTGATGCGCTGCAGGAGGTCGGTCAGTCCCATAGGGGGATTGAAGTAGGAGGTCTCCACGAGCAGGCGGTCGCCCTCCTCGCCCAGCGGCAGCAGGTCGTTCTGCTCCAGGCGTTCCTCGAAGAGGGTGTCGAGCATGTGTTCGGCGGCGAGGTGCAGCCGGACGGGACCCTTGTAGGCGGCCTGCAGTTCCGCGAAACGAGCGCGCAGGGCCGTCGTGGCGTTGGGGCAGTCCTCCATGATGTGGGGCGTGAGCCACACGGTCTCCACACCCAGCACCTCATACAGATGGAGAATGTCCAGCGTCTCGTCCATAGTCTCCACGCCGTCGTCCACACCGGGCAACAGGTGCGAGTGCCAGTCGGTGAAGCCTCGGAAGAGTCCGCTACCGACCAGACTCGTGCGCTTACTAAAGGGCCACATCTTTTAATTAATAATTAAGAATTAAGAATTAAGAATTAAGAATTAATAATTAATAATTAATAATTAAGAATTAAGAATTAAGAATTAAGAATTAAGAATTGTCAGTCACTTGATAACCATCCAGTTACTCCCCCCTATGCTTCTTATTCGAACCATAGTGGTAGCCATAGCCGTAGCCATAGTGATAGCCGTAACGGTAGCCATAGCGATAACCGTAGCGATGGTAACTGCCACTGCCTATGGTGCCATTGAGAACGACAGCCATGTTCTTGTATTTCTTTTCCTTGTAGAGTTTCTCCAGTTCAGGCAGCATGCTACGCTCCATGAGTCCGGCACGCACGACAAAGACGGTGCGGTCGAGGAATTTCTCGATAATCTGCGTATCGGCAACAATCTCGACAGGCGGACAGTCAATCAGCACATAGTCATAGCGTCCGCGCACGGTATCCACCACCTGCTGCATCCGGTCGCTGAACAGCAGCTCGGTGGGGTTCGGCGGGTTCGTGCCGACGGGAAGAATATGGAGATGATCATGCTCGGTATCCGCAACAATCAGGCTGTCAAGGTCGTCGACTTTATAGCCCAAGTAGTCGCTGAGTCCCGTATCGGGCGAACCGACATACTGCGAGGCGGATCCGTGGCGCAGGTCACCGTCGACGAGCAGGACACGCTTGCCTTTGATGGCGAGGCTGACGGCGGTGTTCAATGCCAGGAAGGACTTGCCGCTGCCGGGGTTAAACGATGTCAGCGCGATGACGGTCGACGAAGCCCCCTTGTCTGCCATAAACTCGAGGTTGGTGCGCAGCACGCGGAATGCCTCGTTGATGATGTCGCGGCTACCCTCACGGACGACAATGGTCTTTTTCTCCTTCGGCCTCCTACGCAGCAAGCCTTTCTTGCGCGGGACATAGAGCGGTATCTCGCCGATGAACGGCACGGAGAGGCCTTCCAAGTCCTTGCGGCCGCGCAGCGTGGTATTCATGCTCTCGCGAACGAAGATGGCAGAGACGGGGAGCAATAGACTGATGGCGAAGGCGATGAGCAGCACGTTGCGACGGACAGGGGCGGTGGGCTCCGGACTGCCGCTGGGCATGGTGATGACACGCGTGTTATAGGCGGTGAAGGCCTGCGACAGCTCGTTCTCCTCACGCTTCTGCAGTAGGTAGAGGTAGAGCGTCTCCTTCACCTTCTGCTGGCGCTCCACGGAGAGCAGGTACTTGGCCTGCTGCGGGTTGGAGGCAATCTGCGAGGTGGCCTGGCCGCTGGTGCCCTGCTGGCTGCGGATCTGTGCGTTAAGGGCCACCAGCTGGTTGTCGATGGAGTTGACCAGTGCGTTGCGCATGGCGGAGAGGGAGGCATCCATCTCGGCCACCAGCGGGTTCTTCTCGCTACTGTGTGCCACGAGGCTGTTGCGGTCCAGCAACTTGTTGT
>CAVBXH010000095.1:0-6728 GCA_963599475.1 Acutalibacteraceae bacterium | reverse complement strand
AGTTCAGCAGACTGAAGGGATTGAACACATCGGGCGACGGCCACGTGAAATGGTAACCGTCGTAGTGTGCCTTCAGCTTCGCTATCGTCGCCTCGCGACTGAGCTTCTGCCTGTCGGCCAACAGGTCGATGTCCACCGACATCTGCGTGAGCAGCTCGTCCTCCGTGATGCCGCAGATGCCAGCATACGCCTCGTCCATGGAGATGTTCTTGATATTGTTCAGCTCGCTGAAGATGCTGAGTTGCGAGAACTTCGTGATGCCGGTGAGGAACGTGAACTCCAAGTAGGGGTCGAGCTTCTTCAGCGGACTGTAGAAGTTGCGCATCACGTCGCGGAGCACGGGCAGCTGCGTCTCCTCGTGCACCACATCCAAAAGCGGTGCGTCGTACTCATCGATGATGACCGCCACCTTTTGTCCCGTCTGCCGGTAGGCCGTCATTACCAGATCCGTCAAGCGAACATTAGCATCCTGCTTGTCGCTGTGCAGGCCGAACATCTGCTCTTGGTCTTTTAGAATATAGAGCAGATACCGCTCCAACTGTTCCTTCTCCATGTGCTTGCCGCCACTCATATCGAAGTGCAGCACTGGGTGCTTCACCCACTCCTTCTCATAGTCGGCAATGGCCAGTCCCTCGAACAGTTCCTTCTTTCCGGCGAAGTAGGCGTGGAGCGTGGAGGCGAACAGCGACTTGCCGAACCGCCTCGGGCGGCTCAGAAAGACATATTTCATCTGCTTCTTGCGGAAGTCCACGATGTATTGGGTCTTGTCCACATAGAGGTAATTCCCCTCCCGAATGTTCTCGAAGGTCTGTATGCCGACCGGGTAGCAACGCACGTTTTCTGCCATAAGACGTCTGTTTTCTAATTCCTGCTGGCAAAGGTAGTGCAAACCGAGCGAAATACAAAGAAAAATGTGTTTTTTCTTTTATTTCCGAGGTGCAGCCTACCTTCGGCCGCTCTGTAGGGGCAGAAACTCCATAGCCCAGGGCAAGCGAAGCAACACCCTGGGTACAACGGGATCATCAACCCCCGCCCTGAAAGGGCATAAGTCCATAGTATAGTGCGTGCCGGTTTATGTACTTATGCCCTTACAGGGCGTGTATACACACGCGAACACAAAACCCAGAGCGTTGCCCTGGGCTATGGACTATAGGGCTTTCAGCCCATGATAATGGAGTTGTTGGGCTCTCAGCCCATCTATAGGGCCTTGGCTTTCCCTTCGGCCGCCGATTTTCAATTCAGCCCATCCGCTAAATCCCTATACCATACAGGTCTTCTTCCATCAGTTTGGAGAAGGCACGCAATAGAGATTCCTTGTTCGGATTGTCTTTGCGCATATAGAGCGATATAAACAGTTGGTATTCTTCGAGCGGTGCAGAAGCGTCGTATTTGAGGATAGTGTTGTTCGAAAAACGTTCAAACCACCTGTCGAAGAGTTTACGACGCTTAAATTCCTTCCCGTCCGTGCTGTCGCACACCATAATCATGGCATTCGTGTTGACGGCAAAGAAACGGTTCAGAATCTCCACCACGGTGAGGGCAATCCTTGGGTCTATGGGATGTGCCCTGCTATCCTCCGTCTCGATGCTGAATGAGTATGTGTCGGAAAATTGCGGATACAAAGGCTCTACGCAATAGAACGAGGCATGATACTTTATGCCGTCGCGGTTGACGAAGGTATAGTCGCGCAGCCCCTCTTCATTGATTTCATAGGGGTTTTGCGAACTTGATGCCATGCTGCTCCTCTATTTGATGCAGGTTGCCTTTGTGCTGTACACAATCTCTTATCTCCTTTTTGATTTCCATCATCTTCAAGAAGAAATTGTCTTTTCTCTTCGTGTCCATTCCGTCCTCCAAACTTCAAACGTTCTACTTTGCCCTGCAAAGGTAGTGCAAACCGAGCGAAATACAAAGAAAAATGTTTTTTTTCTTTTATTTCCGAGGTCCAGCCTACCTTACAGGGCGTGTATACACACGCGAACACAAAACCCAGGGCGTTGCCCTGGGCTATGTACTATAGGGCTTTCAGCCCATCCACCGCCGATTTACGACTCAGCCCATCGCCGACAAACCATACAGACACGAAAATGGGGGCAGGAAAATCCTGCCCCCATTGGGTTTATCGTGCCGTGCGGCCATTAGGGCTTGGCGGTCATGATGGTGACGCGGTTCTTGTCGTTCTCCTGGAACGGCTGGACGCGGGCACCCTTGGAGGCCGTGGTGATGCGGTCGGCAGCGATGCCGTACTGCTCCGTGAGGAGTTTTGTGACGGCGTCGGCGCGGCGCTGGGCGATGCGGTCGTTGATGGCGTCGTTGCCCGTGCCGGCATCAGCATAGCCGGTG
The DNA here is from genome assembly GCA_963599475.1 of Acutalibacteraceae bacterium. Classification (GTDB taxonomy): domain Bacteria; phylum Bacteroidota; class Bacteroidia; order Bacteroidales; family Bacteroidaceae; genus Prevotella. The sequence goes on along the minus strand of CAVBXH010000095.1, from coordinate 4,385 downwards.
ACGATGACCTTGGCCTCGGGGTAGCGGTTCAGGTAGTCCACCACCTCCTTCACCTTCTGCTGCTCGGCAGCGGTGACGGTGTTGGAGTTGATGACGAAGAACACGTCGCGACGGATCTCCTCCACCTGCGGCTCCACAACGGGGGCAGGGGCGGGCTTCTCCTCCACCACGGGGGCGGGGGCAGGCACGGGAGCGGGCTCTGCCGGAGCCGGCTTCGCCTTCTTCGTGCAGCACTTGCCGAGGTTGATGCGCAGGCCGGCCAAGGCGTTGAAGTACCAGTCGCTGTTGCCAGCCTTCTTCGAGTTGTACTTATCGGAGATGATGTTGGCGTTGCCCTCCAGGGTGATGCTCACCTTCTTCGACAGGCGGAAGTCAAGGTCCAGACCGGCGCGCCCGAAGGGGCGCACCTTCGTGCCGTCCCAGACGTAGTCGAGCAGGTAGTTGCTCTTGTTCTGCACGCCGGCGGCAATCTCGTTGACCTCGTCGTTGCCGTAGCCCACGTTCACGCCACCACCCACGAAGGCGGTGAGGCTGACGGTGCGCTCCGGGTTCCAGCCCCAGATGAGGTTGGAGAGGTTGACCATGAGGTCGAGACCCGGTGCTACGTAGTTGTACTTGTAGTTGGCGGTGTAGGGCGCGCTGTTGCCGTCCTTACCCATGTAGCCGTTGAAGCCACCCTTGCTCCACAGGCCGTTCACCTGGCCGCGCAGGCCGATGACGGGCGAGAACTGGTAGCCCAGGCTCAGCTGCACGTTGGGCGAGAGGAGGTCGGAGAACGAGGCTTCGCCCAGCGTGTACTGTGCGCCGCCCTGGAGGTTGAGGAACCAGTGGCGGTTGAACGTGTACTCGTCGCCGTTCGCGGCGGTATAGGTGGCCTGCGCCGAGGCCGTGGCAGCAGTGGCGAAAACAGCCACAGCCGCAAAAAATCTCTTCATCATAATTCTTAATTATTAATTCTTAATTATTAATTATTAATTATTCATTCCCTGCCGGCTTTGTCAACAGCGGTTTGTTGGGGTCGTAGACCGCGTCGACCACCGTTCCGGGTCGCGGAATCAGTCGGATGACGAGGGCCTGTGCGTCCTTGTCGTCCGGGTCGCCGATGTAGTACAGCTGCACTGAGTCGCCGGGCATGATGGCGCCGTTGGTCACCTCGGCCTTGGTGATGCCGAAGGTGGCGTCGCGTCCTGCTGCGGAGGCCACGAGGGTGGTGTCCGTCAGGCTCTTGACCACGCCAGTGTAGCTCTTCGGTTTGTCGCTGCATCCGGCCAGCGTGACGGCCAGTGCGGCGGCGACTGCTGCAAATAATGACTTTCTCATCTTAAATGGTCGTTTATGACAAAGGGCGCACGCAAAATGCGCGCGCCCCTATTGTCGTTTGTTCTCTGTGTGCCAGAATTAATACCTCTTAATCGTCACAGGCAGCGTGAAGTCCACCGTGTGGCCGAAGCAGTCAGCCAGCGTGAGGGTCAGATCTCCGGTTGTGGTAGTCAGCGTGGTTCCGGTCACCTGATCAAACAAAATCGTGTTATCAGTAGAACCGCTTTGTGAGTAGAAGAGACTTACCTTGAATGCGGCGTTGCTGAATTTAACATCCTTAATCAGGGCGTACTCAGCCAGAGATTTCAGCGTCACGGGACTTCCCGTCGTGTTGTTGAAGCGGCCAAGCAGCGTGTTCGTCATGATAATCTTATCAGTTGTAATCTTTTGGGTTACAGCTGGTGAACCGGCACCAGCGTACCAAGTAATCACATTATTAGAAGCTGCAGGAGTAGCCCATGCCAGTGTAGAGAAGTCCAGCCACGTCTTGAAGTTCATGATCTTCGTGTCGGGGGAAGTCTTCCAGTAGTCGCTCGGATCGTTCCAACCCCCCGTCACATAGTTGTGGGTCAAGCTGATTTTACCGAAGTCGTAAGCGTAGTTGATGTCGTGAGCCTTGCCGTCGATGTTCTTCTTATCAATCACGTACTTGTAGGAAACTCCCCAAGGGGTGCTGTACTGGATGTTTTTCATCTCCACCTCCAGGTCGCTGAACCACAGCTCGTAGTGTTGGTCACTCAGGTCGGTCAGATAATCACCCAACTCCTTAGACTTAACAACATCGCCTACGGTAATTTTGTAGATATCAGAATTGTTTTCATCGGTGTTCGAGAAGATGTTGGTGGCAACCAGGCCCTCGTCAACATAGTTGAGGGTAATCACGTCGTCGGCGGTCGGCATCACCTTGGTGAACTGCACGGTGAAGTCGCGCACCTCGTGGGTAGCGTCGCTGAGCGTAGCGTTCAGGGTGTATGTGCCACCGTCCACGAACTTCTGCGGATCGAGCAGGTAAACCCTCATGGTCTTGATCTTAGATATAGTCATTTCGCTATTGCCGTCTTTGTCAAGGTAATCCACAGCGAAGTCTGAGGTAGTCGGCACCTTGGGATCGTTGCCCAGGTCACCGGGGTTGTTGTACTCGTTGACCGTCCACTTGAGGGAGTTCAGCTTGGCACCGTCGATGTTGAAGTTGAAGCTGTCGCTCACGGTGAAGTCAGCATAGTAGTTGGAGGTAGTGGCGTCAGAAGTGAAGTGCTTCTTGTCGGCAATGGTAGCGTTGGCCTCGGCGCTCTGTGCGTCCTTGGTCTCGCCCACCTTCACGTAGAAGGCGCGTCCGTCCGGGTCAACGAGTGTACCGTCGAGGTTCACGGCGTAAACGCGGAAGCCGATGATGTCACCCTTCACGTTGGTGTCGTCGAGTGCGTTGATGGTGATGTAGCCCTCGTTGCCGTAGATCATGGTAGCCTTCTGGGCAATCTTGCCCGTGCTGGTGGTGACACCCACATTCTCGTAGCTGTACTTAGCCCAAGCGTTCAGCTCAGACGGAGCAGACTCGATGGCGAAGTCCGTGTCGAGGGTTACATAGAAGCCCTTGATGACATAGCCGCGGCCCGTAGCAGTGTTGTAGTATGTGGGGATGTTGTCGGCACCTACGGTAGCACCTACGCAGATGTTGATCTTCTGGCCCAGGGTAACGGGGAGGAGAACCTTTCTAGCTGCAGAACGTACGTCAGACCGGTCCAGGTCCACGTGGGAGGCAGCGTTCTCTGCGGTGTACGGTGTGTTGTCGGCCCACGCCAGTTCCTTCACACCAGCTTTAGACTCTTCGGTTTCTTGGCTGAAAGCACCGTAATGTGTAGCGTCCGAGTAGTAGAAGCGGTTGCGGAGCTCCCTGATGTTCCTCCACTTGCCGTCGTTGCCCTGTGCGATGAAGTCATTGTTGGCAGGCTCATAAGAGGAACCCTTGGCGGTAACGTCGTAGGCGGAGATGACGCGGCGGGTGTCGCTGCTGGCCGTGTTCTTGACAGCCACTGCGAACTGGATGTAGTTGTTGCTGCTCAGTGTGGCGGCCTCGAACTCGCTGAGGTTCACGCCGTCCTTCAGTTTGAAGGTGACGGTCCAGAGGCCGTTGCCATCAGCGGCGGCACGGGTAGCGCCAGTGATCAGCTTGTTGTAGCGCTTCACGCTCTGCACGTCCACGAGACCGGTGAGCTCCTTGCCCTGCGAGTTGATCAGCGAGATGTTGCTGGTGGTCAGCTCGGCGTTGGTGGGAGACACGCGGATCACGAGCGAGTCGGTGGTGGTCACGTTCTTTTTCTCTGCGCTGAACTCAATCTGGCTGTTGGCGACGTTAGCGTCGGCCGGGAACTTCGTGGTCTGCTCGCTGGCAACCCGCACGAAGAGCAGGTTTTTGTCAGGCAGTCCGTTCGACCAGTAGCGGCTAGCGCTGGTGGTGTAGAGGTCTACGTCGGTCACCATGGTGGTGTACTCACCGATGATGTCCTTCAGCTCGTTCTCGATGGCGGTCACCTTCTTGTTGACTGCAGCCAGATCGTTCTCGATGGCGGTCACCTTCTTGTTGACTGCAGTCATGTCGTTGGGGTGAGTGGTCTCGTTCAGCGTCTTCAGTGTCTTTTCTGCAGCGGTCAGGCGCTCGTCGAGGTCGTCCAGCGATTCGCCGTCTTTCTTCAGCTGATCCTGCACCTTCTGGAGCGTGCTCTTAATGTTGGCGATGTCACCGTCCTCAAGTGTCTTGATGGCGTCGGTCACGTACTTCTTGTCAGCGAAGTCGCAGGAGGCGATGTATTCCTTCACCTCGTCCAGAGTGGTAGCCTTGGCTACAGCGGTCTGCAGGCTGGAGATGTTGCTCGAGTTGGTGGAGATGAGTCCCTTCAGCTCGGACACCTTGGCCTCAAGGTCGCTGGCGGTGGCCAGTTTGTTAATCTGTTCCTGCAGGCCGTTGATGTCGTCATCGTAGTCCTTACAGGATGAAACTGTGCCAATGGACGCTACTGCGAGAGCTCCCATCAGCAATAAGTTAAAAAACTTTTTGTTCATACGATTTT
>CAVBXH010000094.1:0-6812 GCA_963599475.1 Acutalibacteraceae bacterium | reverse complement strand
CGGCCAAAAGCACAGACCGCGACCGTCTGCAAGGCCTCACGACAGGTGCCGACGCATACATCAGCAAACCGTTCAACGCCGACGAACTGACCGTTACCATCGAGAACCTGCTCCGCCGGCAAAGGCTGATGCGCGAGAAATACTCCAATGCCGTGGAAGAGAGACAGGAGAAACCCGAGCAAAGCCTGCAGAAGAACGAGCGTGAGTTCCTGGAAAAACTGACAAATGTCGTTACGGAAACCATGCCCACCGGCGACCTTTCGGTCGACAACATCGCGTCGCAACTTTGCATGAGCGGCCAGCAAATGCGAAGAAAACTGAATACCATAACCGGCGAAACACCGGCGTTCTATATCCGCCGCATACAGATGCTTACGGCAAAGAGGATGATTGACAACGACAAGAATGTTCCCATCAACGAGGTGGCACGCAGCGTGGGTTATTACGACATGTCCCACTTCACGCGTGTGTTCAAGTCGATGTACAATGTCACGCCGTCGCAATATAAAAGCCAAAGCTGCGTGAAATAGAATAAAACAGACGTGACAAAATAGGGCTGGATTCCAAGCGAGGAATACAGCCCTATTTTTTATGCTCAAAAAAAGTTTTAGCGGACAACAATAATACTCAAGAAGTCTTAGCCGATAGCAGCTTTCTCATGTTACCTCTTGTTTACCTCGTAGATTCTGCTGCTCAGTTTGTTAGTTGTGAACAGTGGAAGGCCTACGGTCATCAGGTAGTCACCGCTGTAAGCCTTTATTTCGCCGTCGGTGCCGTTGGTGCGGTTTATCTCGCGAACGCTGTAAGTGGCAGTAGGGTCGAGGCCCTGCAGCACCACGTTGTAGAGTTTTTCGGCGTAACGGGGATAGATGTCGAAGGCAAACACCACGGCACGACTCTTGTCTGCGGCAACATAGGAGGTTGACGTGTGGTTGCCGTCGTAGGGCGACACAAGACGATACTGGTCGCCATCGAGTATGACGGTCTTCAGACGGTTGTAGGTCTTGATGGCCCGCTGGCACCAAGTGAGGTCTGTCGGAGAGAGGTCGTGCAGGTTGATGTCGAAGCCGAGCTTGCCCATCATTGCCACCTCTGTGCGGAACTTGATGCTGGCATCGCGGTTCCATGTGGTGACGTGGGCACACTGCACCTTCGATGGGAACACCTGCGAGTAGCCCCACTGTATGAAGAGACGCTCCACGGGGTCGGTGTTGTCGCTGGGCCACATCTCGGTAAAGTATTTCAGACCCTCGTAGTCGGTACGTCCACCACCGCCAGAGCACAGCATCATGGGCAGGTCGGGATACTTGGCCTTCAGGCGGTCGAGCACCTTGTAGAGGCCGCGCACATAGTCTACATAGAGGTGGGATTGCAGACGCTCATAGTTAGAGTAGATATTGGTGATGGGACTGTTGCAGTCCCACTTGAAGAAGGCAATGTCGGGGTATTTTGTCATCAGACCATCTACCACGCCGTAGACATAATCCTGTACCTTTGGGTTGCTGAGGTCGAGCACTAGCTGATTGCGGAAGTAGTACTCCTGACGATTGGGCAACGTTATGACCCAGTCCTTGTGCTCCTCGTATAGTTCTGACTTGGGGTTGACCATCTCCGGCTCTATCCACAGGCCGAACTTCACGCCCTGCTTCTTGGCCTCCTCAGTCAGGCGCCCAATGCCGTTGGGCAGCTTGTCGGCAGTCTCCTTCCAGTCGCCCAAACCCTGTGTGTCTCCGTTGCGTGGATATTTGTTGGCAAACCAGCCGTCGTCGAGCAGGAACATGTCAACGCCCAACTGCTTGGCTCCAGCTATCAGTTGGCAGAGCTTCTCTTCGTTGAAATCGAAGTAGGTAGCCTCCCAGTTGTTGAGCAGCGTCATACGGTCGCCATTGCCGTTCTTCACCTGGTAGTTGCGCGCCCAGCGGTGCAGGTTGCGGCTGGCCTGTCCCTTGCCCTGCAGACTGAGGGTGAATATAAACTCAGGGGTGCGGAAAGTCTCGCCCTTGGCGAGGGTGTACTGCGAGTAGTAGGGGTTGATGCCGCTCAACACGCGGAGATGTCCCAACTGGTCTACCTCAAAGGTGAAACGGAAGTTTCCCGTCCAGCCAAGTGTGCCCACAAGCACCTGCCCCTGTGTTTCCGTGGCAGGGGCGCCAATCGCCACCTGGAAGAAGGGCGGCGTAAACATATTGGCGCGCGAACCCAGTTTGGTGTCGAGATCTTTCTTGCCGAAAAAGAGTTCCTGGTCGTGGGCCTTCACCTCGCTGGCCCAGTCGCCGTCATACTGCGTAAGATAGTAATGCGGAGCATAGAAGTGAAGCAGCGACGAAGCGTATTTTTCCAGCACGACGGGTTTCTTCTCGCGGCTGGTAATCTCCGTCCATGTCTTTATGACATCCTCTTTGGCATAAGCCTGGAAATGGAGTTTCACCTGTGTTTGGTAAACGGGATCGGAGAGGGTAATGACGGTCTCCCTGGCACCGTCGGCAGCAACCGTTGTTGTGTGCCCCCGATAAGTCAGCAACGTAGAAGGGTTGCCATCGGCATGGTCTACGTGGAGAGCTGGTTCGAAGTAGTCTTCCATGCCGTGGGTCAGGTAGGCCTCCTTGCCCCGTGGCAGTTGGGCGTAGTCGCTGGGAACGGAGAGGCGCTTGCCCAAGTAAATCTGGTAGAGCCGTCCGTCTTCACCGACGCGGTAGACCAAACTGGTGCCCTGAGTCTCCACGATAATCTGTTCGTTTGCGGCACATAGTGTCGTCATGGCTGAGAATAGCATTGCCACAAGCCATACGAGGGTTCTGGTTGATTTCATTGTCGTATTGTTTTTAGTTTTAAATTCCTTTATTCTTATATTCCTTTGGCAAAATCTTACTTAGAAAAACATCGCCGAGGCTGGTTATCTCTAATTCTTGTTCAAACTGCTGCTGCGGTTTAGAGGTACGCACATGTATGGTACGCGATTGCCCGGGGAGCAGGTCGAAGTAATTGTCGGAGAAGAAATGGTCGATACCCTTGACCTTCAGGAAGACGGCACGGGCAAAGATGTCTGTGGAGAGCGTGATGTCATAGCCATCGGCCGCCGGAATGACGGTTCGGGTGATATGGGCAGGACGATAATGCATTTGCTTCTGGCGCACAGGGTAAGCTATGTTGTAGTAGCTCTTGTCACCGGTATCGAAGGTGATGTAGAAGACGACATCCTCAGGCTGCTGGCCACCGAGTATATCTGCTATCGGAAGGGTGACGGCATCAGTGGCACTGTTTTTTGGAAGTGTGAGCGTGCGCTTCTGTTCATAGACCTTCCGCCCGTCGAGGGTGAGGGTCTGGATGCGCATGGAACCACGTGCCGCGCTACGTCGGTCGTTGACCAATTTCAGTTCGAGGACTTTACCGATAGGAGAACCGTCGGCCACTGTCTCTGCGATGTGGGTGTCATGGCCCTTGTCATAGTCAGGGAGGGCAGCTACCTGATTGGAGGCGGGCGCCCCTACCCTACCCTCTGAAGCAAGTGGAATCACAGGCGTGGTGACACGTGGCGAGACAAGTATGTCGTCGTAGGCTTTTCTCGTGACATAGTGCAGGGCTTTCCAGCGGCCATAGTAGTCGCGGCTGCTCCAAGAGGCTACAGGCCAACAGTCGTTCAGCTGCCAAACGATGCCGCCCATGCAGTAGGGACGGTCGCGGCGAAAGGCCTCCATGCCAGTCTTTACGGCATCGGCCTGCAAGACCTGACTCATATAGAGAAACTGCTGGAAGTCCGCGGGCACGGGATAGTCGCGGGCCATGTACTCCTCAATGCGGCGGTTGGCATAAGTACCGGCGTTTTGGTGGGCCATCATCACTTCTGAATATATATTGTGATCGCGTGGGTCGGGATTGTAGAGCAGCACGCTCTCGTATTCCGGGAACGACTGGAAGCCATACTCTGACTCAAAACGCACATGGTGGTCGAAGTAAGCCTCGATGGGATCGCCGCCGTGCCATACACCCCAGTAGTGGTCATCGCCATTGATTCCGTCGCTTGGCGTATTCTCGAAGGCCCAGGGTGAAGAGGGGCGATAGGGCGTACCGCCACCGTATTCCTTGACCACTTCCGGCAATACCTCATAGAAAATCTGGTGCTGCATCTTCCATACGCGTTCGCCCTGACCCAGTTCGTCGAAATATTTCTTCTTGTTGCCCCAGCCGAACCACACATCCTGTGCCTCGTTGTTGCCGGTATAGACAGCCATGCAAGCATGGTTGCGCAGTCGCTTCACATTATATATGGCTTCCTGACGGATGTTTTCGAGAAAGGCAGAGTCTACCTCGTAGGTGGTGCAGGCAAACATGAAATCCTGCCAGACGAGGATGCCCAGCGAGTCGCAGGCACGGTAGAAGGCATCGTCCTCATAGATGCCACCACCCCATACTCGGATGATGTTCATGTTCACGTCGGCAGCGTCTTTTACTACTTTACAGTAAGTGGAATCAGTGACGCGGCTAAGGAAGTTATCGTTGGGTATCATGTTGGAGCCTTTGGCATAGAGCGGTTCGCCGTTGAGTTCGAAATAGAGATTGTGGCCATATCGGTCCTTGTCGTTATGGAGTTTCAGAGAGCGCAAGCCGACGAGAGTCGCAACAGAGTCGCAACATACGGAACCGATGGAGATGGAAGCCTGCATCCGCGTGAGGTTGGGCTTGCCAAGACCATTGGTCCACCAGAGACGGGGCGAGCGGATGGTGTAGTCGAGTGTGACGGTGTTCTTGCCGGGGTGGAGCGTTGTGACGGTCTTAGCGGCTGGTTTGCCGTCGGCAGTGACGGTGACCTCAGCAGGTATGCCGCCAAGCATGACGCTGTCTACATCTATCTCAACTACGGTCCGCAACTGTGCGCGCTGCTTCGTCACGTCTTTCTGCTGATACCAGACATCAGCAATGCGGGTGCCGCTCCACGTTTCGAGACTAACGGGACGCCATATGCCGAAGGTTACCAGACGTGGCCCCCAGTCCCAGCCATACTCATAGCCTGCGGTACGGGCAAAGGGTGATATGGTCTTGTCGAAAAGCCCACCCGTCTTGGAGTGGTCGGGGCCGGTGTTGTGGCGGTAAGGCAGGGCATCAAACTTCGGTACATTGAGTTTTACTGGCGAATGGAAGTAAATCTCCAAGAGATTGTCACCCTCCTGCAAGATACCTTTGACGTTGCAACGCCACTCGCGGTGCATGTTGTCGGCCTGACAAATGCGCCGGTGGTTAAGATATACATCTGCATAAGTGTCAAGGCCCTTGAAGACCATATCCTGGTTGCTGGCTGCCAGTTCCGCGGCTGAAGGGCGGAAGGTGGTCTCATACATCCAGTCCTCCTTGTCCACCCACTGCACGCCGCGTTCGTTGAGCCTGAAAAAGGGGTCTTCGATGATGCGGTTGCGCATAAGGTCAAGATGGGTATTGCCAGGCACTTCGGCAGGATGCCAAAGCTCGGAGTCGCCTTGGCGGAAGCGCCAACCGTCGTGAAGCAAGCGCTGGGTGATGCCTTTTACCGTGTAGAAGTTCTGGAAGGGTACAACGGGTAGGTCGTTGGCTCCATAGAGGTTGCCGTCGGGACAGTCGGCCCAGTTGTATCTCACGGCATCGATGGCCGAAGGAGCCGAGAGCAGGATATGGGTGTCGTCTTTCTGCCGCATGTCTGCCGCATGCCAAGTGCCATCGGTGGTGCGCACAACGAAGCCCTTGACAATACCTTCCTTAGGCCGAACCTTGCCAGTAAAAGTGACCGTTACCGTTGACTGCTGATATTCGACCGCAGACACAGCAGGAGCCTCAGCCACTACACTTTTCCCATAGGTATGGCGTAGCGCCAAGAGGGAGAGGCGGCGAGCCACCTCTTGTTTGTTCTTGGGATGGATGTCGGCAGGATTCCCAATGTCAATGGCAGTGGCCATGGCCGTACCTGGCAAGGCGAGCGCATCGGCCTGTGCCTGTCGCAGGGCTGCCCATACCGACTCGGGCTGCACGGTTTGTGGTTGCAAGTAGCCAGCCAACTGTACGAAACAGAAAGGCAGTTCTTCCTGCCAAAGCCGACGCCAGTCTTGTATCAACTGACGGAACAAGAGCGAATACTGATCCGCTCGCCCCACATTGGCACACCCCTGATACCACAACACTCCTTTTATCTTCATGGAGTGCAACGGATGGATCATACCATTATATAGCACAGACGGGAAACTGCTGCTTTCCGGCGAGGCAGGTCGCGAGGGCATTTTGCTGAAATCTGCCGCCTGACGATAGTTCCATTTTCCAGCCAAGGGAATGGGCTGGCTACCTTCCGCCTGGATATATACATCTGAAACATTGCCGCAAAGTCCGCCATTGCCCATAAAATCGGTCACGCGGATGGAGACGAGTGCCTTGCCCGCCTTGACCAAAGAGGCTGGGACGGTATATTGACGCGGTTTGTCATACCCAGAACCCTCGCCAATCTTTACGCCATTGAAATAGGTCACGTCCTCATCGTCAATCATGCCCAGCCGCAAGGTCAACGGCTTGCCTGCCCATGCGGTGGGGATTTCCACCGTGCGCTGTAGCCACACAATGCCGTCGAAGTTGTCCATGCCAACGTGCGCCAGTTCCCACTCGCCGGGGATGGGCATCGTCGGCCATTCTGCATGTTCCTCTGTGGGGTTGACTTTCATTTCCGAGCCAAGTATGCAGGCCGTCCATTCAGCCACTTCCTTTTCATAGGCCTTCTTGATGGTCTCTGCATCGAAGTTGCTATTCCGTAGCATCTGGACGTTCTGCTCAAAACCAAAGATCTTCTTTACACCCTCCAAGCT
>CAVBXH010000093.1:0-6948 GCA_963599475.1 Acutalibacteraceae bacterium | reverse complement strand
TGGCCGTAGAGTGCGTAATGATGGAGTACAGATAGAACTTGTCGTAGTCTATCTGTTGCGAAATGCCCAAATCACCATGCCGATGAAGTAAGGTCAGTAACAGGTCTTTGTTCTTTGTATTCATGATTATCAATCATCGGATAATTTTGGAATTACATACATTAAAACCACTTGTATATGGTGTATTGCCATTATTCTCCAATCTTTACCAATTGCAAAGGTAGTGCAAACCGAGAGAAATACAAAGAGAAACGGAGTTTTTCTTTTATTTCCGAGGTGCCGCCTACCTAAGGACGTAGCCCAGAGGTAGTGCAAACCGAGAGAAATACCAAATTTATTTGGGTATTTCCAAGGTGTCGCCTAATAAATTTAGCGTTAACGGCACAAATATTATGAGGAAAAAAAGAGGCTATATTCATAAGAATTGATTAACTTTGCAAACGTTAAGAGAAAGGCATTAAGAAAACTGCTGTAATGAAAAATATACAGAAAGCATTGAAGCTATGGACGAACAGAAAGTAGACATACAAACAAGGAATGACTTCGACCAAGTGTGGCATATCATCAGCTATCATCGCCAACGTGTCTCAAAGACAATTGACGACGAGACGCTCCGTATGGTATGGGAAGTTGGTGCATACGTGAGTTATAAGTTGAGACACTCTGAATGGGGGACAGGTGTAGTACGCCAGCTTTCAGAATATATCCGGACGCAAGACCCGACGGTGAGGGGCTGGAGTTACCGTACTATATACAAGATGGTACAACTATACGAATCTTACAGTTCTGAGTCGTTCACCACGCTGCTCGAAACCATGGAGTCAAGCAATCTCCTGTCTTGTCAGCAGGCAAACTCACGTTCTGAAATTGTGCCATTTGAAACGGCACAAATAGAAGAGGTTGGATTTGTGCCAATTCAATCGGCACAAATACCGTCTATACTTTTCTCAACGGGCTGGACAAATCACCAAATCATAATGAATCGGTGCAAAACGGATGACGAACGTCTGTTTTATATGCTATTTGCAAAGAAAGAGCAACTGCAAAACAAACAATTGGAGCGAGCTATCAAAACGGACGCGATGTCTTCCATTCTTAGAGCGAAAGATATTCAATCGAAGACACTTCATCATACTTACGAGAAGTCACCGGTCCTGTTCAAGGACACAGCCTACTTGGACTTTTTGGGGTTGCCCAAGAAGTATAAAGAGACACGGCTACGCAAAGGCATCGTGGAGCACATGAAGAATTTTATTCTCGAGATGGGGAAAGATTTCCTGTTCATTGACGAGGAGCATCCTGTAAAGGTGGGTGGGAAGACCTACAAAATAGATTTGCTCTTCTACCATAGGCTACTTCAATGTATGGTTGCTTTTGAACTGAAGACAACAGAGTTCCGTCCTTCTTATCAAGGGCAATTGGAATTTTACTTGGAAGCACTCGACCAAGAGGAACGCAGGTCGAACGAGAATCCGACAATAGGAATTATTTTATGCAAAGAGTCGGACATGGAAACCGTAAGATTTGCTCTCAACCGCAGTATGAGTCCCATGATGATTATGGAGTACAAAGAACAACTGAAAGTGGGCAGTGTTATTCAACGAAGCATTGAGGAATACTGTAAATACCTGAATATGTAGTCATATCAGAATTTAGCGATTGTAATGAAAACATCTACATCCTACTATAGACTGATTGCCGACAGCGGCAGCACCAAGACCGACTGGGTGCTGTTGGCTGGTGAGGCGCGGGCTTGCCAGTGCCGCACGCAGGGCATCAACCCCTTCCACCAGTCGGCAACGACCATTGCCGCAGTGCTGCGCGACGAACTCCTTCCGGCTCTGCCTTCGGAAGCGACGGTGGAACAGGTGGCCTTCTATGGCAGTGGGCTACGCCCCGAGCTGCAGCCACAGATGCTACAGTTGCTGGGCGATGCCTTCCCCCATGCCGAGGTGCAGGCCGAGGGCGACTTGCTGGGAGCAGCTCGGGCGGTGTGTGGCCGTGCGGAGGGCGTGGCCTGCATCCTGGGGACGGGAGCCAACTCGGGATTGTACGATGGCGAGCACATCGTGATGAACACGCCTCCGCTGGGTTACATCCTCGGCGACGAGGGCAGCGGGGCTGTGTTGGGGCGACGCTTCCTCAACCTGCTGTTCAAAGACCCGGCGATGGCCGACCTGCGCGACGCGTTCCTTGCCGAGTATCAACTGACCTTGGCCGACATCATCGACCGCGTCTATCGCCAGCCCTTGGCCAACCGCTGGCTGGCATCGCTGTCGCCTTTCGTCCACCGCCACCTCGACAACGAGGCCGTTCGCGCACTCGTGGTCGATGGCTTCCGACAGTTCTTCCGTCGCAACCTGACGGCCTATGCACGTCCCGATTTGCCCGCAGGCTTCGTGGGCAGCGTGGCGTTCCATTTCCGTCGGGAACTGGAGGAGGCCGCCGCAGCAGAGGGCTTTCGCGTGGGCGCGGTCTTGCAGAACCCGCTGGAGGGCTTGGTAGCTTATCACAGACAATAACTGAAAACCGAATAAATATGAAGAAACTAACACTCCTTCTGATGACCATCATCGCAGTATGCAGTGCCTGTCGGAACACGGCACAGGAACCGCAGTATGTCCGCGTGGTGGACGGCCACTTTGTGCGCAACGGCAAACCGTATTATTATGTAGGCACCAATTTCTGGTACGGTGCCATTTTAGGCAGTCAGGGACAGGGCGGCGACCGCCAGCGCCTCGTCCGCGAGCTGGACGAGATGAAGCGCATGGGCATTGACAACCTGCGCATCCTCGTGGGTAGCGACGGTCAGCGCGGCGTGACCACCAAGGTGGAACCCACGCTGCAGGAAGCTCCCGGTGTCTACAACGACACCATCCTCGCCGGCTTGGACTATCTGCTGATGGAGATGGGCAAGCGCGATATGCTGGCCGTGCTCTATCTGAACAACGCCTGGGAGTGGAGCGGTGGCTACAGCTTCTACCTGGAGCACGCCGGGGCAGGGAAGGCTCCGCGCCCCAACGAGGACGGCTATCCGGCCTACATGGACTTTGTGGCGCAGTATGCCTCCACCGTCAAGGCGCACCAGCTCTTCTACGACCATGTGCGCTTCATCCTGGCGCGCACCAACCGCTACACGGGGAAGAAATACACGGAAGACCCGGCCATCATGTCGTGGCAGATTGCCAACGAGCCGCGCGCCTTCGCCAAGGAGCAGTTGCCGGCCTTCGAGAAATGGCTGGCTGAGGCTTCCGCCCTCATCCGCTCCATCGACAAGAACCACCTCATCAGCATCGGCAGTGAAGGGTCGTGGGGCTGCGAAAACGACTACGACTGCTATGAGCGCATCTGCGCCGACCCGAATGTCGACTACTGCAACGTCCATCTTTGGCCCTACAACTGGGGGTGGGCCAAGGGCGACTCGCTCATTGATAACCTCGACCGCGCCTGCGCAAACACCAAGGACTACATCGACCGCCACCTCGCCATCTGCGACCGTTTGGGCAAGCCCCTCGTCATGGAGGAGTTCGGCTATCCGCGCGATAATATGGCATACGCACCAGGCACCCCGACCAAGGGGCGCGACGGCTACTATAAGTATGTGTTCTCGCTTGTGGCAGACAATGCGGAGCGCGGCGGGAAGTTTGCCGGCTGCAACTTCTGGGGATGGGGCGGCTTCGCCCAACCCGTCCACGAACAGTGGCGGCCGGGCGACCCCTACACCAACGACCCGGCGCAGGAAGCGCAGGGACTCAACTCGGTCTTTGCCTCCGACCGCTCCACGCTACAGGTCATTCGGGAACAGGTGGACAGGATGGCTAACGTCTCATGGAACGGCGCGCGATAGCATCTCGTTGGCGCGTGCGACGTGTTCCGCAGAAGGCGGAGGCACGTCGCGCAGCGGGTAGGGAAGGCCCAGTTGCTCGTATTTGAAAATGCCGAGGGTGTGGTACGGTAGTACCTCGACGCGCTGGACGTTGTGGAGCGTGCCGATGAACGCGGCCAACTCTTGCAGACAGTCCTCCCTGTCCGTGATGCCGGGCACGAGGACGTGGCGAATCCATACCGGCACGCCGCGCTCGCTCAGGCAGCGGGCGCAGTTGAGGATGTTGGCATTGGTGTGGCCGGTCAGTGTGCGGTGCTCGCTGTCGCGGATGTGCTTGATGTCGAGCAACACGGTGTCCGTGACCGCCATCAGTTGCTGGAACTTGCCGAAGAAAGGTTGGGTGCGCCGGAAGGGCTGTGCCGACGTGTCGAGGCAGGTGGTGATGTGGCGCTGTTTGGCCTTGGTGAACAGTTCCAACAGAAAGTCAATTTGCAGGAGTGCCTCGCCGCCGCTCACGGTGATGCCGCCTTCCGTGCCCCAGTACGGGCGGAAACGCTCGGCACGGTCGAGCAACTCGTCAGCAGTCATTGCCGTCCCCGTTCCCGTCTTCCACGAGTCGGGGTTGTGGCAGTACTGGCAGCGCATGGGGCAACCCTGCAGGAAGATGAGGAAACGGATGCCGGGGCCGTCTACCGAACCGAAGCTCTCTGTGCTGTGGACAAACCCTTTCACCATTTCTGCCATCCGTTGCCCTTTTTCCAGTCCGCCATCCTTACAACCTCTCGTGTGCCCGGCGTGCGATGACGTCGAGCTGCTGTTCGCGGGTGAGGTCGATGAACTTCACCGCATAGCCGCTGACGCGGATGGTGAAGTTTTGGTACTCCTCCTTCTCCGGGTGCTCCATGGCATCCTTGAGCTTCTCGATGCCGAAGACGTTGACGTTGAGGTGGTGTGCGCCCTGGTCGAAATAGCCGTCCATGACGCTGACGAGGGTCTTGGCGCGCTCCTCATCGTTGTGGCCCAGTGCATCGGGATTGATGGTCTGCGTGTTGGAGATGCCGTCCAGAGCGTATTCGTACGGCAACTTCGCCACGGAGTTGAGCGAGGCCAGCAGACCGTTCTGCTCTGCACCGTATGACGGGTTGGCACCCGGAGCCAGCGGCGCACCGGCAGGCCGTCCGTCCGGCATATTGCTGGTGTACTTGCCGTAGACCACATTGGAGGTGATGGTCAGGATGGAGGTCGTGGGTTCGGAGTTGCGGTAGGTGTGGTATTTCTTCACCATGCCGAGGAAGGTCTTGAGCAGCCATACGGCAATCTCGTCGGCGCGATCGTCATCGTTGCCGTAGCGCGGGAAGTCGCCCTCGGTCTTGAACTCCAGCGGGAAACCTGTCTCGTCGCGGATGATGCTGACCTTGGCGTACTTGATGGCACTGATGGAGTCGACCACGTGGCTGAACCCAGCAATGCCCGTCGCGAAAGTGCGGCGCACGTCCGTGTCGATGAGCGCCATCTCGACAGCCTCGTAGAAATACTTGTCGTGCATGTAGTGGATGACGTTCAGCGTCTTGACGTAGACGCTGGCGAGCCAGTCCATCATGTCCATGAAGCGCGGCATGAAGGCCTCGTAGGTCAGTACGTCGCCCTCAACGGGACGGAGCTTCGGACCGCACTGCTCGCGCGTCTTGGAGTCCACGCCGCCGGAGACGGCATAGGTGAGACACTTGGCGAGGTTGGCGCGCGCACCGAAGAACTGCATCTCCTTGCCCGTCTGCGTGGCACTGACACAGCAGCAGATGCTATAGTCGTCGCCCCATACCGGGCGCATCACGTCGTCGTTCTCATACTGTATCGAGCTGGTCTTGACGGAAATCATGGCCGCGTACCGCTTGAAGGTCATCGGCAGGCGTGAGCTGTAGAGCACGGTGAGGTTCGGCTCCGGCGAAGGTCCCATATTGATGAGGGTGTGGAGGAAGCGGTAGTCGTTCTTCGTCACCATGGAGCGTCCGTCCTGTCCGAGTCCGCCCACCTCAAGGGTCGCCCAGACGGGGTCGCCGGAGAAGAGTTCGTTGTAGGCCGGGATGCGTGCGAACTTCACCATGCGGAACTTCATGACGAGGTGGTCGATCAGCTCCTGTGCCTCGCGCTCGGTGATCGTGCCCTCCTGCAGGTCGCGCTGGATGTAGATGTCGAGGAAGGTGGACACACGCCCTACCGACATGGCAGCGCCGTTCTGTGTCTTCACCGCTCCAAGATAGCCGAAATAGAGCCACTGCACGGCCTCGCGGGCATTCCGGGCAGGCTGCGAGATGTCGAAGCCGTAAGCCCCGGCCATTGCCTTGAGCCCTTCCAGTCCCTTGATCTGCAGGGCCACCTCCTCGCGCAGGCGGATGACCTCGTCCGACATCTCGTGTTCACCCATCCCGTCGCGGTCCTTGCGTTTCTCCTCGATGAGGAAGTCAATGCCGTAGAGGGCCACGCGGCGGTAGTCGCCCACGATGCGTCCGCGACCGTAGGTGTCGGGCAGTCCCGTGAGAATGTGGTTGTGGCGTGCGCGTTTCATCTCCGGTGTGTAGGCATCGAATACCGCGTCGTTGTGTGTGCGCACGTTCTGCGTATAGAAGTCGTGGAGTGCTTTCGAGGGCGTGTAGCCGTAGTTGAGGCACGACTGCTCCGCCATCTTCCAACCACCGCCCGGCATGAAGGCGCGCTTCAGCGGTTTGTCCGTCTGCAGGCCGACCACGGTCTCCAGGTCTTTCATGGCGTCGTCGATGTAGGCTGCGCCGTAGGTTGCCAGGTGCGACGGTTTTTCTGTCTCCATATCGAGCACGCCGCCCTTGGCGCGCTCCTCTTTCTGCAGTTCCTTCAGGCGGTTCCAGAGTTTGTTGGTTGCTTCCGTAGGTCCTTCGAGAAACGATTCGTCCCCGTCGTACACGGTGTAGTTCTTTTGAATAAAATCGCGTACGTTTACTTCTGTCTTCCAGGCGATTCCCTTGAATCCCCTCCATTCATCCATAGTCCTTTCCATTTGCGTGTCTGTTTTCCGACTGCAAAGGTACGATTAAGTGAGAGAAATACCAAATTTTTGTGCAGCGAATCTCTTGGTTTGGGCATTGATCGGG
>CAVBXH010000092.1:0-7043 GCA_963599475.1 Acutalibacteraceae bacterium | reverse complement strand
AAGATCGACGACGACACCTATCAGGTACAGGTTGTTTCTTGGTACGACAACGAGAACAGCTACACCTCTCAGATGGTTCGTACTATCAAGTACTTCTCTGAGAACTGCTAAGTCCTTACTATAAGACTCTATTTGATAACAGCCGCCCTTGGCAAACGCGCCTTGGGCGGCTCTTTGTTAACCGCAACACACCAAGTCCATGCCCTACGATATGATCACCATCCTCGGCCCTACGGCTTCCGGAAAGACGGGGCTTGCCGCCCATCTGGCCACGCGGCTGGGACACTGTGAGATTATCAGTGCCGACAGTCGCCAGGTGTACCGCGACATGGACATCGGTACGGGCAAAGACTTGAAAGACTACGTGGTGGACGGCACGGCTGTGCCCTACCACCTGATAGACATCTGCGAGGCAGGCACGAAATACAACCTGTTCCAATACCAGCAGGACTTCCTGCAAGTCTACAACGACATCCGCAACTGGGGAGCAATGCCCCTACTCTGCGGCGGTACGGGACTCTACCTCGAAGCGGTGCTGAAGGGCTATGCCCTGTCGCCCGTCCCGCAGAACGACACCCTACGCCAACAGCTCGAAGGGAAGTCGCTGGAAGAGCTCACCGGGCTGCTCCGACAGTTGAAGGTACAGAACGGATCGGCCATGCACAACACGACAGACGTCGACTCGGCCCAACGTGCTATCCGTGCCATCGAGATCGAGGAGTACAACCTCCACACGCCGACCGCACGGCGGCAGATGCCGGGCGTGCGTTCCCTCATCGTTGGCGTGGCCATCGACCGCGAGGAACGCCGGCGGAAGATTACGCAAAGGCTACGGGCACGCCTCGACGAAGGCATGATTGACGAGATAAAAGGTCTCCTTGATCGAGGCATACCGGCAGAAAGCCTTACCTACTACGGTCTTGAATACAAATTCGTGACCGCCTACATCACGGGAGACCTCACCTACGAGGAGATGTTCCGCCAACTGGAAACCGCCATCCATCAGTTTGCCAAACGGCAGATGACATGGTTCCGCGGCATGGAACGACGGGGCTTCACCATCCACTGGATAGACGCCCTGCGCCCCATGGAGGACAAGGTGGCGGCTATCTGCCAGTTGATGCACCAAGATGAATAATCCTATAATATATATAATAAGGTGGCAGTAGACGAAAAGAAGTGGGGCGTGCTGTATTGCCCCAAACACGGAGCGGGAA
Organism: Acutalibacteraceae bacterium; assembly: GCA_963599475.1. Lineage (GTDB taxonomy): Bacteria > Bacteroidota > Bacteroidia > Bacteroidales > Bacteroidaceae > Prevotella. The sequence continues at coordinate 5,826 of CAVBXH010000092.1, read as the reverse complement.
AACAGCGTGAACGCATCAAGCGGGCACTGGACGACCACGGCGTATACTATGACTTCGTGCAGAGCGAAACGGCAGACAGCGTGGAACGGTTGGTGACCATGCTGATTCACAACGGCTACAAGACCATCGTCATTGCCGGAGGCGACTCGGCGCTCAACGATGCGGTCAACTGTCTGATGAAGGAGGAGCGGCAACTGCGCGAGACCATCACCTTAGGCATCATCCCCAACGGACTGATGAACGACTTCGCACGCTATTGGGAGTTTCGCGAGGGCAATCTCGACCAGACCGTCGAATGGTTAACGAAGCAGCGCGTGCGCCGCATCGATGCCGGCCTTGTGCGCTATACCGACAAGAAAGGAGAAGAACACCGCCGCTATTTCCTCAACTGCATCAACATCGGCATGGTGGCCGACGTGATGAACCTCCGCCAACAGACACGCGCCATCCTCGGATCGCGCCTGCTGTCCATCCTGCTGTCGGCCATCCTGCTCATCTTCCACCGCATGGACTACAAGATGCATCTCAAAATCAACGCCGAAGACATCCGGCGCAGGGTGATGACGCTGTGCGTGGGAAACGCGGCAGGCTACGGACTGACCCCCAGTGCCGTGCCCTATAACGGACTGCTGGACGTATCGCTGGTCTATCAGGCCAAGATTGTACAGATTTTCCACGGTCTGTGGATGATGCTGACAGGACGGTTGCTCAACCACCGCATGGTTCACCCCTACCGCACCCGGGAAATCCGCGTGGAGGACGGCGGCAAGGCTCTGCTGTCCATCGACGGACGACCCTCCGGCACGCCGGTAGGGTCCTACTGCATCACGGTGGAACAGGAAGTAATCCGTTTCCTCATCCCGGACTGACTTCCTTTCACTGGCCACAAATTCCCCCATGTGCATCACGGCTATTGCCGTGAAGCACCGTTTTTTAGGCCAATCTGTATTAAAATCCTGTGAATTTCAAAAAAAACAGGATTTTTATTTTGTCGGTACGACTAAAATCCGTAACTTTGGGGGTAATAAAATTCCATCGGACACGGTGGATCATCCAATGAGACAGAAAACCAACAAAACCTAAACAGGAACTATGAGTTATTTACGATTTGAAAAAGCTGTAATGACGAACCTGCAGGAGTCGCTGCGCCGTGAATTGCTGCGAACAAACCGCTCGGGGGCCTACAGCAGCTCGACCCTTGCCGACTGCAACACGCGCAAATACCACGGTCTGCTCGTTGTTCCCGTACCGGAACTGGACGATGACAACCATGTGTTGCTCTCGTCCTTCGACTGTACGGTGATTCAGCACGGTGCCGAGTTCAACCTCGGTCTCCACAAGTACCAGGGAAACCACTACAGTCCCAACGGCCACAAATACATCCGGGAGTTCTCCTGCGATGTGGTGCCCACTATGCTCTACCGCGTGGGCGGTGTGTTGCTGAAACGCGAGACCATCTTCCAGTGTTATGAAGACCGCATCCTCATCCGCTACACGTTGGTCGATGCTCACAGTGCCACCACACTGCGCTTCCGTCCCTTCCTCGCCTTCCGCTCTGTGCGCCAGTTTACGCACGAGAACAATGTGGCCAGCCGGGAGTACCACGAGGTGGAAAACGGCATCCGCACCTGTATGTATGCTGGCTATCCCGACCTCTACATGCAGTTTGACACGGAGAACAAGTTCGTCTTCCAGCCCGATTGGTATCGGGGTGTGGAGTATCCAAAAGAACAGGAGCGCGGCTACGCCTCCAACGAAGACCTCTACGTGCCCGGCTATTTCGAGATGCCCATCAAGAAGGGCGAGAGCATCGTCTTCGCCGCCTCTACGTCGGCCATCAAGACGAGCAAGCTGAAGCATCTCTTCGAGGAGGAGATTGCCCTGCGCCAGCCCCGCGACAATTTCTACCACTGTCTCGTGGCCGCCGCCCACCAGTTCCACAACCGCCAACCCAACGACGACCGTTACCTTTTGGCTGGCTACCCCTGGTTCAAGGCACGCGCCCGCGACACGTTCATTGCCCTGCCCGGCCTAACCCTTGCCATCGGCGAGCGCGACTACTTCGAGCTTGTGATGAAGACGGCAGAGAAGGGACTGCGCGAACACATGGAAGGCAAGCCGCTGACCGTGAAGCTCTACGAAATCGAGCACCCCGACGTGCCGCTCTGGTGCGTATGGGCCATCCAGCAATACACCAAGGATGCCAGCCGCAACCAAGGCTACAAGATGTACGGTAAGTTGGTGCGCGACATCGTGACCTACGTCATGGAAGGCGACAACGACAATATGCGCCTCGACGACAACGGCCTGCTCTATGCCGACGGACGGGAGAAGGCCATCACCTGGATGAACTCCACAGCCAACGGCCGGCCGGTGGTGCCGCGCTCCGGATATATCGTGGAGTTCAATGCGCTGTGGTATAACGCGCTCCGCTTCTGCGCCTCGCTCGAAGCCGAGTTTGGCGATGCCGCGCTGGCCGAAGAACTCGAACAGCTCGCCGGCCACTGCAAGCAGTCGTTCGTGGACACCTTCCTCAACGAATACGGCTATCTGCTCGACTATGTGGACGGCAATATGATGGACTGGAGCGTGCGCCCTAATATGATATTCCCCGTGGCCTTCGACTATTCACCACTGGATCAGGCACAGAAGAAGAGTGTGCTTGATGTCTGCACGCGCGAACTGCTGACCCCGAAGGGACTGCGCTCGCTGTCGCCCAAGAGCGGCGGCTACAACCCCATGTATGTCGGGCCACAGACGCAGCGCGACTATGCCTACCATCAAGGCACGGCATGGCCTTGGCTGGGTGGCTTCTATATGGAGGCCTGCTTGAAGATATACAAGCGCAGCCGCCTGAGCTTCATCGAGCGACAGATGGTGGGCTACGAAGACGAGATGAACTACCACGCCGTCGGCACCATCAGCGAACTCTTCGACGGCAACCCACCGTTCAACGGGCGCGGTGCCATGGCCTTTGCCATGAACGTGGCAGAGATTTTGCGTACCCACCAGTTGTTGGAAAAATACACCTACCAAAAGTAACTAACAGGAGGACAAAACTATGAAAGTATTAATGTTTGGATGGGAGTATCCTCCTCACGTGTTCGGTGGACTCGCCACTGCCAACTACGGCATATCGCAGGGTCTTCACGCCCAGGGCGATATGGACATCACCTTGTGTCTGCCGAAACCGTTCGGCGACGAAGACCGCTCGGCCTGCCGCATCGTAGCCATGAATGCCGTGCCCATCGCATGGCGCGACGTCAACCGCGACTATGTCAGCCAGCGGGTGGGCAACATCATGAACCCCGACCTCTATTTCCAGCTGCGCGACCATCTGTATGCCGACTTCAACTATATGCACGTCAACGACCTCGGTGCCATGGAGTTTGCCGGCGGCTATCCCGGAAATCTCCATGAGGAGATTAACAACTACTCCATCATTGCCGGCGTAGTGGCGCGCACCTTCGAATACGACATCATCCATGCCCACGACTGGCTGACCTACCCTGCCGGCATCCATGCCAAGCAGGTCAGCGGCAAACCGCTGTGCATCCATGTGCACGCCACGGACTTTGACCGCTCGCGCGGCAAGGTGAACCCCACCGTCTATTCCATCGAGAAGAACGGCATGGACCAGGCCGACTGCATCATGTGCGTGTCGGAACTGACGCGCCAGACGGTCATCAACCAGTACCATCAGGACCCGCGCAAGTGCTTCACCGTACACAACGCCGTCTATCCCCTGCCTGCCGAATACGAGGCCATCCCACGCCCCGACCATTCCGGACGTGACAAGGTAGTCACCTTCCTGGGGCGCATCACCATGCAGAAGGGTCCCGAATACTTTGTTGAAGCCGCCAATATGGTCATCCAGCGCACCCGTAACGTGCGTTTCTGCATGGCCGGCTCGGGTGACATGATGGATGCCATGATACAGTTGGCCGCCGAGCGCGGCATTGCCGACCGTTTCCATTTCCCTGGCTTCATGCGCGGCAAGCAGGTGTACGAGTGCCTAAAAGACTCCGACGTGTACGTCATGCCGTCTGTCTCCGAACCGTTCGGCATCTCGCCGCTGGAGGCCATGCAGTGCGGCACGCCCACCATCATCAGCAAGCAGTCGGGCTGTGCCGAGATTCTCAGTAACTGCATCAAGGTGGACTACTGGGACATCCACGCCCTCGCTGATGCCATCTACAGTATCTGCGCCAACGACTCGCTCTTCTCCTACCTCAAGGAGGAGGGCAAGAAGGAAGTGGACCAGATTACCTGGGAGAAGGTCGGTGCATGGATCCGCACCCTCTACCGCCGCACCTTGGGTTGGGAACAGTAATTAATCAACACAACAACAAACAATAAACAGATTATGAAAACCATTTGTCTATATTTTGAGATACACCAGATTACGCATCTGAAACGCTACCGTTTCTTCGACATCGGTACCGACCATTACTACTACGATGACTACGAGAACGAACGTAGCATCTGCGACATCGCCGCGCGCAGCTATATGCCGGCGTTGAATGCCATCGGCGACATGATTCGCGACAACGGCAACCTGTTCAAGGTAGCCTTCTCGCTCTCGGGTGTCGGCATGGAACAGCTGGAGATGCACGCACCGCAAGTGCTGGAGAAACTGCAGGAACTCAACAATACGGGGTGTGTCGAGTTTTTGGCCGAGCCGTACTCCCACGGCCTGTCATCGCTGGCCAACGAGGAGACCTTTGCTCTCGACGTGAAGAAGCAGTGCCAGAAGATAGAGGAGTATTTCGGCAAACGCCCCACCGTACTGCGCAACTCGTCGCTCATCTATAGTGACGACATCGGGGCACAGGCTGCTACTATGGGCTTCAAGGGCATGCTGACCGAGGGGGCTAAGCACGTGCTCGGCTGGAAGTCGCCCCACTATGTATACCACTGCGCCATGGCTCCCAACCTTAAGCTGCTGCTGCGCGACATCGAGCTCTCCGACGACATCTCACTGCGCTTCAACGACTCCAGCTGGGAGGGCTATCCGCTCTTTGCCGATGCCTATATCGGACGCATCGCACGTCTGCCAGAAGAGGAACAGATCATCAACATCTTCATGGAGTTGTCCGCCCTCGGCATTGCACAGCCGCTGTCGAGCAACATTCTGGAGTTCCTGAAGGCTCTGCCGGCCTGCGCCAAAGAGAAGGGCATCACCTTCTCCACCCCCACCGAGATTTGCATGAAGGTGAAGAGCGTCGACCAGCTCAACGTACCCGATACGCTGTCGTGGGTGGACGAAGAGCGCGACGTGAGTTGCTGGCTGGGCAACGCCATGCAGCGTGAGGCCTTCAACAAGCTGTACAGCGTGGCAGATCGCCTGCGCATTGCCGACGATCCACGCATCAACCAGGACTGGGACTACCTGCAGGCCAGCAACAATTTCCGCTTCATGACCACCAAGCCGTCGAATGTCGGACTGGATCGCGGCATCTACAGCGGACCGTTTGATGCGTTCACAAACTACATGAACATCCTCGGCGACTTCATCAACCGCGTCAACGCCCTCTATCCTGCCGAGATTGACAACGAGGAACTGAACGCCCTGCTGACCACCATCCGCAACCAGGGCGACGAGATTGAATACAAGGACAAGGAGATTGAACGCCTGCACGCACAGCTGGCCAAGTTGGAGAGCAGTACAACTGCACCGGCGAAGAAACCAACCGCAACTAAGAAGGCCGCTCCCAAGAAGGCTACGGCCAAGGTTGCAACGAAGAAGAAGGACGCGGCCAAGAAGGAATAACCCAACTTTTACAATTTGAGAAAATTTCAAAAAAGTTTTTGTTGTTTTTCAGA
>CAVBXH010000091.1:0-7443 GCA_963599475.1 Acutalibacteraceae bacterium | reverse complement strand
ATATATTATTATATATATAATATATATATAATAATATATAGTAACCCTATAATCTCGGGGGGTGGCCGGAAATAGTGAAACCTGCTTAATGGGACGCGGGACGCACGGGACGCGGGACGCTTTTCACTCAAAATCCGCAAACCGTACATTCGCGGAGGCTGAAAAATAAGGTTGGCCACCGCAAACGTATCATTTTAATGCTCCAAAAATTTGGTATTTCTCTCGGTTTGCGCTACCTTTGGGCTCACACCCGAAAGTACTTTCGCTCGGAAATCCAAAGAAAAACTCCGTTTCTCTTTGGATTTCTCTCGCTTAATCGTACCTTTGCAGCCGGTATTATTATATTGTTATGAGTTTAACGAATATTGTACGCCACGTCTTCGTAAGGCGGATGCGTGAGCTGGAACGCCACCAGACTGAAGGTGAGGTGCTCCAGCGCGAGGTGCTGACACGGCTGCTCGAACAGGCTGCCGACACCGAGATCGGGCGGAAATATGCCTTCTCCGCCACGAAAGACTACGATGCCTTTGTCAAGAACTGTCCTGTACATACCTATGAGGAACTGAAGGAACAGATAGACCGGATGCGCCACGGAGAAAAGGACATCCTCTGGCCGGGACGCGTGAGATGGTATGCCAAGTCGAGCGGAACCACCAACGACAAGTCGAAATTCATCCCTGTCAGCAACGACGGACTCAAAAACATCCACTATAAGGGCGGATTTGACACCGTGGCACTCTACCTGCGCAACAACCCCCACTCGCGGCTCTTCGACGGACGGGCCTTGATTCTCGGTGGAAGCCACGCTCCCAACTATAACCTGAAGGACTCGCTAGTCGGGGACCTCAGTGCCATCCTTATCGAGAACATCCATCCACTGGCCAACATGGTGCGCGTGCCGAAGAAGTCCACAGCCCTGCTCAGCGACTTTGAGGTGAAGCGCGACCGCATCGCCCACGAAGCCCTCTGCAAGAACGTCACCAACCTATCAGGCGTGCCCTCGTGGATGCTCTCCGTGCTGAACCGCGTGATGGAAATATCGGGAAAGACCCACCTGGAGGAGGTGTGGACAAACCTCGAAGTGTTCTTCCACGGCGGAGTGGCCTTTACGCCCTACCGCAAACAGTATGAACAGCTCATCACCACGCCCAAGATGCACTATATGGAGACGTACAACGCCAGCGAGGGGTTCTTCGGACTCCAGGACGACCCGGCGGACAAGGCCATGATGCTTATGCTCGACTATGGCGTGTTCTACGAGTTTCAGGAGATGGGAACAGACCGTATCGTGCCGCTTTGGGGCGTGGAGAAAGACAAGAACTACGCCATCATCATCTCTACCTCGTGCGGACTCTGGCGATATCTGATAGGAGACACCATCCGCTTCACCTCCACCAACCCCTACAAGTTCATCATCTCTGGACGGACGAAGAGCTTCATCAATGCCTTCGGCGAGGAACTCATCGTGGACAATGCCGAACAGGGACTGGCCTATGCTTGCCAGCAGACGGGAGCGGAGGTGCTGGAATACACTGCCGCACCTGTCTTTATGGATGCCGACGCCAAGTGCCGCCACCAGTGGCTCATCGAGTTCAGCACACCGCCTGCCGACCTCGGGCAGTTTGCCCGACTGCTCGACCGACGCCTGCAGGAACTCAACAGCGACTATGAAGCCAAACGCTACAAGGACATCACCCTGCAGCCGCTGGAAATCGTAGAGGCTCGGCAGGGACTCTTCAACGAATGGCTAAAACTGCGTGGGAAACTGGGAGGGCAGCACAAAGTGCCCCGACTGAACAACTCCCGCGAACAAATCGAACAGCTCCTCAAACTGCAATCATGAAAACACGACTCCCATCATTCCCAATCCTCCCACTACTCCCATTCCTCTCATTAATAGTAGCCTGCGCACGCATGGGACAACCCGACGGGGGATGGTACGACGACGATCCCCCACGCGTCATCGGCTCTACACCGGCAGACCGATCCGTTAATGTACAGGCGAAAAAGATTACCATCCACTTCGACGAATACATCAAGCTCGAAGATGCCACACAGGACGTCATCGTCTCGCCCCCACAACAGGAGATGCCCGAAATCAAGGCGGCCGGAAAGAATATTGTCGTGGACCTGAAAGATTCGCTCCTGGCGAACACCACCTACACCATCGACTTCAGCGACGCCATCAGCGACAACAACGAAAACAACCCGATGGGAAACTATACGTTCACCTTCTCTACCGGCGAACGCATCGACACCTTCGAGGTGGCAGGAACCGTGCTTGATGCCTCGAACCTCGAACCCGTCAAAGGCATACAGGTGGGACTCTATGCCGACCTCTCCGACACGGCCTTCCAGACCAAGCCGCTGCTGCGCGTGGCACGCACGGACGGGACGGGACATTTCGTCATCAAGGGCGTGGCACCGGGCGAATACCGCGTCTATGCCCTGCAGGATGCCGACGGCAACTATATGTTCAGCCAGAAGAGCGAGATGATCGCCTTCTCGCAGGAAACCTACAAGCCCAGTGCCGGACCGGACATCCGGCAGGACACCATCTGGCGTGACTCGCTGCACATCGACAACATCATGCGCGTGCCTTACACGCATTTCTATCCCGACAATATCGTGCTGTTGGCCTTCCAGGAGGTGCAGACCGACCGCTACCTGCTGAAGCAGCCCGAACGGAAGGATGCCGACCGCTTCACGCTCTATTTCAGTTACGGCAACCCGCAACTGCCCGAAATACACGGACTGAACTTCGACGCGAAGGATGCCTTTGTCCTCGAAGCCAGCGAGAAGAAGGATACGCTGACCTACTGGTTGCGCGACACAACACTGGTAAATCAAGACACCCTGTCCATGCAACTCTCCTACCTGATGACGGACTCGGCTGGCGTGCTCTACACGCAGGTGGACACGGTGGACGTGATTGCCAAAACCAGCTATGAGAAGCGACAGAAGGAGCTGAAAAAGCAGATAGAAGCATGGGAGAAGGAACAGGCGAAGCTCAAGAAGCGCGGTGAACCCTACGACAGCATCATGCCGCAGGAACCGCTCAAGGTGCAGTATGACGTGCCCAGTACAATGGCTCCCGACTACCGTCCGTCCTTCACCGTTCCTACACCACTGGCGCACTGTGATACGGCCGCTGTACACCTTTACATCAAGCAAGACACGCTGTGGAACCCCATGCCCATACTCGTCGAGCGACGCGACTCCCTCCTGCGCACCTACGACGTGATTGCCGAATGGACGGCTGGCGAGGAATACAGCTTTGAAGTGGACTCCACGGCCTTTACAGACATCTACGGCAATGTTTCGGCAGCCTACAAGCAAGGTGTTAAAATCAGTAGTCCTGACGAGTTCTCGACCGTCGTCATGCAGCTCTCGGGAGTCACCGACACCACCTATGTCGTCCAGCTACTCGACAAAAGCGAGAAAGTCGTCAAACAGGTGCGCACGGAAACGGGCGGCGATGCCGTGTTCTTCTACGTCAAACCCGGGAGCTACTTCGTGCGTGCTTTCTGCGACCGCAACGGCAACGGGGTGTGGGACACGGGCAACTACAGCGAGGGTTTGCAGGCCGAGGAGGTCTACTACTTCCCGGAACGCATCGACTGTAAGGAGAAATGGGACATCAACCGCCCCTGGAATCTTACTGCCACGCCGCGCCCCCTGCAGAAGCCCGGTGAGATCGTGAAACAGAAACCCGACAAGGCGAAGCAGAAGCTGCGCAACAGAAATGCAGAACGCGCCCGACAACTGGGGATAACATACGTCAAGAAGGGCGTTGCGCAAGCAACAACACCCACAGAAAAGAAAAAACAATGAAAAGACTCTATAACCGCAAAGGACTGCTCCTTTTACTGCTGTTGCTCCTCACAGTGACCACCGCCAAGGCACAGTGCGGCATCCACAATACCGCCTTCAAATCGGGTGAACACCTGTCGTACGACCTCTATTTCAACTGGAAATTCGTGTGGGTAAAGGTAGGAACGGCATCCATGTCTACGATACAGACCACCCATAATGGCGTTCCGGCTTTCCAGTCCAGCCTCATCACGCGCGGCAACAAGAAGCTCGACAATATGTTCGTGATGCGCGACACGCTGCTGTGCTACACCACCACCGACATCGCCCCACTCTACTACCGCAAGGGAGCACGGGAGGGTAAGCGGTATTACGTGGACGAGCTTTGGTACACCTATCCTAACGGCAACTGCCACATCAATATGCACCGCATCGATGCCGACGGAGAACAGCACTGGAAGCAGGCCGAATACAAGGACTGTATCTACGACATGATGAGCATCTTTCTGCGGGCACGCAACTACGACGCATCAAAGATGCGGAAGGGCGAGAACATCCCCATGCCCATCAGCGATGCCAAACACCTGAGCAATTCCTGGCTGAAATACGGTGGAAAGACCACACTGAAGATGAAGGGCAGCAATACGAAATACCGCTGTCTCGTCTTCTCGTTTATCGAACGCGAGAAGGGAAAGAACCACGAGCTCATACGCTTCTATGTCACCGATGACGACAACCACCTGCCCGTGCGACTGGATATGTTCCTCTCGTTCGGTTCGGCAAAGGCTTATCTCACCGACATGAAGGGCATCCGCAACGAGCTGACCTCGAAAGTTCAATAACCACTGATGAAAACCGTAGAACTCCGACACCTCTCTATCGGCTACCTTATAAAAGGAAAGCCCTGCCCAGTGGCCGAGGATATCAACGCCGACATCAACGCTGGGGAGCTTACCTGCCTGCTGGGAAAAAACGGCATTGGGAAATCGACCCTGCTGCGCACCCTGTCGGCCTTCCAACCGGCACTGTCTGGGGAAATCCTTATGGATGGCGTAGCTCTGATCCGTCTTTCCTCGAACTGGCGGAGCAGAAAGATCGGTGTTGTCCTAACGGAAAAGCCCGATGTGCGCAATATGTCCGTGGAGGAAATGGTGGGGATGGGACGCTCACCCTATACGGGATTCTGGGGAGTACCGAACAATGAAGACCAACGGAAAATAGATGAGGCGATACAAATGGTTGGCATCCAACCACTGCGTCTGCGACTGGTACACACCCTGAGTGACGGCGAACGCCAGAAATGTATGATAGCCAAGGCACTGGCACAGGAGACTCCCGTCATCTATCTCGATGAACCCACCGCCTTTCTCGACTTTCCCAGTAAGGTAGAGATGATGCAGCTACTTCGGCGACTGGCCCACGAACGACAGAAAACCATCTTCCTTTCCACCCACGATGTGGAACTGGCCATACAGTTGTCCGACCGCATTTGGCTGATGGAACCCGATAGGCTGAGCATTGGAAAGCCCGAGCAACTGGCTGACGACGGCACACTGGGACATTTTATCGAGCGTCCAGGCATCCATTTCGATGCCGCGCGAATGACCATACAGATTGAAAGGTCATACTGACTGCAAGACAAGCGACTCCGCAAACTTATAGATAACTATACCGGCCGTCACCGAGACATTCATAGAATGTTTAGTGCCCAACTGCGGTATTTCCAAACAACCGTCGCTGGCATCCACAACCTCCTGATGCACACCCTTCACCTCGTTGCCAAACACCACGGCATAGTGTTTGTTGCCATCAGGGATAAAATACTGCAACTTGGTGGAATGTTCCACCTGTTCCACAGCAAGTACCTCATACCCTTCCTGCTTCAATACCTCGACAGCCTCGACAGCCGTTTTGTAGTAACGCCAGTCCACAGATTCCTCTGCACCCAAAGCCGTCTTGTGAATCTCAGTGGCAGGCGGCGTCTGGCATATACCGCAAAGGCAGACGGCCTCAACGCGAAAAGTGTCTGCGGTACGGAACACACTACCTATATTATACATGCTTCGCACATCGTCCAGCACCACCACCAGCGGCAGTTTTCGCGCGTGCTTATACTCCTCAACGCTCAGGCGCTGCATCTCTATCGTACGTATCTTTCTCATAGTTGCCTGCAAAATTACAAAGAAAAAACAACACTGGAAAATATTGTGGATAACGATGTGGACAACCGTGTGGATAACTTCTTATTTTTCCACACTTTTCCAGTCACAAATTGGAGGGTATGGATATCCATGGCTTTATACCACGCTTTTCAGCAACTTTTCCACGCGATAATGATAGAAAAAGATATAAACTTATTAACTTTGCAACGAAATAGAAGATTGTGGATAAGTAGTCCAGTGGTTTAAGTATCAGCAGATAACTGTTAAAACGGTCAGTGGATAATTTTCTACCACGGGTTGATAAGGGAAACAACAAGGCTTTGGAGAAAAAGTTTTGCACTTATCAACAGGCTATCATCATCTACATTTCTTTTTTAAAGAAAAAAATAAAAAGAAAAAATAATATTGTGATGTTGAAAAACGAATGGATAGCACAGGGATTTATTGATGAACCGCTGACAGCGGGCATCGACCTGAAAAGGGAAATCCGCCAGTTGGCCAAGGAGAAAAATGCAGTTATACTGGCTCACTACTATACCAGAGGTGAGATTCAGGAGGTGGCTGACTTTATCGGTGACTCGCTGGCTTTGGCACGTAAAGCCGCTGAGACGGATGCCGACATGATTGTGATGTGCGGTGTGCATTTCATGGCCGAGACGTGTAAGATTCTATCACCAGAGAAGAAGGTGCTGTGTCCCGACTTGACGGCAGGTTGTTCACTGGCTGACTCTTGCCGTGCCGAGGATTTGAAGAAATACAAGGAGGAACATCCCGGCTATCAGGTCATCAGTTATGTCAACACGACAGCGGCCGTAAAAGCACTGACGGACGTCGTGGTGACCAGTGGCAATGCGAAGAAAATTGTGGACACATTCCCCGAGGATGCCAAACTCATCTTCGGCCCTGACTATAACCTCGGTTCCTATATAAATTCTATCACAGGTAGAAAAATGCTGTTGTGGAACGGTGGCTGTCATGTGCATGAACGCTTCTCCGTGGCAGAGATAGTACGATTGAAGACGGAACATCCCGAGGCTCTTGTTTTGGCGCACCCGGAGTGTAAAGGTCCAGTGCTTGCTGTAGCCGACGTGGTGGGTTCTACTGCTGTACTGCTTAAATATGCGGTAGAACACCCGGAAAAAGAGTATATTGTGGCTACAGAGTCGGGTATACTGCATGAGATGCAACGCCAGTGTCCATCGACGCTGTTCTATCCTGTGCCTCCGGAGGTGAGCGAAGGTGGACTGGGCTGTTCATGCAATGAGTGTGACTACATGAAGAAGAACACGCTGGAGAAAATATACCATACGTTGCGCTACGAATGGCCTATCGTAGAAGTTGATGAGGAAACGGCTCGTAAAGCAGTGAAGCCCATTGAAAGGATGCTCGCGCTGAGTTGAGGAATATTGGCTGCCCACTTTCAAGATAGAAGTGCAATCCCATAGGGGGTAGGTGCTTTCTCTGAAGG
>CAVBXH010000090.1:0-7876 GCA_963599475.1 Acutalibacteraceae bacterium | reverse complement strand
ATTCAAACCCACAACCTTCTGATCCGTAGTCAGATGCTCTATTCAGTTGAGCTACGGAACCCCTTGGGTGCCTCATTTCTGATTTGCGGATGCAAAGGTACGGTGTTTTTTTGATTTAACCAAACATTTCTGCGTTTTTTTTTGGAAAAAAGTGGATTTCATTCTTATTTTCCCCCTATTTTCTCACAAAATCCGACCAACAGCCATGTCCGGCCACCTGTCGGACGATAGTAGACGAGCATCTGATAGTTGTTCCGGGTCTGAAAGAAATGACCCTCTGTCGGTGCAGCCAGTCCCGAAGCATCGGTATATATATAGGAGTAATATCCCTGTTTTTGCAGGATGCTTGCATGGTACGATTGACTGTTCTGGTCATAGCACATCTTGTAGTGTTGTCTGTCTGATGCATTGGTCCATTGCCCGTAGATGTACCTGTCCCCATCGTACGGAGCCTTCAACTGATAGTTCACCACGACATAGTCGCACGTGATGTCACTCTCGCGGTTGTCGCTGTTGCGCACCAACATAAAGCCCTTGGCCGCCTCGTCGGTCAAATAGACGGGGCTGGAAACCGTCGGATAGAGAAAAGCCGCATAGCGGTGTCCGTCCCATTCCATGCACTCCACGCCCATGGTGGAATGGCTGGTGGCGAGCGTCTCAAACTTATGATACTCGTTGCCTGCCGGAAATATCAGTTTTTCCTCGTGTTCCCATTTCATTCCGTTTCCCGTCCGATAGGTGGGACTTACATCGAAACGTGGCATACGCCAGTTCTGCATAATGACGGTGTGCAACTGGCGTTCAGGATTTGATACTTGTAGCGAAGCATAGTCCATGGCGGCGGAAAGCTGCTGATAACGACCATTGACATCCTTGTCGGTCATGGTCGTCACCGATAGGCTGACACCCATTTGCGTCTCCAACACCATGAAACGCACCTCGGCCACCGGTCTTTCATCGTCACTGTCGTTGTCAAAGACCAATAGTCGATAGTTGCCGCTTAAGGTTATCCGGCATTGTTCGTTGGGGATGGCCACCGTGTAATGGGTGTAGTCAACCGTGGTGTTGACGGAAAGATCGTAGTCCTGAATGGGAAAAGTGCTGAACCCTTCCAGCCAGTCGCCCTCGAAAACAGACAGCGACGGTTGCCAGTCATACTCACAACGCTCCACGCGGCACACATAGTTGTGTATTTCATGCGACATCTCGTCAAAACCTATCACCAGCTTTCCGCCATTACCGTCAAGGTGCAACAGGGGCAGTGTCTGCCAGTTTCCGTCGACAACAGCAGTGAGTGTTTGCAATCTGTCTGTGTACAAGCGTGTGGCTTGCACCCACTCCACAGCCTCCCCAAGTTTTACGGCTCTGCTATCAACAGGAAATAGTCCCGTCAACAGCAGAGCCAGTAAAAGTTTCGTCGCCCGTAGGCTTTTGCGTATTCTTTTCATTGCAGCAAAAACGGGGATGACCGTTTGTTGATTTATCCTTCTGTTTCCTGCCGCATATCAATGAAGTTTCCCTCCTTGTCATAGAATTCATACTGGAGGAAGGCCAACTTCTGTGAGGGTATTACACGGATACCGAATCCATATTTCATCTGCCAACGGCGTTTGATGGACACGAAGCCACGGTTGATGTAGGCGGCCACATACGGATGAACATGAAGCGTGACGCGCCGGATGCCTATCTTGTTGACCAACTGGTCTATTTTCCGTTCCAACTGGTCGGTAAACAGGATGGACGACTTGATTTTCCCTGTACCGAGACAGGTTGGACAGACTTCCTCGACATTGACATCCATGGCGGGACGCACGCGCTGTCGGGTTATCTGCATCAGTCCAAACTTACTGAGTGGGAGAATGTTGTGTCTGGCGCGGTCTTTCTGCATGTTCTTGCACATCCGCTCGTAGAGCAACTGCCGGTCTTCCGCCAGATTCATGTCAATAAAGTCCACCACAATGATGCCACCCATATCTCTCAAGCGCAGTTGTCTGGCCAGTTCATCGGCAGCACCGAGGTTCACCTCAAGCGCATTGGCCTCCTGTCCATTCTCCGCTCTCGTCCTGTTGCCGCTGTTCACGTCGACCACGTGCATGGCCTCCGTATGCTGTATGATGAGGTAGGCTCCGCGCTTGTAGTTAACCGTCTTTCCGAACGACAATTTCAGTTGCTTCGTGACATTGAAATTGTCGAAGATGGGAACGTTTCCCGTATACAGTTTGACGATGTTCTTCTTCTCCGGCGCGATAACCTCGACATAGTCCTTGATTTGTTTGAAGACATCCTTGTCGTTAATGAAAATGCCGTCGTATGTGGGGTCAAACAGGTCGCGGAGCAGTGCCACAGCACGTCCAGTCTCCTCGTGTACCAATTTGGGGGTTGACGTGGCTTTCTGTACTTTTGCAATGGCATCGTCCCAATGTTTCACCAGTTGTTTAAGCTCTGCGTCCAGTTCTGCCACGCGTTTCCCTTCCGCAGAAGTTCTGACGATAACACCGAAATTCTTGGGCTTGATGCTTTGCACCAGTTGTTTCAGTCGTGCCCGCTCCTCCCCTTTTTTTATTTTTGTGGAAACCGACACCTTGTCTTGAAACGGCATCAGCACCATGTAGCGTCCTGCAAAACTCAGTTCACAGGTCAGTCGCGGTCCTTTCGTCGAAATGGGTTCTTTAACCACCTGTACCAGTATTTCCTGTCCAGGCTTGAGGGTGTTCTGCACGCTGCCCTCCTTGGGCAGGTCAGGCAGGCGTGTTGCCTTGGATATGGGATAAAGCCTGCGTCGGTCACTCTGCACCTGCTTGAGGTATTTCTCATATGAACTATAGTGTGCGCCCAAGTCCAGATAGTGCAGGAAGGCATCCCGTTCAGAACCCACATTGACAAAACAGGCATTGAGTCCGGGCATGAGCTTGTGCACCTTGCCCAGATAGATATTCCCAACAGAAAAGGTTGCTTCCCGCTTCTCATTTTGGTATTCCACCAGGTTCTTATCTTCAAGCAGCGCGATAGAGATGTCTTTCTGTTGTACGTCAATGATTAATTCACTTGTCATTTGTATAGCGTTCTGTGTATATGGTTGAATACAGAAAGGGTGCACAGGGAATTGCCGTCTGGCGGCGTTTCCCGGTACACTCCTTTCATTTTCTCGCTAAGCAGTAAAGACCTTGAGGTTTACTTGCTCTTGTGACGATTCTTGCGCAGTCTCTTCTTGCGCTTGTGAGTAGCCATCTTGTGGCCCTTCTTTTTCTTTCCGTTTGGCATAGTGTGTATGATTAATTTGTTGTTTAACTTATTTCATCTTAGCAATAAAACTCTTGGCAGGCTTGAAGGCGGGGAAATCGTGGGCTTCAATAACCACCGAGGTGTTCTTGGAAATATTACGTGCGGTCTTTTGGGCGCGGTGCTTGATGACAAACGTACCGAAGCCACGCAGATACACGTTTTCCTTCCTTGCCGACATACTCTGGCGGATTTCCTCCATAAATGCTTCAATCGTACCGGCTACGTCTTTCTTTGCGATACCTGTCTCGAGGACAATTTTGTTGATAATTTCTGCTTTCGTCATTGTTTTCTAACAATTATATTTCTTACTTATTTTGTTTCGGAATGCAAAGGTACTGATTTTCAGTGTGAAACGGAAACATATTTCATTTTTTTTTCAATTAAGCCTGTTTTTTGCCCGTTTTCAGTCGCAATCCTTGCCCTATCACGGGGCGTATTCCGTTGTTTCGATCATTTCAACTGCTGCAGGCGTGCAAGGTATTTTCCGATGATGTCGAACTCAATATTGACGATGCCGCCCACTGTCAGGTCACAGAAATTGGTGTTTTCTGCAGTGTACGGGATGATCGATACTTGAAAACTATTGGCGGTAGGATTACAAACGGTGAGCGAAACACCGTTGACGGCAACAGAGCCTTTGTCCACCGTGAAATAGCCGTTGAGTGCCATTTTCCGATCCTCCTGGTATTCAAAAGTGAAATAGGTCGACCCATTCGCATCTCTTCTCTCCGTACAGCGCGCCGTCAGGTCCACGTGTCCCTGCACGATGTGGCCGTCCAGCCGCCCGTTCATCATCATTGAGCGTTCCACATTGACCTTGTCACCCATGCGGAGCAGTCCGAGATTGGTGCGCTCCAGCGTTTCCTTCATGGCTGTCACGGTGTAGCATCCGTCCTCGATGCGCACCACAGTAAGGCACGTCCCGTTGTGAGCCACGCTTTGGTCGATGCTCAGTTCATCCGTAAAGGGACAACTGAACGTGAAATCGATGTTGTCGCGGTCGTGGCGTATGGCGACGACGGTGGCCATTCCTTCAATGATTCCAGAAAACATTCCTGTGATGATTTGTTTATTAGAAAATAGGCCGCGCCGGCGATGTGATGAAAACTCCTTTGTTGGAAGATGTGGGACTCCCCTGTCTTTGTAATCCACCGACCCGTTGCCGAGCTACTCCCGAGGGAGTTGTGGCCCGCCATTGAGCAGGAAAGTATCCCGGTTTTCACAGTAATTTGATGAGTATCCCTATCGAACCGGCACGGCCTTGCTTTTTTTGTTGTTGCTACGTAGTTGCCGCTCGCCTTAGTAGGCAAAGAGCGGATAATCCTTCATGCGCTCGTTGACGCGTTTGCGCACGCTCGCGATCACCTCCTGGTTTTCTGGATCGTTGAGCACCTCCTCAATATAGGCTGCAATCTCCACCATTAGGTCTTCCTTCGCACCGCGTGTCGTGATGGCAGGCGTGCCGAGACGTATGCCCGAGGTCTGGAAGGCAGAACGGCTGTCAAACGGCACCATGTTCTTGTTGACGGTGATGTCGGCAGCCACGAGGGCATTCTCTGCCACCTTTCCCGTCAGTTCTGGGTATTTGGAGCGCAGGTCAACGAGCATGGAATGGTTGTCCGTACCACCGCTAACGATGGTAAAGCCGCGCTTAACCAGTTCTTCGGCCAGCACCTTGGCATTCTTCTGCACCTGCTTGGCCCATTCCTTGAACTCGGGTTGGAGTGCCTCGCCGAATGCCACGGCCTTGGCGGCAATGACGTGCTCCAGCGGTCCGCCCTGTTGTCCGGGGAACACGGCAGAGTTCAGCAACTGAGACATCATCTTCGTTGCACCCTTCGGGGTCTTGAGTCCCCAGGGGTTCTCGAAATCCTTGCCCATGAGGATGATGCCGCCACGCGGACCGCGTAGCGTCTTATGGGTGGTCGAGGTGACGATATGCGCCCATTTCACTGGGTTTTCCAGCAGTCCGGCCGCGATAAGTCCTGCGGGGTGTGCCATATCTATCATGAGCAATGCACCGACCTTGTCTGCAATCTCGCGCATCCGGCGGTAATCCCATTCGCGACTGTATGCAGATCCTCCACCGATGATGAGCTTGGGCTTGTGCTCCACGGCCAGCCTTTCCATCTCGTCATAGTCCACGCGTCCGGTCTTCTCGTCGAGGTTATACCCCACAGGCTTGTAGAGAATGCCGCTGGTGTTGACCAGTGAGCCGTGGGAGAGGTGTCCGCCATGGGCCAGGTTCAGTCCCATGAAGGTGTCGCCAGGCTTCATCACGGCCAGGAGCACGGCGGCATTGGCCTGCGCTCCAGAGTGCGGCTGCACGTTGGCATATTCTGCCCCGAAGAGTTTGCAAACGCGGTCAATGGCAATCTGCTCCACTTCGTCCACCACCTGACATCCGCCGTAGTAGCGGTGGCCGGGGTAGCCCTCTGCATATTTATTGGTGAGGTAACTGCCCATGGCCTCCATCACCTGTTCGCTGACGAAGTTCTCTGACGCAATCAGTTCGATGCCCTTGAGCTGACGCTGGTGCTCTTTCTCGATGAGCTCAAAAATCGTGTTGTCTCTTTGCATTGTCGTATATTGTTGGAATGATTGACGTTATATTTATCCGTTCATAGTGTTCAGGAACTCTTCATTGTCCGCGGTCTGCACGATGCGGTCGCGCACGGTGTTCATGGCCTCCAACGGATTCATGTCGGCAATGAAGTTGCGCACAATCCACATCCGCTGTAGCGTGGTCGGGTCTTGAAGCAGGTCATCACGGCGTGTGGAGGACAGTACGAGGTTGACAGCGGGGAAGATGCGCTTGTTGGCCAAGGCGCGATCCAGCTGAAGCTCGGAGTTGCCCGTACCCTTGAATTCCTCAAAAATCACCTCGTCCATCTTGGAACCCGTGTCGGTCAATGCCGTGGCGATGATGGTCAGCGACCCACCGTTCTCGATGTTGCGTGCTGCACCGAAGAACCGTTTGGGCTTCTGCAGTGCGTTGGCATCCACACCACCGGTGAGCACCTTGCCGGAGGCAGGACTCACCGTATTGTATGCGCGTGCCAAACGGGTGATGGAATCAAGGAAAATGACCACATCGTGTCCACATTCCACCATTCTTTTGGCCTTCTCCAGCACGATGCCGGCAATTTTCACATGACGGTCGGCCGGCTCGTCGAAGGTCGAGGCGATCACCTCGGCGTTGACCGTGCGGCTCATATCCGTCACTTCCTCCGGGCGTTCGTCAATGAGCAACATCATGATGTACGCCTCGGGGTGGTTGGCAGCAATGGCATTGGCAATGTCCTTCATCAGCACGGTCTTACCCGTCTTGGGTTGCGCCACAATCAGTGCGCGCTGTCCCTTGCCGATGGGCGAGAACAGGTCTACGATGCGTACGCTGGGATTGGTTGTCGCGCGGTTGCCGCAGAGGTTGAATTTCTCTTCGGGAAAGAGTGGCGTAAGGTGTTCGAAACTCACGCGGTCCCGCACTTCCTGCGGGTTGCGTCCGTTGATGCGTTTCACCTCGCTCAGCGCGAAGTATTTCTCGTTGTCGCGCGGAGTTCTTACCGTGCATTCCACCACGTCGCCCGTCTTCAGACTGAAGTTTTTTACCTGTTGCGGACTGACATAGATGTCGTCGGGCGACGAGAGGTAGTTGTAGTCGCTGGAGCGCAGGAATCCATAGCCGTCCTGCAACACCTCCAGCACACCGTTGCCGTCGATGAGCCCGTCGAAATTATATTTCTCGTGCGAAGCCTGCTGCACCGCCTGTGGCGCTGGAGTATAGCCGTTAGCGACGGGTGTATTGTTGTTAATAGGTCTGTCGAAGATGTCAAGCGAAGGCAGGGCTTCCTGATCCTCGATAGGCAAGTCCACCACGGCAATGAAGTCGGTACCGTCCGCAGGGTCGTCCGCCCATACGCCGTCCTCCACCGCCTGTTTGTCAAAGGGCTCGTCCTCACTGTCCTGTGGATTCCCGTCAGTTTCGGGTTGCCAGGCGGTCTGCTGCACGTCTTCCACTGCCGTATTATCCGTGTCTGTTGCGCTCTGTACGTCACTCTCGTACAATGCATTCTGCTCTTGGAGCTGTGCGGCAGCCTCCTCGGCAGCCTTCTGCTGCGCCAGAGCCTCCAGTTCCTTCTTTGACTTGCGGCCGCGCTTCTTGGGGGCGGGCTTTTCCTGTGCGTCAGCCGAAACCATTTCTTCTGCAGGAAACAACTCGGTCTGCACTTGCTGTGCGGCCGCATTTCCCTCCGGCTGTGGAGTCGCCTCCTGCTGCTGTTGTGCGGCCGAGGCCAGCAACTTGTCCAGTGAAGGCTTCTTCTCCCGCTTGGCAGGCTTTGCGTCCAGGTTCTCTCCGTCCTTTCCACTGACGGTATACACCTTGTCCTTATCCTTGCCAGCTATGCGTGTGCGCTTGCGCTTGGTATTAGCGTTGGCCACCGATTCCGCTGCAGAATCTATGGCATGTTTGTCAAGAATGGCATAGATTACATTTTCCTGTGAATCGTTGGATGACACTTTTACGCCAATGTCATGGGCAATCTCCATAAGTTTGGAGATTTCCATTTTCTCTAAATCTTCTTTTAAATAC
>CAVBXH010000089.1:0-8105 GCA_963599475.1 Acutalibacteraceae bacterium | reverse complement strand
TTCTCGGGCTTTCCCACCAGCAAGAGTGCCGTACGGGTAATCTGCCCATCCTGTGTCAAGTGGGCTTTATCAAGGAATGTTGCGTCATTCCATGTCTCCATAGCCTCGGCAAAGTCTGGATAGCGTAGCTTATAGCCGGCTCTTGCCAATCGTATAGCCTCTGGTTCGAGGTCGTCTATGGTGGCATCCTCCACGATTTGTGCCGACCAGTCTATTTGCGACGTATAGATCTGCCGCATCCAGTCTATGTAAGGTGTCAACTCCGTCACATGACTGTTCACTCGCACGTAGGGCTTCTGCTTGTAGGTGGTAGGTTCGTTTACGGCTGCGGGTATTTTGAATACTACAACCCTGATGCGCCCCTCATACATGAATTCTTCAATGCAGAAGTTTACCTTGGGCATCACCATGCGGCGCAGGTACAGTTCCAACGCCTCATTGCCAAACGCTTTCATTCCCGAAGCGTCAAATGTAGTACCTTTTACTTCGAGCGTCTCATCGTCCACCCCGAAATAGAGGTAGGCAAAATCCTTGTGGTCGAGGCATGCACCGTTGGACAAGGCTGAAACGTATCTTCCCAGCTTGTCGGCATCCTGATAATTGGACTTGAATTCCAAATACCTGCATTCTTTCTTGACCGTTGCTATCTGCTCTTTCAGTAGTGTAGTATATTTTTGGTTGACATCCATGTTGCTGAATATTTTTTTTATGTTCCTGTGCTCCTTTGTTAAATCAGTTGTCGTATCCAAATTTGTGCCATGCTTCGAGCACGAGGCGCTTGGTGCGGTATTCGCCGAGTTGGCGCATCTCGTTGTCGCGGAGCACACGGAAGGTCTCGTTGATGCAGCCCTTGCCGCACACGTCCTCGGGGTCGAGGATGTAGCGCAGGTCTTCGGTGGTGAGGCCGTAGAGGTAGGCGAAGATGGCATCAAGCTCGGCTTGCACCAAGGCGCGGCGGTCGGGGTCGAAGGTCCATGGCTGTTGCGCGCCTATCTGCGGCAGTTCGCTTCGCTGCTCCTCATCCATTTCGTCCCATAGCTCCGCAGCCCATCCGTCCATGTCGTGGTTGAAGTAGCATAGCTCGGCTACGCGATTCACGATTTGCCACTGTGTGGCGGTGGGGATTTGGGCGGGGGTAAGGACGGGGAATTGCTTGACAAAGCTAATACTTGCATGACTTCCTCCTATTTTTTGCTTAGTAATATAGTCGAAAATTAAGGAAGACATCATTGCGCAAAGCGAAGCCACGGGCATAGTGCCACGCTCCGCGTAGAGGAGCGTGGCACTATTCCCAACGCCAACGGCGTTGGGAATAGGTGAACAAACGAAAGTTCTTTCGTTTGTTGCGTTGGTTACATCTCTGAATCCAATAAGCCATTTATGCTTCCATTCCCACACGACATTTCCTTTCTTGTCATATTTCACCAGTCTGTCGTTCACAGCCGACTGCGGCACCCAATACCAAGGCATAATGTGGCTGTCGGGATTGGTCAGTTCTTCGACGGGGGGCATGTCGATGGAGTTGGGACGTTCGCCGTCGGTAGGCCAGGTACCGAAGTGATGGTTATAGTGCCAAATCATCTTGCCCTCATAGAGCGGCACGTAGGTTTCACCGTCTGTGGTTGTGAACGTGTTGCCATCCAAGGTCGCTCCCAGCCCAGTGAGCTGCGCATAGGTGCGGAAAAGATAAGAATCCGTAGACATATTGAACATGCTTCCAAACCGCACGTTCCACGGGTTATCGCCCGTCGTCTCATTCAGCAGAATGGTGGAATGGCGGTAAATCTTGGCAGTGAGCTGGGCATCGCGGCTGGTGCGGAACACAGGGCACGTCTTGGTGTTGGGGTTGAGGCGTGCAAAGTCGCTCGTCTGCAAAGTGTAGATGCGCCGTGGGTCGAGCAGATGGTCGAGGCGTGTCAGGTAGAATCCGCCACTCACGGTGCGTGGCTCTGCCTGTGGTTTACCAGCGGTAAGAAGACAGAACTTGAACATACGGTGGATGTCAAACAAAGCCTCTCGGTTCTCAAAGTCGTAGAGCGAGATGAGACGATTCTCGTCGATGAGTTTCGAGAAGAAATACTTGTTGCTGTCGTTCACAGCGATACCCGTGGGCAACACCAGTCCCCATGCCTCTTTGGAGAATGAGAGGCACAGCTCGGCAAACAATGATGACAACTCGAGTTTGCCCACAGCGGTGAGAGGAAAACGCCCCGAGTTTTTCACAAAGTTGCTTTGGCTTGCAATGGCATCGCAGGCCGTTTGGAACTCATCGAAGAGTTGAGGGTCGGAAGTACGCAGTGCTTCGATTTTCTTCTTTCGTGCCGACTGATTGGCAGCATTCACGATGTCATTGTCTTTTCCTGCAAACCATTTCTCTTCCTCCATCTGCAGTTTGTCCCAAGGCGGATTGCCACACATTACGTCGAAGCCACCGTCGTAGGCAAACACTTCGGGAAATTCCACCGCCCAATGGAAGAAGCGATTGGCATGGGCTGCTTGGGCAGCCTCATGGCATAGTTTCTCCGAGATACGCTGAGCAGAAGGCGCATTGTCCTCGTCGTCGAGATACTTTATCTCCTGCAAAGCCTGATAGACGGTACGCGTATAGGGCACGGAGAAAGCAAGGAAGTTGCCTTCTTCGTCCTGTTGGCTTTTGAAGTCTTCAGCGGTAAACTGTTTATAGTAGGAATAGGTGTAGATGTCGCAAGCGCGGCGCAACCATTCCACGCGCGGTGTCTCCATGAGTTCTTCCCATCGGCGTTGCTTGGTAAGTTGCTCCAAAAGCGTGTTTTCGGGCAGTGCGGAGATTTCGCGCACATGGTTGGCCAGTCCCACCTGTTCGCTGTCTATGCTTTGTATGGTGAAGTCTTGCGTAAAGAGTGTTATAGACAAGCCTTGCGTCTGACCGCTACGCACGGTGCTGACATCAGCCAGTGCTTGCTTGTTGAGGTCGATGATATGTTTCTTCACCTCCTTGTTGTCGTCCTTGGCATGGAAAGCCTCCTTGGGTACGCCGTCGAGCAGCGTGTCGAGGTCGCTGACACCCACCACCGAGTTGCCGCAGCGTATGTGGTGGTCGAGGAACGAGAGCGGTTTGCCGGCACAGTAGCCCTCAATCCAGAGCACCACCTTGCACAGCTCCACGGCATCGGGGTTGTAGTCTACGGCATAGACGCAACGCGAGATGACCTCGCGCAGTGCCTGGCGATAGTCGAGCGAGGCGGGGTTGTCCTCACCCGTGCGCAGCGTGCATACATACCACGCTATGGTGCGCGCCATGGCCAGCACGATGTGGCCCGAACCGCTGGCGGCATCGCACACCTTCATCTGAAGCAACGCCTTGACCTTCTCCTCCGTGGTGGCGGCTTGGTCTATCTTCTGCTTGATGACCGGTTCGAGGGTGGTGCGGATAAGGTTCTGCACGAGGTCGGGACGGGTGTAATACGACGAGGTGCTTTGGCGGTCGAGTCCGCCCACGAACCCAAACTGCCACTCCTCGGGGCTAATGCCCTGCTGCAAGAAGGGGCGCATCTCAAGTATGCCCTCGTAGACGGAGCCAAACTCCTCAACGTCGAGTGCCGAGTAGTTGATCTTCACCCTTGCTCCGCTCTCGTCGGTAAACTCGTTGAGTGCGGCGAAGGCACGCAGCAGGTCGGCATTGCAGATGCGGCACTGCTTCAGCCAGTGGAGCGTATCGGCACCGAAGAGCACACCGCCCAGCGGCTTGATGCCCAGGCGCGCACCGAAGTCGCCCGGCTCAAAGAGGCGGAACGTGTCGGTCAGCCCCTGCCACAGGTCGCAGTACTCACGCTGGCGCAGATAGGCCAGTTCGGAGAGGTGGCGCAGGCGCGAGGCGGCATAGTGACGCTTGTAAACCTCCTGCCACTCTACGAGCCTACGGTAGTCGGGAGCGTCGGGGCTGTCGGGTATCTCGTAGACCAAGTTGCGGTCTTCGATGATAAAGAGGAAGAGCAGACGGTAGATGAAGTGGATGAGCTCCTTGTTGAGCACGTCGGCAGTGACCGTCCCCGTGAGAATGGCCTGTCGCAGCGCCTCGTTGCCCTCGCCCTCGCCGCGCACGGCAGCCTGGCCGATGGTCTCCATGGTGGTCTGCACGGCACGCGAGAGTCCGGCACGTATGCGGTTGCCGCTCTCTATGCTCATGTTGAACCACCGCTCCATGACCGTCTGCTCGTCGCCGCTCTGGCGGAAGCGCGAGGCATGGAGCAAGCGGTACATCAGGCAGAACTCCGTGTACTTGTCCTCGTCGAGCATGCGGCGCAGGTCAAACTCTATGTAGGTGAGCTTGACGAGCTGTCCCGAGTTGCGCAACAGGCGCAGGGTCTGGCCGTTGCTCACGATGCCGTAGACACACTCCGTGGCATTGAGATACTCGAGCATGGTGGCATGCGCCGACTTCTTGCGGCGCGAGCCCTTGGCACGGTAGTCGAGCGAGCAGCGGTCGAGTGTCTCGATGCCCTGCTCGTCGACGATGCGGTCGCCAATGACGATGAGGGGCAGATTGCCCAGTTCGGGGCAGAGATAACTGATGTCGAAGGCGTTGCCCCCGGCCTCCACGTTGCCCTGCTGACGCTCCAGCCGGTAGCCGAGGCTCAGGAAGAGACGCTCCATAAGGTCGCGCGAGCGGCGTGTGCCGTAGGCATCGTTGACGGTGGACCGCTCGTTGTAGAAGCGCCAGTCGTTGCGCAGTGCGCTCCATGCATAGTCGATGGCCGACGACGTGGGCATATCGATGGAGAAGTCCAGGTCGCGGTTGCCCAGCAAGGTGGTGTCCTGCTCTATGGAGCGCAGAATCTCGTCGGAGAGCAGATGGCCGTATATATGAATGCTTGTATAGTCCATAAGGTAAGTTACTTTTTAGGAATGAAGAGATAGGCGGCGATGACATCCATGGGCAGCACCGGCTCTACCACCTGATACTCGCTTGCCGCCACATAGGTGCGGTACTTGGAGAAAGCGTCCACGAGGTGGGCGGCACGCTCCAAGGCTATCTCGTCGGTGTGCTGGCGCAGAGAGTCCTCATTGTCTATCCAACTGATGGCAGTCTGTAGAAGCATCTTCTGGGAGGTGAGATCGGTGTTGCCCGAAGCCTCGGCATCGAGGAAGAGGCGGCGTGCCTCGTCCTGCGAGAGGAAGTCGTGCGCCTCTATCTTGCCGCGATAGCCCACGAAAATCATTTCCTCGCCCACGAGTTCGCGGTCGGTCTGTCGCTTATCGCGAATGACGGAGCGCACACGCATCATCAGGATGGTGGTGCGCCGCTCCACGGCAGCCGTCTGTGTCACCATGGCACGGCAAGCGGCCAGTTCGCCCCCGTTCACCGTGTCGTTGACTACGCTGCGGCTAAGGTCTTCCACGAAAGTGTGGTTGCGGCCTATGTACATGTAGTGCTTCGGTGTGGGCGACGCAAAGGATATGCGCACCACACCTTTGGCAGAGGCCACGGAGCGGAAGTAGTGGTGAAGACGTGCGGGAAGTTCCAAGATGTTGAACGAGAAGGAGAGCGGAGTCTCGTCGGCATTGACGCTGACCCCGATGTGCCGGAGCAGGTCGACAACAAACTGGCAAGTGTCGTCCACGCCGCCGATGACCGAGCGTGCCTCTTCGAGTGTGGCGGTGAGGCGCGTAGGGTCCATCTGCTTGTTGTTGTGGGCAAAGTAGGTGTGCGAGATTTTCTCGTTTTCCTTCAACTTCTCAATCTCCAGTTTCCGCTGTTCCTCCAGTTGTTGTTGCCAATCCTCGTCATCATCAAAGAGCGTAGGCTGGTTGCTGTCCACACGGGTATTGGTCTTCGCATTGATGAAGCGTTCCATGATGGTCTCCATGAGCGTGGCATCGTTGTCGGCAATGGGCAGGTAGACACCCAGTTGCTTGCGTATCTCGTCCTGCTTCTTGTAGAGTACGTTGAGCACGATGTCGTCCACGGGGTTGTTCTTGGCGTGGATGGTGGAGATGAGCACCTGCGGAGCCGTCTGTCCGAAGCGGTCGATACGGCCGTTGCGCTGCTCCATGCGGTTGGGGTTCCACGGCAGGTCGTAGTGGACGATGGCCTCGAAGCCCTGCTGCAGGTTGACACCCTCGGAGAGACAGTCGGTGCAGACGAGCACATGACGCTCGGAACGTGCCAGTTCGTCAATCTTCATCTTGCGCTCCTCGTCGGAGAGACGGCTGGTGACGGTCTCCACCTTTACGTTCTTCATTTTCTTGTCTTTGGCCAAACGCTCGGAGATATATGCGCCTACATATTCCGCCGTCTGGATGTACTGGCAGAACACGATAGGGTTCATCTGCTCGCCCAGTGCCACCTTGACAATGGAGAGGGCCTGGCGCACCTTTTCGTCGTTGTCGAAAGTCTTGATGTCCTGCAGGTCGCGGATAAACTCCTGGAACTGCGCCTTGTCGCCGTCGGCGATGGTCTCCAAGGCTTCGGGCACCACGTCGTCGCCGTCGAGACGGTCTTTCAGCGGGTCGTTGAACTTAAATACGCTGTCGGTCGTGTCGTCGGTATTGACGGCAGAGGTGTCAGCCGTCTTGTCAATCTTATTTTGTAGCATACTGATGCCGGCATCGGGACTCGACATCACACCACGCATCAGGGCGAGCAAGTCCCAATAGATGTAACGTTGCTTGCGTTTGTCGGCAGTGCGCACACGCTCTACGCCGCTCTTCACATAGGCGATAAGGCGGTTGAGCAGCGATGAATAGGCAGGGGTGCAGATGTAGTCGTCGTTGTCGATGCGCACACGCTCGGGAAACACCACCTCGCCAGCCAGATAATGCTTGATGTCGGTACGGCGGCGCTGTACGAAGTAGTGGGAGAGATTCTTGCGCTGGTCAACCGTCTTCAAATCGTAGCGCTCAAACTCGGGACGCAACAAGCCGATGAGCGACTGAAACTCTTCGGTCTGGCCGCTGTGTGGTGTGGCCGTGAGTAGCACCAGTTGTTGGCTTTTCTTCTCGGAAATCTCTTTGAGCAAGCGGTAGCGTTGTTGTTGATACTTGTTGGCACCAGCAGGCTTGGCGCAGGTGTGTGCCTCGTCGACGATGATGAAGTCGGGGCAATGTTCGAGGAACACTCTTCGGCGGCTGTCCTGCTTGATGAAGTCGATGGAGATGACTTGGAAAGGTATGTCGCGAAAAATGTTCTGGTCGGGACGGAGCTTCTTCTCCAGACGGCTGACCGTGGAGGAACGGACAATCTCGGCATCGAGACCGAACTTGTCCTTTATCTCTTTCTGCCACTGCTCGCAGAGGTGAGGCAGGCAGACCACGGCGAAACGCTGTATCTCGTGGCGGTCGAGCAATTCCTTGGCAATGAGGAGCGACTCAAGCGTCTTGCCGATACCCACGTCGTCGGAGATGAGCAAACGTATCTGCTCCTGCTTCAATGCCAGAATAAGCGGCACCATCTGGTAAGGGCGCGGCTCAAAAGAGAGGCGACCCAGACACTGGAACGGTCCGGCAATGTCGCGGAACGACAAGCGGCAAGCATTGTAGAGTATGCGTGATGCCGAACGGTAACTGCCACGTTCGAGGTCGGCAGCCGAGGGACGGCGGAAATTGTATGATTGAAGCGACAACTCGTCGCCATAGAGCGGCAGATAGAGACCGATGGCCTCGGCATCGGTGCCGCCAAGCGGTTTGAGCATCATGAGGTCGTGGCTGGCAGACTGCTGCACCACCCACGGACGGCCACGAAACTCAACGAGTGTACCTGTGCTAAATTCCATTTTGATTCTGTTTTAGATTGTTTTGTTCGTTCCACACTTCTTCCGCCAAATACAGGTCGCTACGACAGTGCAGGTCGGCAACACCGTCATTCATCAACTGTAGAAGATCGGAATTGTAGAATATTTCCATAGCCTCGGCCAAAGAGATGTGGTGCAATTGGCTGATGGCTTTGATGATGCGCGCATATTTGGCATCAAGGATAGCGTAGTAGCCCTCATCGTGTGCGGTCATAGTGAAATGCTGTTTTTAAAAGTCAAACATTGGTCCATGATTTCTTGTGTACGGAAGCACATCTGGTCGTTGGGCTTTTCAAACAACAGACGTTTGAGAGCCTCTTCTTTCGTAAGGTCTCC
>CAVBXH010000088.1:0-8652 GCA_963599475.1 Acutalibacteraceae bacterium | reverse complement strand
TAGTATAGCAACTCATTTCGAGTTAGTATAGTAACTCATTTATAGTTGGTATAGCGACTTTTTATGGTCTGATATGGGAACCCGAAACGGGCGTCTGCGGAGGGCCGGAAGCGAGGTGGATAGGAACTAAAAACACATCTCAGTCCTTTTGCCCCCAAATCTTTCATTTCGCAGCGCTGATGACCCGAAAAACAGTCATGACAGATTTTGTGCCGCTCTTTGCTTGATTTTGGGGCGATGGAATCGGTATAAAACGTGTAACTTTGCAGCCAGAAAACCTAATGTGAATTTCTTAAAACAATGAAGAAAACCAGTAAAACAAAAAATGTGTGGACAGGCTGCTTCACGATGTGGCAGCGCGTACTCTTTCTGATGCTTCTCGTCGCTTTCTCCCCGATGGCGATGGCGCAGGAAAAGGTGTCCGGAAATGTGAGTGATGTGTCAGGGCAACCCGTTATCGGTGCCAGTGTGGTTGTGAAAGGGACAACGACAGGTACGGTGACCGACCTTGACGGAAACTTTGTAATCCCTAATGTCAAGAAGAATGCGACACTGACCATCTCCTACATAGGATATGTGACGCAGGAGATTGCAGTCAACGGGCGCAACCGTGTCACGGTGGTTTTGCAGGAGGATGCACAGATGATGGACGAGGTGGTTGTTGTCGGCTACGGTGTCCAGAAAAAGAGTGACGTGACGGGTGCCACCTTACGTATTGGTGACAAGGAACTCAAGTCGCGTCCTGTGACAAACGCGTTGGAGGCCATGCAGGGCAAGGCTGCCGGTGTAGACATCACTTCCAATGAGCGTCCAGGAACCCTCGGCTCCATCAATATTCGCGGTGTGCGTTCTCTGACGGCATCCAATTCTCCGCTGTACGTGGTGGACAACATCCCCTTGATGAGCGGCAGTATCGACTATCTGAACCCGAGCGACATCGAGTCCATTGACATCCTGAAGGATGCATCGGCCACGGCCATCTATGGTTCGCGCGGTGCCAACGGTGTAGTGATTATCACCACCAAGCAGGGCAAGCAGGGCAAGCTGAGCCTGAGCTATTCGGGTTCCGTCACGGCAGAGACCCTACAGGACGAGATAGAGATGATGAATGCAGAAGAGTACATCGACTTCCGCCGCTGGTCATACTATTATGCCAACCCGTCGCTATATCCGCGTGCAGACCAGCCGACGAAGGAAAACGACTATAAAATATTCAACGGCACCGTTGACCCCTATGCTTGGGCCAATATCGAGAAAGGTTGGGCCAGTGGAACGTGGGACGGCTCTAAGGTGGAGACGACAGACTGGATAGGCATGGTCAAGCAGACGGGCATCACCCATCAGCACACACTGAGCGGCAGTGGCGGTACGGAGAAGATGAACGGCTATTTCTCTTTCGGCTACCTCAACAACAAAGGAACCATCCGCGGACAAGGCTATACACGATATACGGCCAAGGCATCCTTTGATGCCACGCCCTTGAAATGGTTCTCGCTGGGCGGAAATCTGACTGCCATGTACGGCGTTCAGGAATATGGTATGTCAAGTACTGGCGCAAATCTCAATGCCACACACAGCGACTACTATTATTCCGCACGAAGCCAGTTCCCTTATGCCGTACCCTACGACGACGAGGGCAACCGGATTGAACAACCCGGCGGTGACTCTGGCGTGCTGAACATTGCCGGTGAATGGAACTATTCCCAGGACCAGCGGACAACGCTTCGCACGTTTGGCAGCTTCCATGCACAGATTGATTTCGGAAAACTGATTGAGCCGTTGGACGGTCTCCGCTACCGTATCAATTTCGGTCCCGACTTCTCGAATTATCGGCAGGGCGTATACCTGGATGCACAGTCTGTCACGCGACTCGGTTCCAGCTATGCCTCACTCAAGCGTTCGCAGAACCTGTCCTATACGCTGGACAACCTGCTGTATTACAACAAGAGCATCGGGCGGCACGCTTTCGGCGTGACCCTGTTGCAGAGCATGACGAAATACAAGACAGAAGGAATGAGCATGTCGGCCACCAATATTCCCTTCAGCAGTCAGAAATGGAATGCACTGACCAACAGCAATATTTCCGCACTGAATTCATGGAGCTCCAACTTGACGGAACAACAGCTGATCTCATATATGGCTCGCCTGAACTACAATTTTTCGGAAAAATATCTGTTGACGGCCAGTGGACGTTGGGATGGTGCCTCGCAGTTGGCAGAGGGATGCAAGTGGTCATTCTTCCCCAGTGCTGCGCTCGGTTGGCGCATAGACCAGGAAGACTTTATGGCCAGCATCTCCGATGTGGTCACACAACTGAAACTGCGCTTGGGCGTAGGTGTCACTGGTAATGCTGCCGTGAGTGCCTATGTCACCAAAGGCGCAGTGGGGTCCTATTACTATCCGTCTGGGAGTAACCTGATAGCCGGAACCGCCCCGTCGACGACAATGGCCAATCAAGATCTGGGATGGGAACGAACCTTGCAGTACAATCTGGGCGTCGACTTCTCTCTATTGAAAGGGCGCATCTCGGGTGTCATTGATATTTACAAGTCGAAAACCACGGATCTGCTGATGCTGATGACCATCCCAACAGTTACGGGATATACCAATACTTACGCCAATATCGGTGAGACGAAGGGACAGGGTGTTGACCTCACCTTGAACACGGTTAACATCAACGGAAAGGACTTTAAATGGACTTCGGATCTTACCGCTTCCTATAACAATGACGAGATTGTATCGTTGGCCAACGGTAAAGAGGATGATATCAACAACAAATGGTTCATTGGAGAGTCTATAGGTGTCATCTACGGTTATCAGTATGGCGGCATCTGGAAGGCAGAAGATGCTGAGGAAATGGCCAAGTTCAATGCGAATGGCAATAAATTCGAGGTCGGTAATGTGCGTCCGGTAGACCAAAACGGCGACTACAAGATTGATGCCAACAACGACCGTGTCGTCATCGGAAACACCCGTCCTCGCTGGACGGTGGGGCTAACGAACACGTTCAGCTACAAAGGACTTGAACTCTCCGTGTTCATGTTTGGCCGTCTGGGCTTCTGGCATGCCTGCGGAGGCGAGTCAGAGACGGGACGTTTCAGCCAGCGTCGCATCAACTACTACAACGAAAACAATACCAATTCTGAATATCAGAAACCCATATATACAACAGCCACAGGCGATGCCTACTATGAGTGCGTGGACTACCGCAAGGCTTCATTCATCAAGGTGCGCAACATCTCTCTGGGCTATGTGTTCCCGAAATCGTTAGTCGGTAAGTTGGGCATCAACAACCTGAAAGTATATGGGCAGATTGTCAATCCAGGTATGCTCTACTCGCAAATCGACTTCCTGGATATGGATGTCCAGCGCTCTACATGGAACAGGGGCTATACGGTCGGAGTTGACATTACATTCTAATAATTATGAATAGCTAAAACGAAAGAAAACGATATGAAAAAGATAAATGTAATTTTGGGCGGTCTGCTGTCGGCTTGCATGCTTGCATCGTGCAGCGATTTCCTGAACGAGGAACTGACGACCCAGCGGAACATGGATTATTACAACACCGAGGAGGGCATCGAGTCTTTGGCAACAACGGTCTATTACCAGACGTTGGCGGTATGCAACGGAGAGTGGGTGTACTGTTTCAACAACTATGGGACAGATGAGTTCCAGATAGGAGGAGACGGTTCCAGCGGATGTTTCAACAACTATGACTCTGGCCTCGGGTCTGTAGTCATACGGCCAAACGGCAATTGCCCACAGGCAGATGATCTGTGGAACGTGATGTACAAGGGTATTGGCTACGCCAATCTGCTGATTGACAGGGTGGAACAGATGAAGACAACGAAAGACGATACCAAGGTTCATCTGGGAGAAGCCTATTTCTGTCGGGCATTCAATTACTTCCGTCTGGTCAGCCAATATGGCGGAGTCCCCTTGAAACTGATGCCAAGTACCAGTGTGGAGCGTGAATACACACGTGCGTCGGCTCAGGAAGTGTTGGACCAGGTGGTCAGCGACCTAAAGCAGGCCTACGACCTCTTGCCGGCTACGGGTGCTACGGGCAAGATTACCAAAGATGCAGCAGCCCATTATCTGGCCAAGACCTATCTCCTGCGCTGCAGCGAAATCAATGACTCTTGGAACGCTTCTGTCAAACAGAACGAACTGCAGGAGGCTGTGCGTCTGGGAAAAGAGGTCATCAGCCATCATCCGCTGGCTTCCAATTTCGTGGAACTGTGGGACTTCAAGGAGCCAGACGGTGCCAACGAACAGCTGGATGAGATTATCCTTGCCGGACAATTCACCAACAACAAGGCTTATGCGCGCAGCAACTATTTGAACATCTATTTTGTTTCGCGCTACGATGACCTTTCATTCATGAAGCGCGACCTGACGGGATGCCGTCCCTACAGCCGTCTGCATACTTCGTATTTCGTCTATCGCATCTACGATATGGTGAACGATTCTCGTTTCTGGAAGTCCTTCCGAACCAAAAGCCGCATGAACAATGCGTCAGGCGACTATCATACCAACGGTGACATCGGTGTCATGTATGTCATTAATCAGCCAGGCGATACGCGTTACGCCCAAAGAGAGCTGACCGACGAGGTCGTCGACGAGAAGACTGGAAAGACCGTTGCTCACTGCTATGTGGCCTATCCTGCGGGAAGGACTGAGGACGGTGCATTGTATGAGGATGTGCGTTTCCCCTCGCTGAGCAAGTATATGGATGCGTCCCGTGAAAGTGTTAATGACGTGAAGGGCAATCGCGACTTGATTTATGCCCGGTCTGCCGAGACCTATCTGATTGTGGCCGAAGCTGAGGTGCGTCTGGGCAATTATCAGGAAGCGCTCACCTACATCAATGCTGTCCGCCAGCGCGCAGCCTATCAAGAGGGTGAAGACCGTGCAGCGTATGTCGACGGTGGGCAGGCCTGGGCCAGCTCAGAATTGAATCAAGACCCAGATCTCAATTCCTATATGCCGGAAAACTCTTATTACGAGTCGAACGGCATCGCCCCGACAACAGCGGCCACGAACTTGACGGTGACGGATATACATGCATTGCCGGATGGAGATGAATATGTCATTCGGAAACTGGGTCTCAGCAGCGACTATGACCGTATGCTGGCCTTCGTATTGAACGAGCGGAGCAGGGAACTGTGCGGTGAGTTGCACCGATGGGCAGACTTGTCACGTACGAAGACGTTGGTGCAGCGTGCCAAGGCTTTCAATACCGGTGCGGCTACCAATATTGACGACCATCATTGTCTCAGACCCATTCCTCAGACCTATTTGGATGCCATTCAGAAGGATGGACATAACCTGACGGTGGAGGAGAAGCAGGCTCAGCAGAATCCTGGATACTAAAATGACAATTTTGATTAGTAATGGATGCGAGCAGTATCTTTCGCAGGGAGAGGTACTGCTCGTTTTCCCAAAAAGAAAACGCCAATGAAAGCACAATTGAAAGGGAAGATCGTGGTATGGATCTTCTTGTCTTTGTCCATAGTTCCGGCAACCGCCAAGGATTTTGTTTGGTTTGACGGGACACATGCCGTGAGTTATCACATAGAGAAGGACGTAGCCCCTGTGGTGCAGGCAGCGGCAGGGATGTTTGCCGACGACATGAAGGCCGTGACAGGCTTGAAGGCCGTCATGGCAGGAACGGAGCAAGAAGCCACCATACGGGTGGTGGAACTGGATAAGGCTTCGGAAGCAGTACGGGAAGCCTTAAGCCAGCAAGGTATTCCCGTGGCTACGCTGCAACAGAAGACCGATGGATTCTATATAGCCGTACGTGACGGACAGATTGTTGTGGTAGGGGCGAACGGACGCGGTGCGGCCTACGGTCTGCTGGAACTGTCTAAAAAGGCCGGGGTGAACCCCTGGATCTGGTGGGGCGACGTAGTGCCGACGCGGAAAGATCGCCTCACGATAGACGATGGCTTCACCACCCTGCAGGGGGCTTCGGTGGAGTATCGCGGCATCTTCCTCAACGATGAGGAGAACTTTGCCAAATGGAGCAAGCTCACCTATGAGAAGGATGAGGCACACCACTATACGGTAGGCCCCAAGACTTACGAAAAGGTTTTTCAACTCCTGCTGCGTCTGCGCGCCAACTGCATCTGGCCGGCGATGCACCCGTGTTCCACACCTTTCTTTACTGTCCCGGGCAACAAGGAGATGGCGCAGCGGTATGGCATTGTGATGGCCACGAGTCATTGTGAACCGATGATGCGAGCCGCCCTGGAATGGAACGAGAAAACGATGGGACCGCTGAACTATGTAGACAACCATGACAAGATACTCAGCTATTGGGAAGATCGTGTCAAGGATGTGGCCGACGGTGAGAATATCTACACGGTAGGTATGCGCGGTCTGCACGACCTGCCCATGCAGGGTGCCTCCACTACCGAGGGGAAAATAGCCATTGTGGAACGAGCCTTTGCAGACCAGCGTGACCTCCTGCGCAGGTATGTCCATGCCGATGTGACGCAGGTGCCGCAGGTGTTTGTACCTTACAAGGAGGTGCTGGGACTGTACAACAACGGTCTGCGCGTGCCTGACGACGTGACCCTAATGTGGTGTAACGACAATTTCGGCTATCTCACACGACTCTCCAACGACGCGGAGCGGAAACGGAAGGGTGGGGCAGGCGTGTATTACCATATCTCCTACTGGGGGCGCCCCAATGGCTACCTCACGATATGCACACAGTCGCCCGCACTGATCTACCACCAGATGCGCCGGGCCTACGATGCTGAAGCGCGGAAAATATGGATTGTCAACGTCGGCGACCTCAAACCCGGTGAGTTCGACATGGAGTTTTTCCTGAACATGGCATGGGATGTCAATAGCGTCAATCCGACCAACATACCCGACATTATGGACCGATGGTATAGCGACATCTTCGGTGAGGAGACCGGAAAGGAGGTTGCCGCTGCCATGAGGGAGTACTATCGCCTGGCCGTGGAGCGTAAACCGGAGCACATGGGATGGAACCGTGTGGAGGAAGCAGGCTATCCGAGAGGCAATGTGCCTGTAGCTGATTGTGCATTCAATCCGTTTGAAAATGGTGATGAGGTGTTGCGGCGCATGAAGGCATACGATGCGCTTGAGGCACAGGTGCGGGCGATTGAAGTCAAGGTGCCGATGCAACTGCGTGATGCCTACGTCGAATTGGTTCTTACGCCTGTGGCAATGGCCAAGGGAATGAATAACAAGTGGTTGGCCGCCAAGAAGAACCACCTGCAGGCCCGTCACGGCTTGCCTGCTGCCAACGACTATGCGCGACTCTCGGAGCAGTACACGAAGGAGACGCAAAAAGCCTGTGCAGACTATGGACGGTTGCTCGGTGGAAAATGGGAGCGGATTCTGGCGCTGAACACGTGGAACCGTGAGAATGACCTGCCGAGGAAGGACGCGGTGAAGGTAAACGGAGACAACCACTCCGTCATGCTGTGGTGTGAACATGACACCGTGCCGCAGCTGATGCACAGCAAGATGAAGGTTTCTGTGGTTGGACGCAAAACCTTTATGGAAATCTTCACGATGGACGGCACGAAGCCTCAGATAGAAGTCCTTAAACAACCGGATTGGATGCGTGTCACGATGGAACAAACGTATGCGGCCAGTGAGGCTCGACTGAATATAGAAGTGGTTACGGATGCTGAGGACCAGTCTGGGAAGGTGGCCCTCAGGGTGAACGGACGGAAATATGTGCTGGCTGTTACGACACAGCCAGAGGATTTCTACCCGGTCAATATCGAACATACCGCCGATGGAAAGACCATGGACAGTGTGCTCGGACTGGGCTATTCGGCGAAGGCCAAACCGTTGCAGAAGGGAGAGGAATACACGTTCTGTCTCACGACAGCGCGCGATGGTTCGGCCACCCTGCGTGTCGGTATGCTTCCGCTCCATCCACTCTGCGGTGGCGACTTGCGCTACGCGGTCAGTGTTGACGGCCAACCCTGGCAAACGGTATCCATCAAAACGGATGCCGTGGAGCGTGACGAGGCATGGAAGGTGAACGTGCTGCGCAACCAGAGTGTGACATTTACACCATGGACTGTAGGCGAACCCGGCACGCACCGCATCGCCATCAAGGCTCTTGACGACGGCATCGTGCTCGACCAGATGCAGCTCGACTTCAATCCGGAACGGCAGTTCTATAGTCTACCATAAAGGCTGCTGTTTTTTAGATTAAAATATCAAACATTAAAGACAAATGAACAATAAATATCTTTTAGGGTTATCATTATTTATATTAGTAGGGACAAGCAGTCTCTCTGCATCGCACAATACATGGCGAGACACATGGCGTTGGTATCCAGGACAGCTGGCTGCCTACAAGCAGAAGTTTTGCAAGGATACTTCTGAGAAACGTTGCGTCAATGTAGGCTACCCCGGACGCTTTAATCCTATGAGTACGGTGACGTGGCTGCGCTGTCAGACTAAGGAAACACCACGTCCTGGCACATGGAAGGCTACAGGAAGAGCTTCTTTTAATCGGAACGGAAAATGGCTCATTGTGAAATTAGAGACCGACAGCATTCTGCCAGCATTCATCGCGAATTTCTCTGCTTCTAATTGGCAGGCAAGCCTCGACGGAAAAACGTGGACCCTGACAGAAACAGA
>CAVBXH010000087.1:0-8877 GCA_963599475.1 Acutalibacteraceae bacterium | reverse complement strand
TGGCCAGCATCATCACGGCAATGCTCACCGCCCTCGGCACCACCTCATGCATGGGTCACGGCCCATTCTAACCTTCTAACCACTCAACGCCCAAGCGTTGAGTGGTTTTTGCATGTATAGCAACGGGGCTGAAAGCCCAACAGTACATAGCCCAGGGGCAACGCCCTGGGTACAACGAACCACCAACCGACGCCTTGAAAGGGCAGAAGTTCATAGTATAGGATTTTTGCGTCAAACACACCAAAATTGAGACGTTAGAAGTTGATACAAACGGACACAAAAAAAAGTCCCACGCCATCACGGCGGAGGACTCCAGGGTTCTTGTTTACAATGAAATGATTTATTTAATATAGGACACGACAGGCTGACTTATCATCAGCCCGGAGCCTAAATCATTTGCCAATCGAGCCACACCCTGCCGAATTTTATCTATCTGAGCTTGTTTCGGCTCTCGTAGGGCTGTAACATACTGGCGAAGCACGGAAGCATTGATGCCTATATATTTGGCTGCTGCCGTAACATCGAGCGGAAAGTAGTCAAAGAAGGCACCAACATCGAAACGGAAATCAAACTCGACATCAGGAAATTCCTCTCCCCTTTCGGCAGCCATCTCTTTGTATTCCTGTACACTGGTCTGAATGTCTTCCATTGCTTCACGGGCAGAAGCACCGTACCCAGCCAATCCATGATTGCCTACGCTTTCGGGCGCATAACAAGCGAAGTTTCTCTTTCCCTTGCCACGTTCAACTATTGCCAGTCGTTTAACTTTCATACTATTTATATTATAACTGCGTATTCCACTAAAAAGAGTCCCTAAACAAATCTGCAATCTGGTTTGTTTTGGCTAAAAGGTTGCCCGGACTAAAGTCCGAGCAACTCCTTTTCGATAGATTTCAGAAGGCCTTTCTGGACCTCCTTCGCTCCATGACACGGTACTGGTCGAGTAAATCCCGTAATAGGACTGTACCAAATGTCG
This sequence comes from Acutalibacteraceae bacterium, assembly GCA_963599475.1. Lineage (GTDB taxonomy): Bacteria > Bacteroidota > Bacteroidia > Bacteroidales > Bacteroidaceae > Prevotella. The sequence continues at coordinate 7,901 of CAVBXH010000087.1, read as the reverse complement.
TGTCGCGCCCCATGCCTGACTATAAAGCATCCTGCTTTTCTCAGGCGACTAAACAAATCATTTTGTTTCATTGTATTAAAGAACTCTTTGTCATTTCTGACGGTGCAAAGGTAACAAATAAGTTGCAAATTGCCAAACTTTTCTGCAACTTTTTTGTTGCAAAAGCATTTTTTCACCTTTCAGTTCCGCGACGGCGTGGCGAAGGAATGGCGCTTTTACCGAAAACCCCCACAAACTATTGTTTGCAGGGATTTCTCGTTGGGTGCCCGGTGGGACTCGAACCCACGACATTCAGAACCACAATCTGACGCTCTAACCAACTGAACTACGGGCACCGTCAAGGCTCTCCGTTTGGAAAGCGAGTGCAAAGGTACGCGATTTATTCGACATAGCCAAATAAATCGCGTATTTTTTTCATTCCTACCTTATTTTGCAGGCTCGGCAGGAGTCTTGGCCGGCGTGGCGGCCTTCTGTGCATCCTGTGCGGGAGCGGCTGTGTTGCTCTGACTGGCACCGAAGCCAGGCAGCGTGTTGGGGTTAGCCGTCGATTTCTCGACATTCTCCATCACGGAGCTGTCAGTAGTGGCCGAGGGAGCCACCCAAGCGCAGACGATGCTGAAAAGTACCATGGCAGCGGCAAGTCCCCAAGTGGCCTTCTCAATGAAGTCGGTTGTCTTGCGTACTCCAGCCAGTGAATTGTAGGAAGAGAAGTTGGACGAGAGTCCACCGCCCTTGGACTCCTGAATCAGTACGACGAGAATCATCAGTACTGCAGCCAGGAGAATCAGAATTACAAATAATGTGTAAAGTCCCATGTTGTTTTTACTTTTTGTTTTTATTACTATTTATTATTAATTTCTCCAAAAATCTGATTTGGTCGGCAAAGTAGGCGTTCTTTTTGGGGAACTGCACGCTGAGCCGCTGGATGATGTCGAGTGCCTTCTGGTAGCGCCCCTGCTTGATGTAGATGCGTGCCAGTGTCTCGGTGAAGAATTCCTCTTCGTTATTTGTCTCTTGCTCCGCTTCCGATGCAGCGCTGTCAGACGGTTGGTCTTGCGCGCTGCTGTCGTCGCTGTCGTCTTGTCTGCTGAGGGCGAAGCGTCCCTGTTCCTTCTCGAGGAAATGGTCGATGAGGCTCTGTCCCTGCATCTTCGACGGCTCGCCGTCGGTGCGTTGCTCCTCCGATTCGTTTTCCAGCAGGTAGGCCACGTAGTCCACGGTCGCATCGGCTGGGGTGGGGCGTCGCTTCGTCTTGTCCCCCTCTTCCTCCTCACTCGGAATGGATTCGAGGAAGGTGTCGATGAGCGCGATGGTACGGTCGCCGCTGGGGGCTACTGTGACCGGTTGTTCCTCGCGGTGCCACTGGTAGTGTGCCCCTTCCACCACGTTGAACAGGGTGCGCCGATCGGTGATGTAGCCTGCTGCCCTCCGCAGTTCCTCGTCGAACGAGGGGTCGTGGAGCAGGTAGAGGTTCTGCAACATCAGCAGCCGGACGGTCTGGAAGTAGGGGTGCAGTGCCAGCGTCTGCCGCAACTCGTAGAGGGTGTCGCGGTCCATGCGTTCCGGATTGCTGATGAGCTCTGCTATGTTCGTCATGTTTCTACGCGCTTGTATTTGCATGCTTCCTACCAGTTGGCCACGGTGGCGTTGAATATCTGGTCGCAGAGTTCCTTCGACATCTGTGTCACCAATTCCTCCTGTACGGAGTTCAGTGACTGTGTCGTCTCGTATGTTGCCGAGGCCGTGAACTGGCGTTCGAAGTCCTCGCTGTGGTTGGCGTTGTTCGTGAAGCGCACGTTGACGGTCATGGACAGCTCGGTCTGCGCCGAGTATCCTTCTGCCGACACCGACTTGTTGCGCTGTTGGTATTGGGTGATTTCGCCTTCTATCTTCAGGTCGCCGTTACGCTTCACCTGTTGCAGGCGCGTGTGGTTGGCAAACTGATCCTTCAACTGGTTGTTGAACAGCGGTCCCATGGGGCCCCAGACGTAGCTGGAGCGGATGGGGAAGTCGGCAATCTGGATGGTCTTCGTCTTGGAGTAGTCGATGCTGGCCCCGTTGAATTTATAGCTGACCGAGCAGGCGCAGCAGAGCAAGAGCACCATGACGGTGAGTCCGAACTGCTTCAGCTTGCGGTAGAGTGTGCGGTCGCTGATGCCCAGCTCCTGCGCCGCCTTCTTGCGGTTGCCGCCGTTGCGGTTCAGCGCCTTTTCCAGTGCCTGTCGGCTCCAGTCGCTGAGGTTGAGGTTCTCCGGCTCTTTCTCCGGTTCTACGTATTCCTCGGCTTCCACCATGGCCTGCTGTTCGGGTTGGATGGCATTGACAGGAGACAGCGAGGTAGTGGCAATGGCCGTAGTACTACCCATGGCCGGTGTGGTCTGTACGTCGGCAATCTGCTTCTTCAGTGTACCCATTTCGCGGCGCATATCGTTGACGTTGCTGCGCAGCTCGTACAGGATTTTATAGAGGATTTCGCGCTCGTTCTCGAAGCTGTGGTCTGAGCCTGGACGGACAGCCACCAGTTGCGTGGTCTCCTGGTCTTGTGGGATGAACTGCGCGAGAGCCTCGGCGGTAATCTTCCGATCGGTGCTGAGGATGGAAATCTGTTCAGTGATATTCTTGAGCTGTCGCACGTTTCCCGGCCATTTGTAGCGCATCAGCACCTGCTTGGCCTCGTCGGTCAGCACCACCTTCTCCATGTGGTATTTCTCGGCCGTCTGCATGGCAAAGAGGCGGAACAGCAGGACGATGTCCTCGCCGCGTTCGCGGAGCGGCGGCATCTGGATGGGGATAGAGTTGAGACGATAGTAGAGGTCTTCGCGGAAACGGCCTTCGCTGATGGCCTGCCGGATATTGACATTGGTGGCGGCCACGATGCGCACATCTGTGCGGTGCACCTCGGTGGCTCCCACGGGGATGTACTCGCCCGTCTCGAGCACGCGGAGTAGCCGGGCCTGCGTGGCCAGAGGCAATTCGCCCACCTCGTCAAGGAACAGCGTTCCCTTGTCGGCCACTCCGAAATAGCCCTGCGAGTCGTTGACGGCTCCAGTGAACGAGCCTTTCACGTGGCCGAAGAGTTCGGAGTCGATGGTGCCTTCGGGAATGGAGCCGCAGTTGATGGCGAAATACTTCTCCCTGCGCCGCGGCGAGTTGTCGTGGATGACGCGCGGAAAGATTTCCTTGCCGACACCACTTTCTCCTACAACGAGCACGCTCAAGTCCGTCGGTGCCACCTGTAGGGCGACATCGAGCGCGTGGTTCAACCCCTCGCAGTTGCCTACGATGTTGTAACGCTGTTTGACGGTCTGTAGCTCAGAACTCTTCATTTAGTGGGCAAAGGTACTAAATAAATCTGACATAATGGCACAGATGGCGGAAAATTATCATTCCGCCTGTGTTTTACGGTTGATTTTTATCATCAGCAGCCCAATTCCCGTCCACACCAACTCGCGGATGCGCACGATGAGCGCAACGAAGATGCCTGCCGATGCCGTCATGCCCAGTCCGCCTGCCGACATGAGGAAGCCGCCCTCGCGCCCGCCCAGTTGCAGGGGGATGAAGAACAGCAGGTTGGCGAAGAGACTGGTGAAGGCCAGGATGAGGATGCTCTGCAGGTAGTTGGCTGTCGGCATGACGACCAGCAACACGAAGAGAATCTCCAGTGCAGAGGCAATGCGGCAGGCCAGTTCCAGCATCACAGCTCCCATGAAGGTGGACTGGTGCTGTCCGCGGAGTGCGGCAATCTGCTCGTCGACCTCGCGGAGCTGTTCGGTATTGCGCTCGACGAACGGTTGCGCCCACCGCTTGACCAGCGGGAAGCGGCTCAGGAAGTGCATCAGCCACACGGTGAATCCGTACTTGTAGCCCTTGAAGAAGAAGCCGATAGCCAGCAGGCAGAATCCGGCGATGACAGGCAGCAGAATCCACATCAGCGGCGTCATAGGTTGCGTCAGCAGATAGAGCACGCAGGCCAGCAGCCAGAACCAGAAATGGGAGAAGATGTGGGTCATGGAGTGCAGGATGACGGATGAGGTAGCCCGTTCCAGACCAATCTTCGGACGGAGCATCATAATCTTGTAAGGCTCGCCGCCCATCAGTCCGCCGGGCGTGGCGTAGTTGATGGCGAAACCGCTGACCGTCACCTTATAGAGCCACCAGAACGACAGCGGCTTGGCGACGCTGTCTGCCGCCTGTTGCCCTTTCTGGCTGCGGATGATGAGCCACCACGCCGCCGTGTTGAAAAGGTAGAGGAAGGCCCACAGCACCACGACGGCCACGGCCCAGTAGCCGGCACGCTGCAGCCCTGCCCACGTGGCGGCAAAGTCCAGCTGTGTCACCATCAGGGCGAGCACCGCGAGTCCGAATACGAAAAAGATGTTTTGCCAGCGCTTGCTCATCGGATGCCTTATTGGTTATCGGTCTTTCCCTTGCTTTTCGGAATGGCAAAGCGCACCTTCTCGCTGTCGTCGCGCTTCTCGTGGAAGAGCTTGGGCAGTGGGTGCTGCATCGGCTCGTCGTAGAACTGGCGGTTGCGGAACACGTCGATGGCGGTATAGATGGCCTGGCGGAAGGAATTCTCGTCGGCAATGCCCTGTCCGGCAATGTCGTAGGCCGTGCCGTGGTCGGGCGAGGTGCGCACGATGGGCAGTCCAGCGGTGAAGTTCACGCCGTTGTCCAGTGCAATGGTCTTGAACGGAGCCAGTCCCTGGTCGTGGTACATGGCCAGTACGCCGTCGAAATGCGTGTATGCACCACTGCCGAAGAAACCGTCGGCAGAGTAGGGGCCGAAAGCCTGTATGCCCTTGGTCTCCAGTTCCGCGATGGCCGGTATGATGATGTCTTTCTCCTCGTTGCCCAGCAGTCCGTTGTCGCCCGTGTGGGGGTTGAGCGAGAGCACGGCAATGCGCGGACAGGAGATGCGGAAGTCGCGGCGCAGACTGAGGTTGAAGACGGTGGCCTTCTCCACAATGGCCGCCTGGGTGACGGCATCCGCTACGTTACGGAGGGGTAGGTGGGTGGTGACGAGCGCCACGCGCAGGTCTTCGTTCATCAGAATCATCAGTGCCTTCTGTCCCTCGCCCACGCAGGTCTCGATATACTCCGTGTGTCCGGGGAAATGGAATCCGTCGCCCTGAATGGTGGCCTTGTTGATGGGTGCGGTGACGAGCACGTCGTAGAGTCCCGATCGGTAGTCCGTCATGGCGCGGTCAAGTGCCATCAGTGCGGCCTTTCCGGCCTCTTCCGAGGGCTGTCCGAGCTCCACCTTCACCTCGTCGTCGCAGCAGGACAGAATGTTGAGCTTGCCGTCGCAGGCATCTTCCGCCCGGTCGATGACGTTGAAGTTGGTTTCCAGATTGAGTGTCTTGCGGTGGTAGGTGGCCACCTTCGGCGAACCGTATACAATCGGTGTGCAGAGTTCCAAGAGGGCAGGGTCGGCAAAGGCTTTGAGGATAATTTCATAGCCGATGCCGTTGGTATCTCCGTGCGTGATGGCCACGCGAATCAGTTTATCTTCCATTGTGTAAGTCTATTTATGTGGTATGTTTTGTTGTTTCTCCTTGTCTTTGTAGGCGGTCGACAGCAGTCCGCAGGCAGCAAAGATGTCCTGTCCGCGGCTGGCGCGTATGGTGGTGAATACCCCATGTTCGGTCAGATAGTCGCGTAACTGCTCCATGCGTCGCTCGTCGGCACCAGGCAAGTCCGTGTCGGGAATCTCGTGGAAGCGTATCAGGTTGACACGGCATTCCAGTCCCTTCAGCAGACTGATGATGGCCTCGGCGTGAGCCTCCGTGTCGTTGAGACCGCCGAAGCAGATATATTCGAACGAGCAACGTCGCTGGTGTGTGAAGTCGTACTGCCGTAGCAGTTCCACGGTCTCCGCTATTGGCATGGCCTTCTCGGCGGGCATGAGGTGCAGCCGCTGTTCGTGGAGCGGGCTGTGCAGGGAGACGGCCACGTGGCAGTCGCTCTCGTCGAGGAAGCGTTTCAGCTTTCCCCTCACGCCCACCGAGCTGACGGTGATGCGCTTCGGACTCCACTGGTAGCCCCACGGGGCGGTCATGATGTTGCAGACGCGGAGCACCGCGTCGAGGTTGTCCATCGGTTCGCCTTGTCCCATGAACACGATGTTGGTCAGCCGTTCCGCTTCGGGCAGGGCGTAGATTTGGTTGAGGATGTCGGCCGCTGTGAGGTTGCCCTCCCATCCCTGCTTGCCCGTCTGGCAGAACAGGCAGTTCATTTTGCAGCCCACCTGACACGATACGCACACCGTGGCGCGCTCGCCGTCGGGAATGTAAACGGTCTCCACAAACTTCCCTTCACCGCAACTGACGGGAAACAGGTATTTCACTGTTCCGTCCACACTCCGCTTGCAGTCAACAGGTGCCCATGCGCCTACCTCGCACGTCTCGGCCAGCCGCACACGGTTCTGCTTCGAGATGTTGGTCATCCCGTCGATGTCCGTAATGTGGTGTCCGTAGATCCATTGCGCGATCTGCTTGGCGGTGAACGCCGGCATGTCCAGTTCGGCAACCAGTGCCTTGAGTTCGTCGGGGGTCAGGCCGAGCAGTCTTTTTTTCGTTGTATCCATTCCTTGCGATTGCATCATCGTCTGCAATTAGTGTGCAAAGGTACGAATAAGCGAGAAGAATACAAAAGGAAAACTTGTTTTTCTTTTTATTCTCGAGCGTGAGTACCTTCGGCCGAAGGCCAGAGGTACGAATAAGTGAGAGAAATGCCAAATTTTGGAGCAGCGAATGCAGAGGAAAGCTCGCTTTTCCTCTGTTGCGTAACCCAGAGGTAGTGACCGCTGATTGCATTTGCATTTGTCAACTGCCTTTTTCCTTTTGTTTCAATCCCCTCAGGCAAGACGTTGGCAGGGCGTTGAAAGGGAGTAGGCAAGTCTTAGGCAAGACTTAGGCAAGCCCCTGGTCTTGCGAAGGTCTTGCCTGGTCTTGGTTAGGTCTTGCCTAGGGCTTGCCTAGGACTACTCAACAATCCGCAGGTGCGTATTCGTGACTTTTTCTGCACACCCTGCGACAGGAGGGTGTATATTCCTTAATCATTGTAGCCCCAGAATCTCCTCCGCCGTCAGGCTCGGTCATTTTTGTGCAAGTTCTGCGAAAAAATAAAAAACAATCGGGCGGAACAAAAATTTCTCGCATTATTGCAAGACTTACCAAAAACTTTTGTATCTTTGCAAAGTGATGGCAGTCGCCGTCATACGAACGAAAAAAAAGCAGGGTTTATGGCACTGAAATTATATCCGATAGGAATACAGACTTTCTCTGAAATCCGCAAGGAAGACAAGCTCTACATCGACAAAACGGAATACATTTACCGTATGGCTCACACCAATGGTAAATATTTCTTCCTGGGGCGGCCGCGCCGCTTTGGCAAGTCGCTCCTGGTTTCCACCATGCAAAGCTACTTCGAGGGCAAGAAGGAACTCTTCCAGGGACTCGCCATCGAGCAACTGGAGAAGGAGTGGACGGAATATCCCGTGCTGCATTTCGACATGAGCGGTGGCAAGCACTTAGAGAAGGATGACTTGGAAAGGTATTTGGGATACATCATTGCCGACGAAGAAAAAAAATGGGAAATCACCCATCCAAGAATTGGGGCGAACAATCGTTTGATAGACCTCATCAATACCGCCTACGAGAAAAGCGGCAAGCAGGTGGTGGTGCTCATCGACGAATACGATGCACCACTGCTCGACGTGGCTCATGAGAGAGAGCAACTGGATGTATTACGCAATGTCATGCGCAACTTCTATAGTCCCTTAAAAGGCTGCGAAGCGAAGCTACGTTTCGCCTTCCTCACGGGCATCACCAAGTTCTCGCAACTCAGCATCTTCAGCGAGCTGAACAACATCACCAACATCTCCATGAACGATGAAT
>CAVBXH010000086.1:0-9088 GCA_963599475.1 Acutalibacteraceae bacterium | reverse complement strand
AACCCAAGACCCCAACATTAAAAGTGTTGTGCTCTACCAACTGAGCTAGCGGATCATTGCTTTTGAAAGCGGTTGCAAAGGTAAGAAGTTTCTCTGAAATTACCAAAAAAAAACAAAATTTTCTTTGAGTTCCCTTTGTAATCTCTTTCCTAATTCGTAACTTTGTCCCCGACTATGGGAATTTTGTACATCGTTCCTACGCCCGTGGGCAACATGGAAGACATGACATTCCGCGCCGTGCGCATCCTAAAGGAGGCCGACCTCGTGTTGGCGGAGGATACGCGAACCTCGGGCATCCTGCTGAAGCATTTCCAGATTCAGCAGCATCTGCTCTCGCATCATAAGTTCAACGAACACGGCACCAGTGCTTCAGTGGTGGAGCGGCTGAAGGCTGGCCAAACCGTCGCCCTCATCAGCGATGCCGGAACGCCGGGCATTTCCGACCCCGGATTCTTCTTGGTGCGCGAGGCCGTGCGCGCTGGCATAGAGGTTCAGACCCTTCCGGGAGCAACGGCCTTCGTGCCGGCTTTGGTCAGCAGCGGACTGCCCTGCGACCGCTTCTGCTTCGAGGGCTTCCTGCCGCAGAAGAAAGGGCGGCAGACCCGGTTGCAGGCGCTGGCCGACGAGGAGCGCACGATGATATTCTATGAGTCGCCCTACCGCGTGGTGAAGACGCTCCAACAGTTGGCCGAGGTCATGGGTGGCGACCGCCCCGTCAGCGTCTGTCGCGAAATCAGCAAGGTGCATGAAGAAAGCGTCCGTGGCACGCTGGATGAGGTCGTCCTCCACTTCCAGGAGCACGAGCCGCGCGGCGAGTTTGTTATCGTCCTGGGCGGGAAACCGACATAAATCCAGCGCAGCAAAACCCGAATAACGAATAAAAGTAATGTAACTAAAAAATAAAAAGCTATGAAAAAGATGATTATTCTCGCCATCGGAGCCACAGTGCTCGTGGCCTGCGGGCAGAAAGGCCCGAAAGCGGAAGACGTGAGAATGGCCCAAACGACCGATTCGCTCAACCGCATCATCCAGCAGAAAGACAACGAAATCACGGACATGGTGGCAACCATCAACGATATTGAGGAGGGTTTCCGCGCTATCAACCAGGCGCAAGACCGGGTCACCGTGGCGCAGCAGGGCGAAGGAGCCAATGCCGTGGAGCGCATCCGCGAGAACATGCAGGTGATCCAGCAGACCATGCAGCACAACCGCGAGCTCATCAGCAAGATGCGCAACCAACTGCGCCAAAGCTCCGTGGCCAGCGCAGAGCTGCGCCGCACGCTCGACAACCTCACCAAACAGATGGAGGAGAAGGACGCGCAGATGCGCCAGCTCCGCGCCGAGCTGGAAGCCAAGGATGTGCGCATTGACGAACTTGGCAAGGAGGTGACCGACCTCCACAGCAACGTGTCGTCGCTCAAGGAGGAGAGTAGTCAGAAGTCGCAGACCATCTCCGCACAGGACAAGCAGCTCAACACGGCATGGTTTGTCTATGGCACCAGGAAGGAACTCAAGGAGCAGCGGATTATCGAGGACGGCAACGTGCTCCAGTCGAATTTCAACCGCGACTACTTCACCAAAATCGACATTCGCGTAGACAAGGAAATTCGCCTGTACTCGCGTTCCGCCCGACTGCTCACTGCTCATCCGCAGGCCAGCTACACGCTGGAGCGCGACGCCAACAAGCAGTACGTGCTCCGCATCACCAACCCGCAACTGTTCTGGTCCACCAGCAAGTATCTGGTGGTACTGGTCAAATAAATAATCACTAATAACAAGACAAGAAAGATGAAGAAAGTTACTATCACTATGACCCTCGCAGCGGTCCTGATATTGTCGGGATGCGCTTCGAAGAAAGACCTTGTTGCCTGTCAGGAGGAGAACAAGGCGTTGCAGACCAACTATTCGGACACGAAGGAGAAACTGGCCGCCGCCAATGCCCGCGTGGCCAGTCTGGAAGAACAACTCAAGCGACAGGAGCAGACGGTAAACTCCCTGCAGCAGTCGCTCGACAAGAGCTTGAATAACGCCACGCAGAACAATGTCAGCATCGACAAACTGGTGGACCAGATCAACGAGTCCAATCAGTACATCCGCCATCTGGTGGAAATCAAGTCGAAGAGCGATTCGCTCAACGTCGTGCTGACCAACAACCTGACGCGCTCCCTCTCGAAGGAGGAACTCAAGGAGGTTGACGTGCAGGTGCTCAAGGGTGTGGTCTACATCTCGCTGGCCGACAATATGCTCTATAAGTCTGGCTCCTATGAAATTAACGACCGCGCCTCGGAGACGCTCTCGAAGATTGCCAAGATCATTAAGGACTATAAGGACTACGATGTGCTCATCGAGGGCAATACCGACAATGTGCCCATCTCCAGAGAAAACATCCGCAACAACTGGGATCTCTCCTGTCTTCGCGCCTCCAGTGTGGTGCAGGCACTGCAGAACCAGTACGGTGTAGATCCGAAACGCCTGACAGCAGGAGGTCGCGGCGAGTATAACCCGTTGCAGCCCAACACCACGGAACAGGGCAAGCAGCGCAACCGCCGCACACAGATTATCATCACCCCGAAGCTCGACGAGTTCATGGAGCTGATAGGACAGGCTCCCGCAGAATGACTTGAAGAATGAAGAAACTGACATTCTTCGTCGTATTGTTGCTGCTCACCCTCAGTGCACAGGCTGCCAGTCCTTGGAGTCATGGTGCGCTGAGGGTGGCGGACAACCAGCGCTTTTTGCAGTTTGCTGACGGCACACCCTTCTTCTGGCTGGCCGACACGGGCTGGCTGCTGCCCGAACGGCTCGACCGCGACGAGGCCGCCTATTACCTACAGCGTTGCGCCAAGGCGGGCTTCAACGTGGTGCAAGTGCAGACCCTCAACGGCGTGCCGGCGTATAACGCCTACGGACAGCCCTCTCACATCGACGGCTGGGACTTCCGACAGATAGACCGCAAGGGCATCTACGGCTATTGGGACCACATGGACTACATTATCGACCGGGCAGCCCACCACGGCATCTATATTGGTATGGTGTGCATCTGGGGCGGACTGGTCAAGGCCGGACTGCTCTCCGTGGATGATGCCAAACGCTACGGCACGTTCCTGGCTCAGCGTTATAAGGACAAGCCCAACATCGTGTGGATTATCGGCGGCGACATTCAGGGCAACATCCGCCCCGAGGTGTGGGAAACCTTAGCCACCACCATTAAGTCCATTGACAAGAATCATCTGATGACCTATCATCCGCGCGGACGCCACACCTCGGCGCAGTGGTGGAGTAAGGCATCGTGGATAGACTTCCACACCTTCCAGAGCGGCCACCGCTGCTACGGTCAGCGCATGGGCAACAAGGACTATCCCATTCCCGACAATACCGAGGAGGACAACTGGATGTATGTCGACTCCACGTGGGCCTACAGCCCCGTCAAACCCGTGCTGGACGCGGAGCCCTCGTATGAGGACATCCCTGTCGGACTCCACGATGCCGACGGCCCGCATTGGCAGGCTCACGATGTGCGGCGCTACGCCTACTGGAGCGTCTTTGCCGGCAGTTGCGGCCACACCTACGGCCACAATGCCATCATGCAAATGTACAAGCCGGGCTTCGCCACGGGCTACGGACGGGTGGAGGACATGAAGCCCTGGTATCAGGCACTCGACGACCCGGGCTACAACCAGATGCAGTACTTAAAACGCCTCATCCTCTCGTTTCCCTACTACGACCGGGTGCCCGACCAAAGCATCGTGGAGGACAACGGCGAGAAATACGATCGCCTGATAGCCACGCGTGGCACGGACTATCTGATGGTTTACAACTACAAGGGGAACAACATGCGCCTAAACCTGACCAAGATTTCGGGCGACAGGAAGAAGGTGTGGTGGATGAATGCCGCCGACGGACAACTGCGCTACTTGGGAGAGTACGACAACGGGACGCTGACGTTCCGCTATCACCCGCAGGGCAAGGGCATCGAGGACGGGGTGCTCATCGCCATAGATGCTGCGAAGCATTACCTAAAGGAAGACCAGCGACAACTGTCGGCCGACGGCTACAAGCCCGAGGCACGCGACCTGAACGAATAGTACATATATTATAATAAGGAGAGTGAGTCGGATAAAAAGGGAAAAGCAGATGAATAAGTATGCCGTGATGAACTGCAAGCCGGTCGGTGTTCTCTTGTTGGCACTGCTGATGATGGCCGTGGAGGCTGGAGCGAAGGTGGGTGTTGCCCGTCTTCGCATAGAGAATATGGAACAGCCTGCAGCCATCGCCACCCTACAGCCGCGCTTCTCCTGGCAAATCGTTTCGGACAAAAGCAATGTGCGGCAGATCGCCTACCAAATTGTGGTGGCGGATGCGCAGGGCGAGGTGTGGAACTCCGGCAAGGTCGCTTCCGACAAACAGCTGTGGGTGGACTATCAGGGAGCGACGCTCTCGGGCGATTCCCGCTACGAATGGAAAGTCAAGGTGTGGACCACGGCGGGCGAGAGTCCATGGTCGGCCATGCAGACGTTTGGCATTGGCCTGCTCAGCGAGTCCAAGTGGCGCGGCTACTGGATCGGACTGGAGCGCATGATGCCCGGTGAGCAACGAACCATCCATACGCGCATGGCTGCCCGCTATTTGCGCAAGGAGTTCGACCTCAAGGACAAGGCGGTGCGGCGCGCCACGGCCTACGTGGCTGGCATCGGCCTTCACGAGTTCTATGTCAACGGCCAGCGCATGAGCGACGGCGTACTGAACCCAGTCCCGTCCGACTACCGCAAGACCATCTACTACAACGCCTATGACGTGACTGCACCCATGGTCGCGACCCAGCGCGTCTGTCTGGGCATCGTGCTGGGCAACGGCCGCCTGTTTCCTATGCAGCAACACAAGCCCCACAAGATTCCCGTGTTCGGCTTTCCCAAGTGTCGCATCAATGTGCGCGTGGAATATGCCGACGGCACCACGCAACTGTTACTGACCGACGACAAGGGATGGAAGGTGACCGCCGACGGACCGATTCGCGCCAACAACGAATATGACGGGGAGGAATACGATGCGCGCCGCGAGATGAAGGGCTGGGCGACGGTAGGCTTCGACGATGCGCAATGGATGGCTGCCGAGCGCACCGACATCCCGACGGGCGTGCTTCGTCCGCAGGGCAAGGGCATGAAGGTGTGCGAGACAAGAGCCGTCCGCAGTGTCCACGGACGCATCGTGGACGTGGGGCAGAACATGGCCGGATGGCTGAAGCTCCGGGTGCGCGGACAGAAGGGCGACACCATCCGCATCGTCTACGCCGAGCGGCTGAAGGACGACGGCAGTCTCTATCGCGACAACTTCCGCAATGCACGCTCCACCGATGTCTATGTGTGCAACGGAGAGGAGGGCAAGAATGGCCGCTGGTGGACGCCCACGTTTGTCTATCACGGGTTCAGATATGTGGAGATACAAGGCATAGACGGGTTGACCGCCGACGACTGCAGAGCGGAGACGGTGGCCGACGACATGAGGGTGACGGGACGTTTCGAGTGCAGTGACACGATATTAAATAAGGTGGTGCACAATGCCTTTTGGGGCATCGCCTCCAACTACAAGGGAATGCCCGTCGACTGTCCGCAGCGCGACGAGCGGCAGCCTTGGCTGGGCGACCGCACCGTGGGTTCGTTGGGCGAGAGCTTTCTCTTTGACAACGAACGCCTCTATACCAAATGGATGCGTGACATCTGTGAGGCGCAACGATCGGATGGCTGCATCCCCGATGTTGCTCCTGCCTTTTGGAACTATTATACAGACAATGTGACGTGGCCCGCCGCACTGCCCTTCACCTGCGATATGCTGTGGCGACAGTTTGGTAACCGTCAACCCATCGACGCGGCCTATCCGTCCATCTGCAAATGGGTGGAGCACATCCTCGAGGAATATGGCCGCGACGGCATCATCGCCAAAGATAAGTATGGCGACTGGTGTCCGCCGCCCGAGACCCTCCAACTCATCCACGCGCAAGACCCCAACCGCATCACCGACGGGAAACTCATCTCCACGGCCTACCTCATCCGTGTGTTGCAGCTCATGGAGCAGTGGGGATGCGAGCCAGAACGCTGGCAACCCATCAGGAAGATGATGACGGAGGCCTTCAATCGGCAGTTCCTCTCCGTCCGAAAAGGCACGTCGCGCCGCCCCGGCCATGTGCTCTTCCCGGACTCCACCTACTACGGCAACAACACGGTGACGGCCAACATCCTGCCTCTGGCCATGGGCATCGTGCCCGACAGTTGCAGGAGCGATATCATTCGGCAGGTGGTGGAGAATGTGTGCATCAAGAACAACGGCCACGTCTCGTGTGGCGTCATCGGCATCTCGTGGCTATTGCGCACGCTCTCCGACAACGGCTTCGCCGATGTGGCCTATCTGTTGGCTACGCAGAAAAGCTATCCGTCGTGGGGCTATATGGCCGAAAACGGAGCGACCACCGTTTGGGAACTGTGGAACGGCAACACCGCCAGTCCACGGATGAACTCGGGCAATCATGTCATGCTGTTGGGCGACCTGCTTACGTGGTGCTATCAGTATCTGGGGGGCATCCGCACGGAAGATGCCTACCGCCACATCACGCTCCGTCCGGCCTTCGACATCCAGAACTGCGAATGGGTCAAGGTCGACTATGAGTCGCCCTACGGCACCGTCAGCAGCCACTGGAAAAAGACGCTGCAGCACGTGGAATGGGATATTGAGGTGCCGTGCAACACGTCGGCTGAGGTCTTCCTGCCTGACGGAACGGTCAAGACGATAGGTTCTGGCAGGCACCATTTCAGCGTGACGCTGCCGACGGCCCACCCGGCCATCGTCAAGGACGAGTTCCTCTACGAACAGGCTCCCTTCCCACAGGTGCACGCCGGCACGATTGTCGAGACGAAGAAGGGCGACTTGGTGACGGCGTATTTCGGAGGCTCCCACGAGCGCAACCCCGATGTCTGCATCTATGTCAACGTCAAGAAGAAAGGGGAGAACCACTGGTCGGCACCGATTCTTGCGGCCGACGGCGTGTTTCGCCTTGGCACGCCGCAGGCGGAATACGCCGGACTGTCGGGCATCGACGCGCAGACAACGCCAGCAGAGGCCGGCCCTGTGAAGGCGTTCAGCGACGAATGTGGTTCACTGACCTACGACTACCAGGCCAAGAAGAGCCTGGTGCGCCTGCCGGACAGTCTCAAGCGCAAGGCCTGCTGGAACCCCGTGCTCTGCGAAATGCCCAATGGCGAACTCTGGCTATTCTTCAAGATAGGCGCATCGGTGAAGGACTGGACAGGATGGCTGGCGAAGTCCAGCGACGGCGGACGCACCTGGAGCGACAAGGAACCGTTGCCGAAAGGTTTCCTCGGACCAGTCAAGAATAAACCGGAATGGGTGGACGGACGACTGCTCTGTGCCTCTTCGACAGAGAATAAGGGCTGGCGCTTCCATGTGGAAATCTACGACTGGAAAACCAAGGAATGGAAATATGTAGGTCCAGTGGAGGCCGACGATGCGCCAGCCACTGCCGACCTCACTGCCGAGACGAAGGACTTGTCGCACCCCGTCTATCATGAAGGCAAAGGCGCACGCCCCATCTATTGCATCCAACCCTCCATCCTCCGCTTGGCTGACGGACGACTGCAGGTGCTGATGCGCACCCGCAACGGGCGGCTGGCTACTTCCTTCTCGACCGACAACGGCGACTCGTGGTCGAAGGTCGTGCTGACGGACGTGCCTAACAACCAGAGCGGAACGGATGCCGTCACCCTGCACGGCGGTCGACACACCTTGATTTACAACGATTTCGAGACGCTGCCCGACACGCCCAAAGGCCCGCGCACCCCGTTGACGCTGGCACTGAGCAGCGACGGTTCCCACTGGCAGAAGGTGCTGACGCTGGAAGACTCCCCCATCTCCCAATACTCCTATCCGGCCATCATCCAAGGGAAGGACGGAACGCTGCATTGCCTCTACACCTGGCGCCGTCAACGCATGGCCTACAAGCAGATTGACCTAAAAAAGCTTTTTGATTAGACTATTTGTCGTTGTAATGTCCTTCCAGTTCCAGCACGTGGACTTCTACAACATCTTCGTAGATGTCATAGATGGCGCGACCATGTGATGTTCCCGCCACCTCTTAACGCCTCGGGGTGGCCCAGCCCAGTTCGAGGGTGTTCCATCAGTTCGACAAGGATTTTAGTGTACTTTTGGTATACGGAGGGGTTAGACCTCTTCCATTTCTTCGCAACCTTATCTGCCTGTGGCGAAAACTTCAAGTCGTAAATCATAGCGACTCCAAGTAAGCGTCAAGTTCTTCTCTTCCGTGCACGGTTATACCATGCCCTGCCTTGATTTCCGCTCTTGCTTTGTCGATTCTCGCCTGCAGTTCGGGGGTAATGGTTAAATCATCGTCTTCGACAGGAACGAGCGTGTAGGCCTGCTTCTTGCTCCTGCGAATAATAACCTTGTCGCCCTTGTCTGCCAAGTCGAACACGTGAGCCTGCTGACTGCGGAACTCTCTTGATGTGAAATTAAGTACGGCCATAATCTTTTTCTTTTCGGCAAAGGTAGATATTTAATTTCAATCCTCCAAACAAAACGTACCAAATTTGGCACACGCTACGACAAGTCATTGTCGTTATTGGAAACCCTCGCGCGCATTTTCCGTAATTTGTGTAATTCTGTCCGAAATACATCTACAAGGACTTTGAGGAAAGGTTTGTAACTTTGCACCGTGGATGAATACAAGTAAACAAGGATAGGTTCGAGGACAAGTAAGGAAAGAACAAACAAAATACAGTAACATTATGAGAAAGATTATTTACGCCCTTGTCCTGCTGACAGTATCATCGATGAGCCTCATCGCTTGTGCGCAGGGCAAGGCATCAATGTACAGACAATGATAGGCATAGGTCTTATCCTCATCGGGGTGGTGGTGATGCATCTTTCTGACGAAACTTCAATGTAATAATCATAAATCAAGCAGAACCAATGGAACATGTAACTTTGAACAACGGAGTGCGGATGCCGATTCTCGGCTTCGGCGTATTCCAACTTCCCGACAGGGATTGTGAACGATGCGTGA
>CAVBXH010000085.1:0-9144 GCA_963599475.1 Acutalibacteraceae bacterium | reverse complement strand
CGTGGGCGCTGAGGGATTCGAACCCCCGACCCTCTGCTTGTAAGGCAGACGCTCTAAACCAGCTGAGCTAAGCGCCCTTGTTTCTTTAAGCGGTTGCAAAGGTACGGACTTTTTTTTATCCCACCAAACTTTTCCGAAACTTTTTTCGGGAAAATGCGGAAAAAGTTGGTAAAAGCAGGGCAAGAAGCCCTGCTCCCGCTTATCCGAATAGTCTTACAGCCTTACAGCCGATACAAATCATTGGCGGCAAGGAGGTCTACTTTCTTCTCGGCGAGCACCTTCTCGCACCCTTCCAGGTCTGTCGGCCGGATGACTACATGTGCCACATCGCCGTTGGAGAAGGAATACA
The DNA here is from genome assembly GCA_963599475.1 of Acutalibacteraceae bacterium. Taxonomy (GTDB): domain Bacteria; phylum Bacteroidota; class Bacteroidia; order Bacteroidales; family Bacteroidaceae; genus Prevotella. Next base: position 8,795 of record CAVBXH010000085.1, on the reverse strand, counting down.
TATACTCAATGAATACCCCGTTTTCCGACAGGTATTTCAACACCTTGGCCAGAGAACCGCTGGTATTGGGACAGACGAAGCCGATGACATCGGTCACCTTTACGGCGAAATGGGCAGCCTTCAGCACCTGATAGGCTTTGTCCGGGTCACTCACGATGCAACGCAGGATGCCGAAATCGCTGTTGTCTGCAATACTCATGGCAGAGAGGTTGATGCCTGCATGACCCAGTACGTCGGTCACCTCAGTCAGTCGACCCGATTTATTCTCCAGAAAGACGGATAGTTGTTTCGCTAACATATATTTATGGTTTTTAAGTGCTTTGATCTATCAGAGTTTGCGCCGGTCTATAACACGCTTGGCCTTGCCCGTGGAGCGTTCAATGCTGCGCGGCTCGGCCAAACGCACCTTGAAGCCCAGTCCGATGACGCTGCGCAGTTCTGCCTCGAGCTTCTTCTGCAGTCCGACCAACGTGGACATATCGTCCGTAAAGTACTCCTCCTTCACCTCCACCTGCAGTTCGCTGGTGTCGGTATTGTCCACACGGTCGACAGTGAGCAGGAAGTGCGGCTCGTATTCTGGCAGGGAGAGGATGACCGACTCGATCTGCGACGGGAATACGTTGACACCCCGGATGATGAGCATATCGTCACAACGTCCCAGGATACGGTCCATGCGCACCAGCGTCCGTCCGCAGGCACACTTCTCATAGTGGAGTGCGGTGAGGTCGTGCGTGCGATAGCGCAGCAGGGGCATGCCCTCCTTGGTCAAGTGGGTAAAGGTCAGCTCGCCCAACTGCCCCTCGGGCAACGGCTCTCCCGTCTCGGGATTCAGTATCTCGGGATAGAAGTAGTCCTCGTTGAGGTGGGTGCCGCGCTGACATTCGCACTCATACCCCACGCCAGGGCCTGCTATCTCGCTCAGTCCATAGATGTCGTATGCCTTGATGCCCAGCGAGGCTTCCAACATGGTGCGCATCTCCTCCGACCACGGCTCTGCGCCGAAGGCGCCCACGCGGAGCTTAAACTCGTCACGCGGCCATTCGCAGTCGCGCAGCGTCTCGGCCAGAAACATGGCATACGAGGGCGTGCAGCACAGGATGGTCGCCCCGAAATCGTGCATCAGCGTAATCTGCTTCTGCGTGTTTCCGCTCGACATGGGGATGACACTTGCACCGATATTGGTAGCACCATCGTGAGCACCCAATCCGCCCGTGAACAGGCCATAGCCGTAGCTCACTTGGAAGATGTCGTTCTTCGTGGCACCGTAGGCGGTGAATGCGCGCGAGATGGCTTCCGCCCACATGGCCAGGTCTTTACGGGTGTAGAGCACCACGACCGGTTTTCCCGTCGTGCCCGACGAGGCGTGGATGCGCACAATCTGGCTCATGGGCACGGCAGCCAGCCCGAAGGGATAGTTGTCGCGCAGGTCAAGCTTGTTGGTGAAGGGCAACTTCACGATGTCGTCAATATCGCGGATGTCGCCCGGCTCCAGTCCCATCTCCTGAAACTTCTTGCGGTAGAACGGCGTGTTGTGGTACACATAGTCCGCCATTTTCCGCAGGCGTTGGCTCTGCAGGTCGCGGAGCTGCTCGCGACTCATACATTCTATGGTCTCGTTCCAAATCATCGCTGTCGTCGTCAGTTGCGGTCGCCCTTCGTCTTGGCCCAGAAATCCGTGAGCCAGATGTCAAACACCAGTGTGCTGTATGCCGGAATAGTACTGCTGGCCGTTTCGCCGTAGGCCAGCTGATAGGGGATGGTTACGCGCCAATGGTCGCCCTTGTGCATCTTCATCAGTGCGGTACTGAAGCCATCGACAAAGTCGGCAGGCACAGGCAGGCGATAGGTCGTGGTACTGCTGTACGAGCTGTACTGCGAAATCATGTAGGGAGCCAGCACCTCGGCATCGAAAGTGCCCTCGAAGCTCTGGTCGAAGACGTAGCCGTCGGCATACGACTTGGAGGGTAGCAGGCGACCGCGATACTGGATGCATACCGAGTCTGTATAGTAGGGCGACACCGTTCCCTCGCCGTGCTCTATCACGTCGACAAGGATGTAGTCGGTCTGCGGAATCGTGAGCGTGTCGGACACGGACCATTTCCGGACGACAAAGGCGTCGTCCGTGGCCGAGGCGTGCAACTGGTACTGCGTGTCGAAATACTGTTCGTTGGTGGTCTTCCAGTCGACGAACTCCTCTTCCGTGCCGTCCTCCTCGCTGCACGATGCGGCAAGGAGCGGCATTAGGGTCAACAGGCATCCGACAAAGGCGGTACGTCCGGTGTGTTTCATCATGGTATGAATCTTCATAGTCTATTATATCTATGGATAAGTGTGTTTACTGCAACTTCTTGAGCAGACTGGCGATGCTCACCTTGTCTTCGATGATGCTGGCCAAGTCGCTGATGTTGACGCGCTCCTGCTCCATGGTGTCGCGGAAGCGCAGCGTCACCTTGCCATCGTTGAGCGAGTCGTGGTCTACGGTCACACAGTAGGGCGTGCCGATGGCATCCTGCCGGCGGTAACGCTTACCGATAGAGTCCTTCTCGTCGTACTGGCAGTTGAAATGGAACTTCAGGTCGTTGATGATCTCGCGTGCCTTTTCGGGCAGTCCGTCCTTCTTGACCAGCGGCATGACCGCCAGCTTCACGGGAGCCAGTGCGGCGGGCAACTTCAGCACCACGCGTGTCTCGCCGTTGTCGAGCTTCTCCTCGCAATAGGAATGGCACATAACGGAGAGGAACATACGATCGACACCGATAGAGGTTTCGATGACAAACGGTGTATAGCTCTCGTTGGTCTGCGGATCGAAATATTTGATGCTCTTGCCCGAGAACTTCTCGTGCTGCGACAGGTCGAAATTGGTACGGGAGTGGATGCCTTCCACCTCCTTGAAGCCGAAGGGCATCTTGAACTCGATGTCGGTGGCGGCGTTGGCATAGTGTGCCAACTTGTCGTGGTCGTGGAAGCGGTAGTTTTCCGCACCGAAGCCCAGAGCCTGATGCCAGGCCATGCGCGTCTGTTTCCACCGGGGGAACCAGTCCAGCTCCGTGCCAGGAGCCACGAAGAACTGCATTTCCATCTGTTCAAACTCCCTCATACGGAAGATGAACTGCCGTGCCACGATTTCATTGCGGAACGCCTTTCCAATCTGCGCGATGCCGAAGGGAATCTTCATACGTCCCGTCTTCTGTACGTTGAGGTAGTTAACGAAGATGCCTTGAGCCGTTTCCGGACGCAGATACACCTTCATCGAGCCGTCGGCACTGGCACCCATCTCCGTAGAGAACATCAGGTTGAACTGCCGCACGTCCGTCCAGTTGCGTGTGCCGCTGATGGGGCAGACAATCTCCTCGTCGAGGATGATCTGCTTCAGCTCTGCAAGGTCGGGCCCCTGCATGGCCTTGGCGTAGCGTTCGTGGAGCGCGTCGCGCTTGGCCACGTGTTCCTTCACACGCTCGTTGGTCTCCAAGAACTTCGCCTCATCGAAGGCATCGCCGAAGCGTTTGCGCGCCTTGGCCACCTCCTTCTGTATCTTCTCGTCATACTTGGCAATCTGGTCTTCTATCAGCACGTCGGCGCGATAGCGTTTCTTCGAGTCGCGGTTGTCGATGAGGGGGTCGTTGAAGGCATCGACGTGGCCGGAAGCCTTCCATATCGTGGGGTGCATGAAGATGGCGGAGTCAATGCCCACGATGTTCTCGTGCAGCAGTACCATGGACTTCCACCAGTATTCCTTGATATTGTTTTTCAGTTCCACACCGTTCTGTCCGTAGTCGTAGACGGCGCCCAGTCCGTCGTAGATGTCGCTACTGGGGAACACGAAACCGTACTCCTTACAATGGCTTACGATTTTCTTAAATACATCTTCTTGTGCCATAATGCTCTTGTCTCATTCAAAAATTATCCGTGCAAAGGTACGAATAAGCGAGCGAAATGCAAAAGGAAAACTCGTTTTTCTTTTCATTTCCAAGCGAAAGTACCTAAGACCGGAGGTCAGAGGTACGAATAAGTGAGGAAAAAACAAAATTTATTTTGCATTTCGCTCGCTTATTCGTACCTTTGCGAAACAAAAATCTAAAAAACTGGCTTCCATGGACGACGAAATCAAGGACGACGAGACACAAAAAGAACCACAGACACCACCTAACGACGCCCCCGAGGAGGGGCATTCCGACTATAAACCCGTAGACCGGTTTGACGCAGCAGCCGTACACCACCTCAGTGGCATGTACCAAAGCTGGTTTCTGGATTACGCCTCCTACGTCATACTGGAGCGCGCCGTGCCCCATATCGAGGACGGTCTCAAGCCCGTGCAGCGTCGCATCCTCCACTCCATGAAGCGGATGGACGACGGACGCTACAACAAGGTGGCCAACATCGTGGGACACACCATGCAGTTCCACCCCCACGGTGATGCCTCCATCGGCGACGCCTTGGTGCAGATCGGACAGAAAGACCTGCTCGTCGACACGCAGGGAAACTGGGGAAACATCCTCACGGGAAACCGCGCCGCCGCCCCCCGTTACATTGAGGCACGCCTCTCGAAGTTCGCCCTGGACACGGTGTTCAACCCGAAGACCACCGAATGGCAGATGTCCTACGACGGCCGCAACAAGGAGCCCATCACGCTACCCGTCAAGTTTCCGCTACTGCTGGCGCAGGGTGCAGAGGGCATTGCCGTGGGACTGTCGTCGAAAATCCTGCCCCACAACTTCGTGGAACTGTGCGATGCCGCCATCAGCTACCTGCACGGCGAGGAGTTCCATCTCTATCCCGACTTCCCCACGGGTGGCTCCATCGATGTGACGAAGTACAACGACGGACAGCGCGGCGGGTCGCTGAAGGTGCGCGCCAAGATAGAGAAACTTGACCAGAAGACCCTCGTCATCCGCGAGATTCCATATTCCAAGACGACCGAGACGGTCATCGATTCCATACTGAAAGCCATTGAGAAGGGGAAGATTAAGGCGCGCCACGTGGAAGACCTCACCGCCGCCAAGGTGGAGATACAGGTACAACTGGCACCGGGCGTATCGTCGGACAAGACGCTCGACGCGCTCTACGCCTTCTCCGACTGCGAGATTAATATCTCACCCAACTGTTGCGTCATCGAGGACAACAAGCCCAAGTTCCTCACCGTGTCCGATGTGCTGCGCCATTCTACCGACCGCACAAAAGACCTCATCCGTCAGGAACTCGAAATCCGCAAGGGCGAGCTACTCGAACAATATCACTTCGCCTCACTTGAGAAGATTTTCATTGAGGAGCGCATCTATAAGGACCGTAAGTTTGAACAGGCTCCCGACGTGGATGCAGTATGTGCCCACATCGATGAACGCCTCACACCCTATTACCCACAGCTGGTGCGCGAGGTGACTAAAGACGACATCCTCAAGCTCCTGGAAATCAAGATGCAGCGCATCCTCAAGTTCAACAAGGACAAGGCCGACGAACTCATGGCGCGCATCAAGGCGGAGATCGAACAGATAGACCGCGACCTCAACAACCTGGTGGAGGTGACCGCCAACTGGTTCCGCTTCCTCAAGGAAAAATACGGTAAAGACCATCCCCGGCAGACCGAGATACGCAACTTCGACACCATCGAGGCCTCGAAGGTGGTGGAGGCCAACCAAAAGCTCTACATCAACCGCACCGACGGTTTCATCGGCACGGGTCTGAAGAAGGACGAGTTCGTCTGCAACTGTTCCGACATCGACGACATCATCATCTTCTACCGGGAAGGCAAGTTCAAGGTCATCCGCGTGGCGGACAAGATTTTCGTCGGGAAGAACGTGCTCTGGCTTGGTGTGTTCAAGAAGAACGACCAGCGCACGATATACAATATGGTGTACCGCGACGGCAAGAAGGGTTCCTATTTCATCAAACGCTTCAACGTGCCGGCCATCACGCGCGACCGGGAATATGACCTCACAGCAGGCACGCCGGGTTCGCGTGTGGTCTATTTCACCGCCAACCCCAACGGCGAGGCCGAGGTCATCAAAATCACCCTCGACCCCTCACCCAAGCTCAAGAAGATTTTCTTCGACAAAGACTTCTCCGAGGTGCTCATCAAGGGACGCGCTGCCCGCGGCAACCTGCTGACCAAGTACCAGATACACCGCATCGGACTGAAGAGCCACGGCCACTCCACGCTGGGCGGAAGGAAGGTGTGGTACGACCCGGATGTCAACCGCCTGAACTACGACGAGCACGGCATGTTGCTGGGCGAGTTCAACGACGACGACAAAATCCTCGTCTTCCTGCCCGGCGGCGAGTATTACCTCACCAACTTCGACATCAACAATCACTTCGAAGACCATGTCGTGCGGCTGGAGAAATACGATGCCAATAAGGTATGGAGCTGCGTGCTCTACGATGCCGACAACCAGGGCTACCCCTACGTCAAGCGTTTCCTTCTGGAGGCTTCGAAGCGCAAGCAGTGCTATCTGGGTGAGAACACCAACTCGCAGGAGGTGCTCCTCACCGACACACCCTATCCGCGCATCCGCGTCGCCTATGGTGGCGCAGACCAGTTCCGCGAGCCGGAGGAGATAGACGTGGAGCAGTTCATTGCCGTCAAGGGCTACAAGGCCAAGGGCAAGCGACTCACCACCTATCAGGTGGCCGACATCACCGAACTGGAACCGACACGCCAGCCCGAGCTGTCCGACGGGGACGGCCAGGAGGAGGACACCGCAGACGAGGTGGAGAACCTGGACCCTGATGCCGGGAAGAGCCAGCAGCAGGTGCTCGACGAACTGACCGGACAACAAACGCTCTTCTCGGATGAAGACTATCAATAGAACGATCACCCTACTGGCCTTTGCCCTCGTCTGCGCCGCCACAGGGGCACAGACGGGAGACGACTCGCTGCGCGTCACCACCGTCAGCCACATGGTGGGCATCGGTCCCTCGCACGTGCTTGACACCTATCTCTCAGCAGAACACTTCAGCGGTCAGGGGCTTTCCTACCTCTTCACTGCCGAGCGCAGAAGACCGTACCGACAATGGAGCACGAGGATGGAGCATGAGGTCAACTTCTCGTCTGTCAGCGACCGCTCGGGACTGCGCGAAGAACTGGAGGGAGCCTATAACCTCTACTGGGGACGGCTGCGCCAGTGGCACCTGCTGAACCATCGGCTGACGCTGCAGACCGGAGCGATGGGCAACGTCTCGCTGGGATTCATCTACAACAATACGAACACCAACAACCCTGCGCAGGCACGTGCACACCTTAATGTTATGCCTACGGGTGCTGCTACTTATCGGTTTCAAGTGCTCGGCCTGCCCGTCACAGCGCGCTACGCCCTGTCTCTCCCGCTGGCCGGCGTGATGTTCTCGCCCAACTACGGCCAGTCCTACTATGAAACCTTTGCACAGGGCAACTACGACGGGAATGTCTGCCTAACCACCTTCGTGTCGGCACCCGAGTTCCGACAGACGCTCACCCTCGCCACGCCACTGTCCACGGCCTTAACCTTCAGCGTCGGCTATCTGGGCAATTACCAGCAGTCCCACGTCAACCACCTGAAGCAACACGTCTACACCCACCGCTTCATGGTGGGCATCACGCGCTGCTTCTCCGTCGTGCCGCGCCGCCCGTAACGTCCACCATCAATCCTATCACCAAGTATCATGATGACCGCCAACATCCACTCCCAGACCCACGCCCTCCACACCGTTGCACTGCTGCTTTGGGCACTACTGTCTGCCACGCTGTCCGTGTCCTGCATCGACGAGGACGAACAGCCCGACACGCCGACCGGCAATTTCGAAGCCCTGTGGCGCATCCTCGATGAACACTACTGCTTCTTCGACTATAAACAACAAGAGTATGGACTGAACTGGCAGGAAGCGTATGTCAAATACAAGGAGCGCGTCAACGACCGCATGACCAGTCAGCAACTCTTCGAGGTGATGACGGAGATGCTCTCCGAACTGCGCGACGGCCATGTCAACCTCGGCACCAGCTACGACAACGGACGCTACTGGGCCTGGAAGGACGACTTCCCTACCGACTATAGCGACTCTCTTGAGCGTATCTACCTCGGCAAGGACTACAAGATTGCCAGTGGACTGAAATACCGCACCCTCGACGACAACATCGGCTACATCCGCTATGAGTCGTTTGCCGATGGCATCGGAGAGGGCAACCTTGACGAGGTGCTGTACGATTTTCTGCTCTGCCGGGGACTGATTATCGACATCCGCAGCAACGGCGGCGGCGAACTGACCAATGCCGAGCGGCTGGCTGCTCGCTTCGTCCAGGAGAAGACCCTCGTGGGCTACATCCAGCACAAGACCGGCAAGGGGCATAATGACTTCAGCGAACTCCGGCCGCAGTATCTCGAACCCTCCAGCCGCATACGCTGGTACAAGCCCGTCTGCGTCCTCGTGAACCGCGGCGTGTACAGTGCCGCCAACGCCTTCGTCTCCATGATGCAGACCCTCCCCGACGTCACCATCGTGGGCTTCCGCACGGGTGGCGGATCGGGACTCCCCATGAGCAACAGCCTCCCCAACGGATGGTCTGTGCGCTATTCCGCCTGTCCCATGTACAACAGTCGGAAGGAACAGACCGAGTTTGGCATTGAGCCTGACATCTCCATCCACCTCGACGATGCCGACACCCGTCGCGGCATCGACACCATCATCGAAAACGCCCGCGAGGTCATCCACGGGAAATAAAGAAACTAAAGTTTCCCACCCTCCTTTTTCCTGACTACAGACAAGCAAAATACTCGTAATGTTCTGAAAAAGAGAAACTTTAACTTTTACCTAAAAAGTGTTACTAT
>CAVBXH010000084.1:0-9565 GCA_963599475.1 Acutalibacteraceae bacterium | reverse complement strand
TGACTAATGACTAATGACTAAATGACTGAAATTGCTTCAGTGATTTTTGGCATTTTCCTCGCTTGCACTACCTCTGGCCTTCGGCCGAAGGTACTCACGCTCAAGAATAAAAATAAATTGGCATTTATTTTGTATTCTCTTCGCTTAATCGTACCTTTGCAAAACACAGTTATAAACTTGAATGGTATGTATATCGAGACCGCTAACCGCAAAACACTGGTAAATAGGTGTTTTAGACGTATAGGGGGGGGGTAGTCCGCAAATATTCGGATTAGTCTCCCGTGCGGTTTCTGGGGCATTGGGACGGATCTCCTCGGCAGCATGGCTGGTGGGGGCCGTCTTTTTTGCGTCCCTGTGCGTGCTGGCGTCGTGCTCTGCCGACGAGGGCAACGCGCCCGCCAGTCCCCAGTCTGACTACAGCCTGTTGCTGCCCCACCGCGACTGGGAGGTCACCACTGCCGCGCAACGCGTCACTCCTGCGGTGGCCGTGGATGTGCGCGAGACGGAGACCCACTGCCGCTTCACGGGCGACAGCGTCCGCTTCTCCCTCGTAGGTCTTTCCGTGCACTTCGATGCCGACGGCACTGTGACGCAAAGCGTGGACACCGTGCCCTACGCCGCCTACCCCTACACCCTCCACGCCGACCACATCCAGATAGACACCCAACTTTTTACGATAACCCACACACCCGACTCCACCCTCGTGCTCGAAAACGACGGGTGGCGGCTGGTGCTGCGCGAAGATCTCAACAACAAGGAAACGACAAACTAACAAAAACATACATTTCTATGGCTAAGAAAAAAGACACTACAAGCATAGGCTTCGAGGAGAAAATATGGAAGGCGGCCGACATTCTGCGCGGCAACCTCAGCGCGTCGCAGTATGAGGGCGTGGTGCTCGGACTTATCTTTCTGAAATACATCTCCGACCGCTTCGAGCAGAAATACCGTGAGCTGCAGGGCGAAGAGCTGGCCGACCCCGAGGACAAGGACGAGTACACGGCCGACAACATCTTCTTCGTGCCCACGGAGGCGCGATGGAGCAAGATTTCCGCCGCCGCCCACCAGCCCGAAATCGGCGTGGTCATCGACGATGCCCTGCTCGCCATAGAGCGCGAGAACGAGCGGCTGAAGGGCATCCTGCCCAAAAACTTCGCGCGCCCCGAGCTGGACAAGCGCCGCCTGGGCGACGTGGTGGACCTCTTCACCAACGTGGAGATGCACGACGCCGGCGACGAGCGCGACCTCCTGGGCCGCACGTACGAATACTGCCTCCAGCAGTTCGCATCCCTCGAGGGCAAGAACGGCGGCGAGTTCTACACCCCCTCCTGCATCGTGCGCACGCTGGTGGAGATACTGGAGCCCTACGAGGGTCGCGTCTACGACCCCTGCTGCGGCAGCGGCGGCATGTTCGTGCAGAGCGCCAAGTTCATCACGCGCCACCAGGGCAACCTGCACAAGATAAGCATCTACGGACAGGAGGCCAACCCGGACACGTGGAAGATGGCGCACATGAACCTTGCCATACGCGGACTGGACGCCAACCTCGGTAAGGTCTTCGCTGACACGTTCTTCGACGACCAGCACCCCACGCTGAAGGCCGACTTCATCCTTGCCAACCCGCCCTTCAACCTCAGCGACTGGGGGCAGTCGGCACTGCAGGAGGACGTGCGCTGGAAGTACGGCCTGCCCCCTGCCGGCAACGCCAACTTCGCGTGGATTCAGCACATGATCCACCACCTCTCGCCCGAGGGCAAGATAGGTCTTGTGCTGGCCAACGGTGCCCTCTCCAGCCAAAGCGGCGGCGAGGGTCAGATACGCCGTGCCATCGTGGACGCAGACCTCGTGGAGGGCATCGTAGCCTTGCCTTCGCAGCTCTTCTACAGCACGGGCATCCCCGTGAGCCTGTGGTTCATCAGCCGCAGCAAGGCGCAGCCCGGCAAGACCGTCTTTATCGACGCACGCAACATGGGCACCATGGTGTCGCGAAAACTGCGCGAGCTGATGCCCGACACGGACATCCGCCGCATCGCCGACACCTTCCACGCCTTTCAGCAGGGCACGCTGGAGGACGAGAAGGGTTTCTGCGCCGTCTGCACCACGGAGCAGATAGCCAAGCAGGACTACATCCTCACCCCGGGCCGCTACGTGGGCATTGCCGAGGACGAGGGCGACGGCGAGCCTTTCGAGGAGAAAATGACGCGCCTCACCGAGGAGCTGAAAAGCCTCTTCGCCGAGAGCCGCCAGCAGGAGGAGGAAATAAGAATGCAGTTGAAGAAAATAGGATGGGAGGTGTGAGTGTATGGAGTGGAAAGAAGTAACGCTTGGAGAAATCGGAACTATTGTTGGTGGAGCAACTCCATCAACAAAAAACGCATCATTCTATGACGGAAACATCCCATGGCTTACTCCGAAAGACTTATCTGTTAATAGCAATAGGTATATTCAGAGGGGTGAAAGAAACATAACAGAGGAAGGATTAAAAAGTTGTTCATGCAAAATACTACCTAAGGGGAGTGTTTTATTTTCATCACGTGCGCCTATTGGTTATGTGGCAATTGTAGCCAATGAGATGTGTACAAACCAAGGCTTTAAAAGCGTAATTCCTAATGAAGATACCGATAGTGAGTTTCTGTATTATCTTCTGAAGTATAATAAGGATAATATTGCCTCGCAAGGTTCAGGAACAACATTTGCAGAAGTCTCCGGTAAAACCATGAAAGGAATTGAGGTGGTCGTCCCTAAAAAAAAGGAGGACCAGCGCCGCATATCCTCTCTTCTTTCCTCCCTGGACCGCAAGATAGAGTTGAACAATAGGGTGAATGCTGCATTGGAGGAGATGGCGCAGACCATTTTCAAGAATTGGTTCGTTGACTTCGAACCCTTCAAAAACGGAAAGTTCAAAGACAGCGAACTCGGAAGAATTCCAGAAGGATGGAAAGTGGGGACGCTTTTCGACATTGCAGAAATATTCGACAAGAAAAGAAAGCCCTTATCAGGAAATGCCAGAGAAAAAATGGATAAGATTTATCCATATTATGGTGCAACTTCATGTATGGACTATGTAGATGATTACATTTTTGATGGTGTTTACACTCTTATTGGAGAAGACGGTAGTGTTGTAAAAGAAAACGGTTTCCCTTATATGCAATATGTTTGGGGAAAGATTTGGGTAAACAACCATGCTCATATTTTACAGGGAAAGAATGGATTCAGTACAGAAATGATACATGTATTATTAAGTAAAACAAACATCAAATACTTAATCACAGGTGCTGTCCAAGCAAAATTAAGTCAAGGAAATATGCAAAAAATTTTGGTAGCAATACCACCAAAAGATATTCTTGACAACATTAGACCTGCAATAGATGAATTGTATAAAAAGATAAGAATAACAACAGAAGAGTCCTCCCACCTCGCCCATCTCCGCGACACCCTCCTCCCCCGTTTGATGTCGGGCGAAATAGAAATCCCCGAATAGTAAACGAGTAACAAACCACACACGCTTATGGCTGACGAAAACAAATTCAACGAAGACGCTTACGAGCAGACTCTTATCGCCCTGTTCCGCGACGAGCTGGGCTACCAGTACGAGTGCGGCTACGACGTGGAGCGCGACTATAGAGAGCCCTTCTACCGCGCCGACCTCGTGCCGGCCATGCACAGGCTGAACCCCGAACTGCCCTCCGATGTCGTGGACGAAGGCATTAGGCAGCTCACTAATATCAGCATCGGCACGCTGGAACAGAACAACGAGCAGTTCACCCTCTGGATGCAGAACGGCATGGAGGTGAGCTACAAGGCGCAGGACGGCAACGAACGCACCGCACTCATGCAGATCGTCGACTACGACCACCCCGAGCGCAACCTCCTCAAGGTGGTCAACCAATGGCGCGTGGAGGAGTACAAAAACAAGCGCTGCGACATGGTGGTCTTCGTCAACGGACTGCCCCTCGTCGTGGTGGAGCTGAAGAGCGCCGTGGCCGAGGATGCCACCGTGCACGACGCCTACCTGCAGATACGCAACTACCAGCAGAGTGTGCCCAGTCTCTTCACCTATAACGCCTTCAACGTGATCAGCGACATGAGCGAGACCCGCGCAGGCACCATCACAGCCAAGGAAGACCGCTACATGGAGTGGAAGACTGCCGACGGGCAGTATGAGTCCACCCAGCTGGCCGACTACCGCACCTTCTTCCTCGGCATGTTCCGGAAGGAACGGCTGCTGGACCTCCTGCAAAACTACATCTGCTTCGACAAGAAGGACGGCCGCGCCGCCAAGATTCTCACCGCCTACCACCAGTACTTCGCCGTGGGAAAAGCCATGACGCGCACCAAGTCCGCCGTGAGCGGCAACGGCAAGATCGGGGTGTTCTGGCACACGCAGGGTTCGGGCAAGAGCCTCTCCATGGTGTTCTACGCCCACCAGCTGGTGCAGCGGCTGCCCGAGGTGACCATCGTCGTGGTGACCGACCGCCGAGACCTCGACAACCAGCTCTTCGAACAGTTCTGCCGCTGCAAGGACTTCCTGCGACAAGAGCCACAGCAGGCCACGAGCCGCGAACACCTTGGCGACCTGCTGCGCGGACGCAAGAGCGGTGGCATCATCTTCACCACCATACAGAAGTTTGAGGAGGGCGACAGTGCTCTCTCCGCCCGGCGCAACATCATCGTGATGACCGACGAAGCCCACCGATCGCAGTACGGCGAGGAACGCTGGGACGCACAGTCGGCGCAGATGAAGAAGGGCTTCAGCCAGAAGATGCGTGAGGCACTGCCTGGGGCATCGTTCATCGGCTTCACCGGCACACCCGTCAGCGACCGCGACCGCGACACGGAGGAGGTGTTCGGATCGTACATCGACGTGTACGACATGAGCCAGGCGGTGGACGACGGCGCAACACGCCCCGTCTACTACGAGAGCCGCGTGGTGAACCTCAGGCTCAACGAGGACACGCTGAGGCAGCTCGACATGGAGTTTGACCGCCTGTCAGCCGAGGGAGCCACCGACGAGCAAATCAAGAAGGCCAAGCAGGAGCACAGCCGGCTGGAGGTGTTGCTGGGCGACGACCAGACCATCGGCACACTGACGGCAGACATCATCCGGCACTACGAGGAAAACCGCGCCAGCGTGCTGACGGGCAAGGCCATGATTGTGGCACTGACGCGCGAGATAGCCATCAAGATTTACCGCAAGATGCTGGATCTGCGCCCCGAATGGGAGGAGAAGGTGAAGGTGGTGATGAGCGGTTCGAACAAAGACCCCGAAGACTGGCAGGAGATAATAGGAAACGAGAAGTACAAGGCGGAGCTGGCGCGCAAGTTCAAAGACCCTACCGACCCGATGAAGATAGCCATCGTGAGGGACATGTGGCTGACGGGCTTCGACGTGCCGTCGCTGGCCACCATGTACGTCTACAAGCCGATGAGCGGCCACAATCTGATGCAGGCCATCGCGCGTGTGAACCGCGTGTTTCAGGCGGAAGACGGCGAAAGGAAGGAGGGCGGACTGGTGGTGGACTATGTGGGCATTGCGCAGGCACTGAAGGCCGCCATGCAGCAGTACACCAACCGTGACCGCCGCCGCTTCGGCGACCCCGACATTGCCAAGACCGCCCTGCAGAAATGGAAGGAGGAACTGGAAATCTGCCGCGACCAGTTGCACGGGTTCGACTATACGGGATTCTACGGGGAGGATAACGCCCAGAAGGCTGCCGCCATCAGCGGCGGTGCAAACTTCCTCTTCGCGCCAGCCCGAAGTCTGCAGAAGAAGAACTTCACGGAACACTCCGCCCTGCTCCACAACGCCGCCACCCTCTGCCGATCGCTACTCGACCGGGAACAGAAGGCGGAGACGTGCTACATGGACGCGCTGCGCGTCCTGCTGTACAAGCTGGCGCAGAAGAGCGGCAGGGTGAGCCGCCAAGCACTCAACGAGAGCATCTCACGACTGCTCCGGCAGAGCGTGGAGACGGAGGGCGTCATCAACCTCTTCGGCGACCGGCAGGTGGAGTTCTCGCTATTCGACGAAGCCTTCATCGAGGAAATCAAGAACATGAAGGAGCGCAACATCGCCGCAGAACTGCTGGCCCGGCTGCTGAAAGAGCACATCAGACGTCAGCAGAAGGTCAACGTGCTGCAGAGCGACCTCTTCAGCGACATGCTGAGCCGCAGCCTGAGCACCTATCTGAAAGGGCTGCTCACCAACGAGGAGGTGATACAGGAACTGCTCCGCATGGCCGAGCAGATGAAGAAAGCCGAGACGGAGGGCGACAAGCTGGGGCTCACCCCCGAGGAAAAAGCCTTCTACGACGCGCTCTCCTCGCCCGAGGGCGTGCGCCAGGCCTATACGGACGACGAGTTCGTAGCACTGACCCACGAGCTCACCGACGTGTTGCGCCAGAACCGCACCATCGACTGGAACCGCAAGGAGTCGGCGAGGGCAAAGATGCGCGTGATGGTGAGGCGGCTGCTGAAGAAATACAACTATCCGCCCGAGGGTGCAGAAAGGGCACTGGAAACCGTGATGCACCAGTGCAACCACTGGGCGGACGACGAAGACAACGTGACGCAAGAAGAGACATAAGAAGACAACAGAAGACGAAGAACAGACGCTGACAACTGACACTTCTACGGTATTCAGAACCTGCAACATTCAAAAATACAACATTCAGTAAGAAGACGGTGACAGCAAGGCGTCCACTCCAATTATACGGCGTGGGCAGTACTTGTTTGTACCTTACTGAAGGTTGCTGTTGCAGGTACCTGAATACTGGTAAATGCAGGGAGACCCACTGCCGCTTTTTATTAACAACATAAAAGCACTTGCGATGGAAAAGAACATCGAAGAACGACTTGACAGTTACATCGGAAAGTTAGAGGGCAGAAAAACGACATTCCTTGAGGCTTTCGCCATCTTGGGCATGGAGGAAATCGACATCAACGACATCGAGGTTGTCGATGCGTGCAAGACCATCATCCACAAGGCCGTGGAAAGGTTCAAAAGCCTAATGGAACAAAGCAAGGAAGCCGTAAAGTGGTCTCTGCTCGACGAGCGGCAAGAGGACTTCCGAAGGATGAAGGGTGAACTTCACGAAAACCTAAACCGCTACAAGGGATATGAGGACGAACCGTGGCGGAACACCATCAATCAGACGCTGCTGCTCCTTGACGAAGGGGCTGGAGGATTCCGCCGAGGGTTCATCAACGAAACCTACTACGAAGAACTGCTCCGCAAGGAGAAAAAACGATACGATGAAGAAAACCGCGACAGGCTTGAAAACATCTACAAACAGGACTTCGCGCGCAAAAGATACGTCTATCCCGACGAAACGGATTGTAAGAGGCAAATGGTTCTCTACTATAGTAATGAGTTGTGCAACACTGTTTTCTGGAAAAAATATCACGAACTGGAGCAGAATGACGGGAAAATGGCTGCCTATATCGTAGAACAAAAAGAGCAAGACTACACAAGAATCAATGATTTCTTTTTCTGGTGGCTGGGACTCGAAATAGCCGAAGCGCACTGCGGGGAAGAACACGAACTGACGTATCCGAACTTTATCTTTAAGGACAACGTCGATGTGCGCAAGGTGATGAATCAACTGGGAGTTTTCGTGAAGGACGAGAAGGTCTTGAAAAGCCAAAAGCACTGGTTCATCGCATACAAGGTGTTCTCGGAGAAAGGCTGGCTGAGAAATAAAAAACAAACCGCTTTTAGGGAGCAAATGAAAGATGCCTTTGAAACGGTGCTCAAATGCACGGATTCTGACTTTCGAAAAGTAAACCCATATTTCAAGCATAACGGCTACACGGACTGGTCGTCAGAAGCATTTACAGCCCCCCAATGTTGTGAGGAATACAAAAAGATAGCAGACACACTCGCCCACGAATTTCAAGATGACAGATACGCCTTGCCTGGAAAAACAATAACCACCCGAAAAATCGTAAAAGTGAGATAGGTATCC
This sequence comes from Acutalibacteraceae bacterium, assembly GCA_963599475.1. GTDB lineage: Bacteria > Bacteroidota > Bacteroidia > Bacteroidales > Bacteroidaceae > Prevotella. The sequence goes on along the minus strand of CAVBXH010000084.1, from coordinate 1,598 downwards.
ACCAAGCATATCCACCAAAAACACAAAGTATATCCCCCACATCCCCCAAACGGATTCGTGGGGGATTTTTTTATCTTTATGTTTCTTTTTTCCTCTTACCTTTGCACCTGTCAAACAGACACACTGTCCGGCCGGCGGTGAATTTTTAATTAAAGTTCAACAAATAAAAAACAAGACAAAATGGAAACAAGACTTTTCCGAGTAGTCCAACAGGGCGAACCGTTCGCCGTGCAGAGCCAGAAGGCCGAGGGCGGACAAGTGACCAAGAGCGTTATCCAGTTGCAGGAACTGGGTGGCAAGTATGAAAACCAGTATGTGGCAGCGATGCTCGGCAAACAGGCTCGCTTCTATCCGGGCGAAATCGTGGCCGCCACACTGCGCTTCAACGCACGGGAACACAACGGACAGACGTTCCAGGACATTCTCGTTACGGACATTGTGAAACTTTGTAACTAACACCAAAAACATTTACAACGATGAACAAGATTATCATTAAAGCTGAAAACAGCAACATCACTCTGGAAGGCTTGTCCTTCTACGACAACGCGACGGGCAACTTCATGTTCTCGCCCAACGACCCCGAACCCGATCGCACGCAGCGTTACCGCCACTACGGTGTGGCGCAGCAGATGTCGGACGGCACGTTTGACTTTGTGCCCGAGCGGAAGCGTAGGGCGCAGTCGACACTGATTCGCAAGTTGCCCCACGGACGCGTGTCGGAGACGAAGGACGGGGCTGTGCAGCTGACGCTGAAGGTGTTCCACGAGGAGGAACTGCCCGTGGCCTACACGCTCTTGAAGGAGAGCAAGGAAGCCTTCGTGGCGGTGCGCGACCACCAAGTGGCGAAGCAGTTGCCGCAGCTGAAAAAACTGAACACTAACGCAGCATTTCTGAACGTATGAGTGCACAACAAGTAATCTTCAAGGACGGGGCGAAAGAGATGCGCCCCGTCCTGACCGAGGAAGCGTATCGTGCCCTGCGTGACTCTGACCGCAACAAGGCTGCCGAGAAGCGGCAGATGGTGCAGATGAACTACTCCTGTCTGCCCAACGCCGACGGCACACTGAAGGGCGCACAGCAGCCCAGCCGCAGTGTGGCCATGGACATTGACTTCGACCCCACTGCTCCGGACTATGCCCAGCGCATGGAGGAAACGCCGCAGCGCGTGATGGCGCAGAAGGAGGCCTTGGGGCTGCTGATGATGGAGCGTTCGGCAGGGAAGGGTTTTCACATTGTGTTCCGTCGCGACCCGAAACTGACGCAGGAGGAGAACCTGCAGCGCGCCAGCGAACTGCTCGGCGTACCCTACGACACGGCCGCAAAGGACATCACCCGTGTGTTCTTCACACCACCCACGGACAAGCTCCTCTTCCTCGACCCCGAACTCTTTGACCAGTCGCCAGCGGAGGTTGTCGAACAGGAAACGGAAGCTCCAACGGAGACCACAGAGCAGGAAGAGCAGGCTGAAAAATCCTTACAGCAGGACTACATGGGCTTGCCCTATGCGGCCATTGTGAACAAGTGGTGGGAACTGTACAACGGTGGTCAAACGCCCGTGAAGAGCAACCGCAACACGCTGACCTTTGAGTTGGCCGTCA
>CAVBXH010000083.1:0-10159 GCA_963599475.1 Acutalibacteraceae bacterium | reverse complement strand
TAGTTTTTCCTGCCCGCGCGCGTAGGGTTTTACGAAAAGGGTTGCCAGGTTGCCAGGTTGCCACCTTTGGAGGGTCTGTCGTCCGGCATACAGGATGTTTTATGCTGCAAAGGTAGGAATTATTTTTGATACCGCAAAAGAAAAGTGAAACATTATCAGCGTTTGGAGATTTTCTCTACCTTCTGGCTGAGGTGCTGAGATATGATGGCGACTGCAGATTTCCGAGAAAACATTTGGAGATTCCTACAAAAAAGAGTAACTTTGCGGCAAGTAAAATGTATGAGCGATGTATGCGACAGTAAGGTATAAAAGCAAACTTGACGCTGTAGCCGCTTTCAGAAAGATGATACAGCGGAAACGTGAATGGATTGAACAGACAGAACGGGAGTTTGAATTGTTGAGGAAGGATAAGCAGTGAATGCATTACCCGAATGTTGAAATCGGATGTAATTTTTTATATCTATATAATTTACTATTTTGCAACGTGTTATAGTTGCACCGTACACATTTCATGAGGGAATGATGAGGGCAAAGGTACGGAAAAAAAACGGAATAACGTGCGGAATGTGCTAAAAAAAACACATTCCACACGGTTAAACACACTTTTTTGTCCGCCTTACAGTCCTAAATGCTGCATCAACGAGCGGTTGGTGTCTGCCAGATCCTGGTCGAACAGGCTCTTTATATACAATAGGGTGGTGGACGACTTGGTATGCCCCAACGCCCTGCCAATCAGACTGATGTCCACATGATGCTGGAAGGCGATGCTGGCCCAGGAGTGGCGCGCCACATACGAGGAGAGCGGTCTCGACGCGCCCATCATGACGGAAAGCAGGCGCAGGGAGTAGTTGTACTGGCGCAGGCAGGTGCGATACTGCTTGTGGAGTGCCATCCCATTATGCTGCGACAATATCGGGAACACGTATTCGGAATCTGCCACAGCGTAGCGTTCCGCGATCTGGAGCATCGGCGGAAGGACGACTACGGTAATGGGATGTCCCGTTTTGTGACGAGCATAACGGATGAGGCCGTCTTTCATTTGACTTTTCTTGAGATGGGCGATGTCGACGAACGGCATCCCCATGGCATAGAAGCAGAACATGAAGATGTCACGGGCGAAGGTGAGCGATGACCCTTTGGGCAAGAGTAGCGCACAGAGACGACGTATCTCCTCCTCAGTGACGCTTCGCTTGGCCGTCTTGGCCCGTCCGGTGAACACTTTGTCAAACGGTGTCCTGCAACCGTCATTTGACGGTACACTAGACTCGCCCGAGGACTCCATGGCCCGGCGGTACATCGCCCGCAATGCCCGCATATAGGCGGAGATGGTGTTGAGGCAGACTCCCCGCTCGGCCAGCCATCGCTGATAGCGCTCCACCTGCTTTGCCGTCATTCTGGAGAAACGCCAGTGGTCATAGCCCACGAACCGCGTCCACGAACGGGCTGCCGTAAGGTAGTTGCTGGCCGTCTTGTACTGTCCGTTGGCATGCAGCCGCGTCACTTCGTCGTTGACAAATTCCCAACCTGAGATTTCACACATGGAAGAGCTGGTCTTTGCCTGTTTCTTGTCCTTCTCGAATCCGATTTCAAACTTGAAATACATCATAACATTAAATGATTAAATGAATACTATTTGAACTGTAAACGTATGCGCCAAAGGTATGACACCTTACGGTATATTTTTACAAATTCGCCTGTCTTTAACATTTCCAGGCTTCCTTTTCTTTTCCACCTCGTGGTGAGAGGTGGAGAGGTTCAGAGGAAGAGTGATATGTGGTATCTTACTGACAAATAGCCGTTTGATGATTGCGTGAGGACAACAAACAACACGATATATAGTGAGAAAGAGCAGTAGATTACAACCTGGCGTTTGGCGGACATTGCCCCTCGTCCTGCTTCTTGCCTGCGGTTTCCTGCGCGAAGCCCATGCACAGGACGTGGCCCTCAAGACCAACGGACTCTATTGGGCCACCACCACCCCCAACATCGGATTGGAGGTGGCGATCGACCCGAAGTGGACGGTTGACCTCACAGGAGCCTATAACCCCTGGACGTTCCATGACGACAAGAAGATGCGCTTCTGGATGGTGCAGCCCGAGCTGCGCTACTGGCTCTGCGAGAAGTTTGAAGGTCATTATGTGGGAGCCCACCTCCATGGTGCACAGTTCTTTGGCGGTTTCCAGAGCAAACGCTACGACGGCTATCTGGCTGGGGCGGGTCTCTCCTACGGCTACCACTGGATCATCTCGCCCCACTGGAACGTGGAGGCGTCTCTCGGACTGGGCTATGCCCGCCTCTGGTACAAGCAGAGTCCGCGCATCCCCTGCAAGAAATGTCAGGAGAAGAAGCACAAGGACTACATCGGTCCCACGAAAATCGCCCTCTCCCTGCTTTATCTCTTCTAAAGAACAACCATAGCCATGAATAGGAAACAACGACATACAATCCCCTGTGCCGCCGCAGCCACACTGGCCCTGCTGGTCGGTTGCACCGCCTCGCGACAGGTGGACACGGCGGTGACGGTCACTCCGTCGCCGGTGGTGCTGACGTCAGACAGTAGCGGACAGGCGCAGATGGACGTGTGCTTCCACATTCCCTCGCAGACCCTGTCCCAGCGCAGCCGCCTCGTCATCCTGCCCCAGCTGGTGGTGGGCGACAGCGTGGCAGAGGAATACCTGCCCCTCGTGGTGGATGCGCCGATCTACAGCAAGAAGAAGCAACGGCGCGAGGTGCTGGAGGGCTACAACGACCCGTATGCGGATCGTGCCGTGGCGATGAACCGCACGGCCGACACCCTCGCGCTGCCGTACCGCCAGTGCGTGTCGCTGCCCGAGGGTGTGGATAGTGCCAGCATCGTGGGCGTGATGACCACCGACGGCTGTGGCGCGTGTACGGCCATCGACACGGTGGCGCTGGCCACGGTCAGCAGACCCGTCCCCGTCGTTGAGGAGATTCCGCTGCCCGACCTCGTCTGGATGGAGCCCACGTTCGTGGTGCGCCCCAAGGTGATGGAGGGCAAGGGTGAGGCCAACCTGCAGTTTGCCATCAACAAGCACGACATCGACCTCGCCATGGGTCACAACCGTCAGGAACTGGAGCATCTGGTGCAGACGCTCGCTCCCGTGCTGAGCGACACACTGGCCACACCCACCATGTTCCGCGTCTATGGCATGGCTTCGGCCGACGGTCCACTGGCGTTCAACACGGCACTGGCTCGTCGCCGCGCAGAGGCCGCCGCCACATGGATGGCCGACCAGTTGGCGCTGCGCCCGGAGGTACGCCGCCTCATCACCGTCGGGTCGCGCCCCGAGGGGTGGCAACCCGTGCTCGCTGCGATGGCCGCCGACGGCCACCGCGACACGGTGGCGGTGCAGGCCATCCTCGAGAAATATGCCGACAGCAACGACGACGTGCAGGAGCGTTACATCCGCCGCCTGCCGTGCTGGAACGAGATACGCGACAAATACCTGCAGAAGAACCGTAAGGTGGAGGTGGTCTACCGCTACACCCTCCGGAGCTTTACCGACGATGCCGAACTGCTGGAGATGTACCGCACGCGACCGGATGCCTTCAACGAGAGCGAGCTGTTGCGCGTGGCTGCCTTGATGGACAGCGATGCGGAGAAGAAGGCCGTCTATGCCGCCGTCCTTGCGCGCTTCCCACAGTCGCAGGTGGCCGCCAACAACCTGGCGTTCCTGTGGCTGAAGGAGGGCAACAGGCGGAAAGCACGGGAGGTGCTCGACCGCCTGCAGCACCCATCCGTCCCGTCTGCCGACGACAGAAAGGGGGGCGGCCGATGAAGATCGGGTGCTGGCTCCTGGCGTTGCTGTCCGTGCTCTGCTCCTGCGTGCGCGAAGATATTCCGCCCTGTCCGGTGCTGTCCGTACAGGTGGCGGTGAAGGACAAGAACTACTTCAATGTCCGCCAGGTGGAACAGGAACCGACACGGAGTGAGGACCTCGCCTTCCGGGAGTATGTCCCCACGCTCTACTACCGCCTCTGTCCCTTGGGCAGCGACGATCCAGTGGCGGAAGAGGGACTGTTCGAGGTGACGGGCGAGGAACAGGAGTACGCCATCCGCTTCAGCGATGCGTTGCCCCACGGCACGTATGTGCTCACCGTGTGGGGCGGACTGAAAGACCTGTCGGCACTGGATGCGTCGCGCACTTCCCTCGACCTCCATCCCGAGGGCACGGAGGGGGAGGACGTGTATCTGACCCACGACACGCTGGTGTACGATGCCTGGAACTACGACTACACCGTGGAGATGGAGCGCACGAAGGGTAAGCTCATCGTCTTGGCCACCAACCTGCCGAGCGACATCCGCTGGTCGGGACAGACCGACAACGGACTCTACCGCACCGTAGACCGCACCTTCGACTACGCGGGTCCGACGGCGGTCACGACGGTAGGCGAATGGGCCTCGGCGGAACAGGCCATCCTGACGAAGACCGTGCTGAGTCCGTCGCCGCAGACGAACGGCACGGTGCAGCAGATGCGGTTCTACGATGCGGCCGACCGCCTACTCCCTGCGGCAGTGCCCGACGACGTGACGCTCACGGTGCGCCGCAACGAACTGACGGTGCTGAAATACGTGTATGAGGAGGAACGCTTCATCGTCTTTGTACTGGTGAACGGCGACTGGGAACGGATACACGACATGGTGATTGACTGACATGATAAAAAGAGATAGTTAAAAAGGATTGTAGAATTTAAAGAAAAGGACTATGAACAAGAGATTTTTTCAAAGAACATGCCTGCTGACAGCGGCAGTAGCCACACTGGCCTCCTGCAGCAGTGACGAGACGGTAAGCAGTGTTCCGGAGAACACGCAGGTCATCACACTGGCGGTGGCCAGTGCGGGCGACAACTTCGTTGCCACGCGTGCAAAACGACCCCTCTACAGCTCCGAGGCTAAGCAGGACATCAAAACGGTGAAGGTGGTGATTTATAGGCTGGGAGACATTCCTTCAACTGGTGTGACATCCAATACAGACCTTACTCCGGAGGTGCTGAGCAGCAATAGTCTGAAACCGTACGGTGAGAAGACTATCGTGGCTCAGAAGGTGTTCGACCCTTGGATGACCAATGGTGTGAGCAGCTCGTACAGCAACGCCACCGACGGCAGTGGCCGTCTGGCCTCGTGGACGCTCGCCGCTACCGACCAGATTACGGAAGAGGGTGTGTATATGGCCTACGCCGTGGGTTATAATGCGGATGAGTACACCGCGCTTGGTTCATCTGCCACTTTCCCCTCTCTTACAAAAACGGACGGCACTAATAGCTTCACCTTCCCCCTGTCCATTGCCCAAAACACGGCAGAAGATGGTGGCGTACCCAAGGTGTATGAGGTTTTCGCCGGCAGTGCCCCGTTCTTGGTTAAAAAGAAACAGATTGTGGAGAATGGCGATCAATATGCTTACGAGTTCAACGTATCGCTGACGCTCCACCGCCAGGTGGCCGGCACCATCGGCTATTTCACCAACATCCCCGTGAAGGGTAATTACGACCATCAGGACGCGGTGGGCGCAAAGCTGCGCCTCGTGGCTTCCAACCGCAGCGACAATGCCGTGTTCGCCTATTTCAATAGTGAGTATACAGGTACTGTAGATACCAACAATGATGGAATTCCAGCTACTGGCGCATCCAAAGTGAAGTATGTGGTGAACGGTTATGATAATAATGAAAGAACACAGAGCCCCAATGCCAAGTTCTACAATTCGACCGTAGACGATGCCTACATCGTGTATGAGGTGGCTTTGAGCGATTGGTTCGGAACTACTACTATGGACACCAACAACGATGGTTTGCTGAACGGTAGCGATACGGGTTGGACGAATGCCATTGACGGCACGAATACGACACCGAAGGTGAAGGAAGGTACCGTGCTGGCTGGCTCGTTCCTCTTCCCCTTCGCCACGGACGGCACCACGCCGACCTTCCAGTTGCAGATGCTGGATGCCAATGACAACATCATCCGCTTCTGGAACATTCGTCTGCAGACCTCAAGCACTTCTTCTGATTCGCAGATTGGCAAGCAGGTTACTAAGGTTGATGCTAATGGTGGTACAACCACAGGCACTACGGACGCTACGAAAGAAACCTTCGTCAACTACAGTGTCCTCCGCAACCACCTGTACAGCATCGGTAAAAGAAACAAGGGTGACGGTGGTGGCGGCTCTACTGACGGCGACGACGATGCACAGCCGCTGAATAACGAGACGCTGATCTTGCGCGTGAACGACAACTGGGAGATGATTCACCAGATGGACATCGACTAATCCAATTTTTTTTATTCATAACACTGCTTCGGGGGTGTCCCTGGTGGGCACTCCCGAAGCAAACCCTTCGGGGCTGATGTCCTAAACAGAGAAAAGCAGTGAAAGAAATACGGATTGTTGTCGGGTGGCTTATGACCCTCACAGCGCTTGTCGGCTGTACGGCCGACCCCTTCGATGCCGCCCCGCAGCGGCCATACGCCGAGGGGAGCATCGTGTTGCGCATCGGTGCTGGAGGGCGCGCCCAGACGAGGACGCGCCTGGAGGGTTCGTACAACCTGCACCAGGTGCAGCAAGTCTATGCCATCCTCTACGAGGGCGAGGGCAGCACGGCGACATACGTCTGCCACAAAAACCTCAACTGGAGTCCGAAGGATTCGGCGGACTACGGCGAGGGCGTGGTGCAGGAAAAGGTGTATGAGTTTGCAGTGCCGCCGACGCTCCAGTCGGGCAGCAAGTGCACACTGCTCTGCGTCGGACTGGACGACCAGTCGGGCGCAACCTACGGACTGACGCTCAACGACAGCCAGACGCCGACATTCCTGGCGGACGGCAAGACGCTGGGCGACGCGCAGGCCATCCTGGCCAGTGGACACTCCACGAAGGCCGCGGAGCTGTTTGCCGGATGGGACACGCTCACCTACCAGCGCAAGGACACTACGGCGGTGGAGGTGGAGATGACGCGCCGCGTGGCGGGTGCCTACGCCTACCTGAAGGATATTCCCGTGCAGGTGGACGGCGACTCGGTCAAGTACATCCAATGGGTGTTGGGCAACAGCCCCACCACACAAATCGGACTGGCACGCGTGGAACGCACCGCCGACAGCACGCTGCCCAACGACTTCGGCAGTGGAGAGAATACGGCCACGGATGCCAAGATTCTCGACAAGCTGACACTGGCGGACATCGCCAAAGTCAATACGACAACGGGCCTATACGACATAGACACGCTCTACACGAAGCCACTGGGCCTCACCAAAGGCACGCTGCTGCTCAGTGCTTACCTGCTGCCGATGGAGAAAGGGACTAACGGCACACTGGCCGTGCAGCTGTTGAACAAGAGCGGTGCGGTGCTCAAGAGTTTCTCGGCGCAGTGGAACAACCTCCCGACGGCGGCAGGAGACAAAGAGAAATACTCGCTTTACCCCAACTACGTCTACCACGCCGGTACGCGGTCGACAGACAGCGACCGCCCAGCCAGTCTTGCGGGCGACCGCATCGAACTGGTGGTGAAGGAATGGGAGGAGGTGACCATCAACACCGACTTCCCGAAAGTGCCGCTGGAAGCCACCATCGACTACGACAAGAATCCGTCGTCGTACATCTACGACTGCATCAACACCCGAGACACACTCACCATCATGCCCTCCCTGCTGCAACGGAAATGGACACTGACCTTAGTGGCGGAAGACCAGGACGGCAACGAAGACTTCACGGGCACGTGCGACTGGATTTACTTCGAGAAATCGGACGGCAGCTACACGCAGACCCTCTCCTCGGATGACTTTACGAGCGGCACCAGCACGGCTTCGCAGGTCGTCATCCGACTCTGTGACTATATGGATCCGCACTACAGTGAAGACGGAAGCAAAAAATACAAGTACGACACGGACTATGACCCCTCGACAGAAACGGGACGGGCGAATATCAACAGCGACTGGCGGCGCGCGAGGATTGTAATCAAAACGCAGGAAAGCAGTTCGCCCTCCTACCTCTCCATCCGGCAGTACAATGCGATTACGGTAATCGGGAATTACGACAAGAACACCCGTTTCTCCTGCGGTTTCAGCCGCTACGACTATGGTGTGGTAAGGGACGGAAACGGAACGATAAACACTCAAGGTTATACGGCCTACTGGGGGTTCAAGGACATAAGTTACAACTTTCTCCATGATGATTATGGCGACGAGAATTACTATGACGGACATTTTGAGTACATCAGCATAAAGAAAAAAAGGGGTGACGAAACCAAGTGGTGGGGTACGGATGACATCTCCACCCAACCTCCTATACGCTATGCCAGAGCGGATTCATGGGTCTACAAGGATGGCCAGCGTGAACAGGACAAGCTCTTTTGGTACTTGGCCTCACGTTCGGAGTTGGCCGCTTTCTTCGGGGATATGGCCGTACGTCAGCCAAACATTGAAACCCATGTAGAGGTCGGTTCTCTGTATTGGAGCTCAACGCCGAAATTCAACAGTAACGAAAATAAAGCGGGCTACAAGCGGTCTTTCTGCCAAAAACTCACCAGTGAGGGGAATTTATGGGTAAGCCACAGTGATGACGGTGTAGTTGACACCCGAGAATTCCGAAACAACAACGGTTACGCACGCCGTGCTCGTCACTTCAAGGGCTACACCTGCAGACTGGATAATTAGCAACCGACCAAATGAATCGCACAATGAAATACATAGCATACTTATCCGTTCTGTGGCTTTCGCTCTTCGCCCTGTCGTCGTGCAGCGACGATGACAGCGCCGATGACGGCAGTGCGGACGGCAAGGTGAGACTCGAACTGGCCAGTCCCTCGCCGTCGGTGGTCACCACCCGTGCCACGAGTGACACGGAGACCATCGAGAACGTGGCGGTGTTCGTGTTTAAGGAGGACGGCACGAAGACCAACGGGTTCACCCTGACCTCGTCGGAGAACATCCAGTACATCGACCTCTATCTGAGCGATGATGACTACGAGGTGTATGCGGTCTGCAACCACCCCAACGCAGACGCGTTGGTGGCGTCTGTCAATACGCTATCCGACCTGCAAAGCAAGACGCTGACCATCAGTACCGCCGACGGGGCGCACCCCGGCCACTACGTGATGACGGGGCACACGACGGTGGCGGCCATCAACGAGGCCATCAATAACAGCCAGACCGCCCAGATTCCCGTCTATCGGTTGGCCGCCCACCTGAATATCACCATCAAGGTGAACACCAGTACTGACGACGACAACGGGGGCGACGGCGGCGACTTCAAGTTGACCAACGTCTATATCTGCAACGTGCCCATGGGGAGCAACCTGCTCAGGAGCACGGAGGACGAGAACAGTGCGGCCATCACCGGTAGCTGCACGTCCGACTACACCTATAAGGCGGATGCCGACGAGATGCGCGCCAACTATTTCAGCTCCTACCTGCTCTCCACCCAAGAGGAGAGCGGCACGATAACGGCGGAGTTCGACCTGTTTGAAAACCGGCGCGGCAGCATCACGGACGAGGCCACCAGCTGGCCGGAACTGAACGGACTGGAGTCGCACGAAAAATACAAATACTACAAACAACTCTACAAGCGCAACCGCGCGATAGACTATCCGAGCTACATCAACCAGATCACCATCGGGCAGGAGGTTTCCAACGAGACCCTGGAAACGGATGAAACGACCAGTGCGAAGGTGAAGGCGGGACAGTTCTACAACGCCACCTACCTGCGCATCGACGGCGTGTACCAGCGCACGAACGGATCCACCTATAAGACCTCGTATTACGTCTACCTCGGTGGGGACAACTACAAGGACTTCAACATCCGCCGCAATTACTGGTACAACCACGAGATCACCATCAAGGCGCACGACGACTACGACCACCGTGTGACGGGGGAGCTGTTGGGCGGACTGACGGTGTACGCCTCGCTGGACGATGAACTGGATGCACACTGCAACGTGGTGAAGGCACTGATGTACGCCCCCGAGGAGTGGACGGTGTCGGTGAAAGACCCGGACAACACCCCATGGCTGGAGGTGTCGAAGTCGGCGGTCTATAAGCCCCGGTTGGCCGGACAGACCACGACGGGCGACGAGGCGGCCTTCTCCATCTCGGGCACACGCGGCCTGACCTACTTCTACATCCATACGGACGACTACATCCCGGACATCGACACGCCGG
>CAVBXH010000082.1:0-10681 GCA_963599475.1 Acutalibacteraceae bacterium | reverse complement strand
CTCAGTTGGTAGAGCACCTGACTCTTAATCAGGGTGTCCAGGGTTCGAACCCCTGCAGGCGTACAGAGGGAGAAAACAAAACGTTTTCTCCTTTTTTTGTGCTTTCAAATACAACGGCTATTCCAAGGCGATGGTGAGTATGCGCTGCGTGACACCCGTCTCCACGGCCACGCGGTTGTCGCACCGCCACCCAACGAGCCACAGCGTGATGCCCGATGCATCCGTCACGATGCGTTGGCGACGCTTCTCAAAACACGTCATCTTGCGGTCGGTCATCATATCGCTCAACAACTTATGCCCTTTCATGCCATAGGGAATCATGGCGTCTCCCTGTCCGACCCGCCGGATGGTCAACGGGAAATGCACCTTGTCGGCATCCACGGTAATCATCCGCGGCGATTTTGCAACGACAAAACCTGGAGTTACGGCAGATACCGCCACGCGCAGCTTCACGTTTTCACCTATTATATATATGCCCGGCTCGGGAAGGGTTTTCGGTTCGAAGAACGGTGCGTGCCGTTCTATGATCACCTTCCGGCGATCCACCAGCAAGTCATAGTCCGGCGAAGAGAACATCCGGCTCGTGCAACCCTCCCTCATGCAACGGTAGATCTGTCGGCACTGAACCGCATTGAATCCCCGGTTGCGCAGCACTTCGTAAAGCATATAGCTGCCCGGTGCAACTTTCAGCAACTCGTCGACAGCATATTCGCTGCACTCCTTCAGGGGCTGTAGCATCCCGTCAACAACGCCTTCCACCTCCGCCATCCTTCCAGCCATCAGCAGGATGTTGTCCACGGCCTTCGGATTGAGTTGCCGGAGCAGCGGCACCAGATGGTGGCGCACCCTGTTACGCGTGGCATCATCCTCCAGATTGGTGGAGTCGGTCACGAAAGTCTGTCCCCGTTCCTTCAGAAACTGCTCGATGTCCGTCCGCGTCACGTCCAGCAGCGGACGCAGGATGTTTCCCTGCCGGGGTTTGATGCCAGTAAGACCATGTATGCCCGTGCCCCTGACCAGATTCATCAAGATGGTTTCCACCGAGTCGTCCCGGTGGTGCGCCACGCAAACGCCCTGCGCACCGATGTCCATGCGCAACTGTTCAAAATAGCCGTACCGCAACTCGCGTGCAGCCAGTTCGATGCTTTGATGATGCAGCTGGGCATAACAACGGGTGTCGAAATGGATTTTGTGCAACGGAATGTCGAGTCTGTCACAGAGCGATGCACAGAACGCCTCGTCGCGCTCGGATTCGTTGCCGCGCAGATGAAAGTTGCAATGCACGGCATGCACCCGATAGTGCAATTCGTGGAGCACCAGCAACAGCGCCACACTGTCGGCACCACCGCTCAAGGCCACAAGGTACAGTCCCTCGTCGTCAAGCAACTGATGTTGCCGAATGAATGTCTTGACGCGGTCTATCATGCCCTCTTCCGTTGTTCATTCCACGTAGAGCACCAATCCCTTGAGGTATTCCCCTTCCGGATGGTAGATGTTGACAGGATGGTCGGCGGGCTGGTGGAGCTGATGCAGAATGCGCACCTGCCGTTTGGCCAAGGCGGCTGCCGTGAACACCGCATTGCGGAAATGATCCTTCGTGACCACCTGCGAGCAGGAGAACGTGAACAGGATGCCGCCACGCTCTATCTTCTCAAAAGCCTTTTGGTTCAGTCGGGTATAACCTTTTAACGCATTGTGCAACGCCCCCCGATGTTTGGCAAAGGCCGGCGGGTCAAGGACAATCAGGTTATAGTTGTCGCCAGCCTGCTCCAGATACTTGAAGGCATCCTCACAGAACGCCTCGTGACGGGAGTCGCCAGGGAAGTTGAGGTTGACATTCTCGCGCGTCAGTTCGATGGCTTTCGCTGAGCTGTCTACGGAATGGACGAGCTGTGCACCGCCACGCATGGCATAGAAGGAGAAGCCGCCCGTGTAGCAGAACATATTAAGGACGCGCTTTCCCTGCGCATAGCGTTCCAGCAGCGATCGGTTCTCGCGCTGGTCGACGAAGAAACCGGTCTTCTGTCCTTTCAACCAGTCCACCCGGAACTGCAGGCCGTTCTCTTGCGCCACGTTGTTGTCGCTGCCGCCATAGAGGAAACCGTTCATATCGTCGGCTGTCATGAAGGGCAGGGTCGTCTCGCTCTTGTAGTAGACATTCGCGATGCGTGTCTCCATCACCTGCACCAACGCCTCGGCAACAGTCTTCCGCGCCAGATGCATACCGATGGAATGAGCCTGCATGACCGCCGTGTCGCCATAGACGTCGATGACCAGTCCGGGCAGGTTGTCGCCCTCGCCGTGCACCAGCCGATAGGTGTTATTCGACGGCGAGTCGGCAATGCCGATGGACTGCCGCATCTGGAAAGCCGACAGCAGTCGCGCATGCCAGAAGTCGTCATCAATCTCCACGTCGGAGAAGGACAACACGCGGACGGCGATCGAACCCTGCTGGTAGTGGCCTACGGCAATGAACGATCCGTCGCGGGTCACCACGCGGACGGTCTCGCCCTCTTCGATGCCCTCGTCCATGGACTGTATGGCCCCGGAGAACACCCAGGGATGGAAACGTCTGAGACTCTCCTCCTTACCCTTCTTCAGTATGATTTTCCTGTACATGGTCTTCTTGTATGGTTATCAGTTCATAATCGCCCGTCTGCTCCAACCGCAGAAGTTCTTCGTAGAGCATGATGCACGCCCAGGCATCCGTAGCCGCGTAGCGTTTCTGTTTCTCGCTCAGGATGTCCGCCTCCCAGTTGGTGAGCCGTTCGCGCTTGCTGATGCGCTGGCCGAAGAAGTTGGCATAGAGCTTCTGCAGGCTCATGTCTTCCACACCAACTTCCTTGACGCGGTTCTGCAAGTCAATGAAATGTCCGGGAGTGAAGTCGCCGAGTTTGTGGAGCATGGTCGTGTCGTCGTGCAGCGAAAGTCCGATTTTCGGCACCGTCGTGTCCTCCAGCAGTCGCAGAATGGACGGCGAGAGTTTGAGATAGTTGAGGCGGAAAAGGAAGCAGACATCATGGCTCGACACCTGCAGTAGCGCAACCGTATGAGCCTGGCCTTTACGGAACGCGGGCCGCGTCTCCGTGTCAATGCCGATGATGGGCTGGCTGAGCAGATAGTCGACCGCCCGCTCGGCCTCCGTCTCGCTGACGACAACCACGATTTTCCCTTCAAAAAGCACTCGTGGCAGCGTGCCTATCAGCGTTTTATCGTATTTATTATAAATGGTCTTTTTCATCTGTCGTTCGTTTTCGGTGTGCAAAAATACAAAAAAAACGCGATAAAATGCGGTTTTCTGACAATTTTCAGTTACTTTTGCAGTTTAAAAACGAGAAACTGTCACACATCATGGCGAGAAAAAAGAAAGAACCCAAAAGTCCGTCCTTCTCGAAGACGTTCGCTCTTGACAAAATACATTTCTACGACCGCATCGTGCCCACTATAGGTGTAGTATTGGTTGGTACGGCCATTTATATGGTCTTGGCCTTCATCTCATACTTGAGCACGGGAGCGGCCGACCAGAGCATATTGGAGAGTCCACGCGCCGGCGAACTGCTCAACCAGAACGGTGAGTTCAGCAACAGTTGCGGATCGCTGGGAGCCAAAATGTCCTGGTTCTTCATCAAGCGGAGCTTCGGACTGCCCGCTTTTCTCATTCCCGTTTTTCTCTTTCTGATAGGTGTCCGTATGCTGCTGTCCTACAAAGTCAACCTGCTGAGATGGTTTCTGTGCCTGTCGATCGTTATGTTATGGAGCTCGCTGATGCTGGCTCAGTTCCTGTCGCCGCTGTTTCCCGACATGCACTTCAATTTAGGAGGCGACTATGGTCTGGCTACCTGCGACACGATAGAGGGACTTATGGGCACGCCGGGGCTGACCATGTTGCTGCCTCTGCTGGCTTTGATTTTCCTCACCTACCTCAGTGCCAGGACCATCATCGTCATCCGCAAGATCTTCAATCCCTTCCACTACCGCAAGAAAGTGCCCATGGAGGTTCATGTGGGCGAGGGCGAGGCGGCCACGGGCGAGTTGCCACTCGACACGCTGGAAGACCCCGAGGTGTTTGACGACCCGGAGACACAGACCGTGGAGTTCAACCATGCAGACAACGCGCAGGCGGGCAACGGCGGCGAAGGCATCCCTGACGCGGCAGCACCGACAGACGGCACGGTGGAGATGACCGTCGACACAGGACAGGAGGAAGAAGCAGCTACAAGCCGGGAGGTGGCCGGCGAGCGCGGCGGTTTGGACACGCCCTACGACCCGAAACTCGACTTGGAGAACTACCACTACCCCACCCTCGACCTGCTGAAGAAGTATGACGACGACGGCAAGCCCTACATCGACATGGAGGAGCAGAACGCCAACAAGAACCGCATCGTCGACGTGCTCCGCAACTTCGGCGTGGAGATCAGTAGCATCAAGGCCACCGTCGGCCCTACCATCACGCTCTATGAGATCACACCGGCACCGGGTGTCCGCATCTCGCGCATCCGCAACCTGGAGGACGACATCGCCCTGTCACTGTCGGCACTGGGCATCCGCATCATCGCGCCAATCCCCGGCAAGGGCACCATCGGCATTGAGGTGCCGAACGCCAAGCCCAACATTGTGTCGATGGAGTCCATTCTCAACTCGAAGAAATTCCAGGAGTCGACCATGGAACTGCCCTGCGCGCTGGGAAAGACCATCACCAACGAGGTGTTCATGTTCGACTTGGCGAAAGCGCCGCACCTGCTGGTGGCCGGTGCCACCGGACAGGGAAAGTCGGTGGGTCTCAACGCCATCATCACCTCCTTGCTCTACAAGAAACACCCGGCTGAGCTAAAAATCGTGCTGGTAGACCCGAAGAAGGTGGAGTTCAGCGTCTATGCCTCCATCGAGAAGCACTTCCTGGCCAAGGTGCCCGACGACAATGCCGACCCCATCATCACCGATGTCACAAAGGTGGTGCGCACGCTCAACTCATTGTGTAAGGAGATGGACACGCGCTACGACCTTTTGAAGCTGGCTCAGTCGCGCAACATCAAGGAATACAACAAGAAATTCGTCAGCAGACAACTGAACCCCGACAACGGCCACCGTTTCCTGCCCTACATCGTCGTTGTCATCGACGAGTTCGGCGACCTTATCATGACAGCAGGCAAGGAGGTGGAGCTGCCCATTGCCCGCATCGCCCAACTGGCGCGCGCCGTGGGCATCCACATGATCATCGCCACGCAGCGACCCACCACCAACATCATCACCGGCACCATCAAGGCCAACTTCCCGAGCCGCATCGCCTTCCGCGTCGGAGCTATGATTGACTCGCGCACCATTCTCGACCGTCCCGGTGCGCAACAGCTCATCGGGCGCGGCGACCTGCTCTACCTCAACGGTGGCGAACCCGTCCGCGTGCAGTGTGCCTTTGTGGACACGCCAGAGGTGGAGCGCATCAACGCGTTCATCGCCCAGCAGCAAGGCTACGTCTCCGCCTTCGAACTGCCGGAACCCGACACCGCCGACGGTGAGGGCGGCGATGCCGCCGAGGTGGACATGGCCCATCTGGACCCCATGTTCGAAGATGCCGCACGCCTCATCGTCATCAACCAAAGCGGCAGCACGAGCCTCATCCAGCGCAAGTTTGCCATCGGCTACAATCGTGCTGGCCGCCTCATGGACCAGTTGGAACGCGCCGGCGTGGTGGGAGCGGCACAGGGCAGCAAGCCGCGCGAGGTGCTCATCCAGGACGAGGTGAGCTTGGAAAACCTGCTAAACCAGTGGCGACACTAAACGTATAAACAGAAAGATATGAAAACGCTCAGATTATGGATGATTGGCCTGCTGGTGGGGTGCTGCTCCGCTGCAGGGGCACAGAGTGCGAAGAGCGTGCTCGACAAGACCGCGCAGGCATTGGCCAGCAAGGGCGGCGTGACGGCCTCGTTCAAAGCACGCGATGCACAGAACGGCAGTGTCAGCGGCACCATCTCCATTAAAGGCCGCAAGTTCTACGCCAAGACAACGGCAGCCACCGTTTGGTTTGACGGCAAGACGCAATGGACCTACGTGCCGCAGAACGACGAGGTGAACATCAGCACACCCACGGCGAGCGAGTTGTCCGCCATCAATCCCTACGGCTTCGTTTATCTCTACCGACAGGGCTACACCCTCTCCATGCAGACCCAGGGACAAAGTTATGTCGTCACGATGAAGTCGCAGAAGAAAGCCATCCGCGAGATGGTGGTCACCGTGTCGCGACAGAGTTACGTGCCCTCGCAGGTGCGCCTGTTGCAAAACAACCGCTGGACGACCGTCACCATCAGCGGTTTCAAGCGCGGCAACCTCTCCGACAGCCTGTTCCAGTTCAACCGGAAAGCCTGTCCCCACGCGGAAATCATCGATCTGAGATAAGCACATGAAGACCATCCTCCTCCAGGTCGGCAAGACGGCAGACAAACGCTTCGTCTCCATCGTCGACGACTATGCCGCACGCATCGTGCACTATATGCCCTTCGACATGGTGACCATTCCCGAACTGAAGAACACGAAGGGGCTCAGCGAGGCGCAGCAGAAGCAGGCCGAGGGCGAACTCATCCTTCGACAACTGCAACAGACAGACACCGTGGTGCTACTTGACGAGCACGGCACGGAGATGCGGAGCGTCGACTTCGCCAAGTGGCTGGAGCGACAACGCGCCACCGCACGCCGCCTCGTCTTCGTCATCGGTGGTCCCTACGGTTTCTCCCCTGCTGTCTATCAGCGTGCCGACCAAATGATCAGTCTCTCCCAACTAACCTTCTCCCATCAGATGATTCGCCTCACATTCACCGAACAAATCTATCGCGCCTGCACCATCATCAAGGGAGAACCCTACCACCATGAGTGAAGAAAAACTTTGTCCGAAGGTACTCACGCTCGGAAAAACTCAAATAAATTTGCTTTCAGCTTGTTTTGTCGCGACTCAGCAGAGGAAAAGCGAGCTTTTCTCTGCATTCGCTGCTCCAAAATTTGGTTTTTCGCTCGCTTATTCGTACTCTGACGCTACGCGTCGAAGGTACTTCCGCTCGGAAAAACTCAAATAAATTTGGTTTTTCGCTCGCTTATTCGTACCTTTGCAGTCGGGAAATTGGTTCCGTAGCTCAGTTGGATTAGAGCAACGCCCTTCTAAGGCGTGGGTCCAGGGTTCGAATCCCTGCGGAATCACAATAGTCGAAAATGATAACAACCAACGGATGGAGACACCCAACGAGCACGAAGAAGAGTCGGTGCAGTGGTACGTGATGCGCGACCTGAAACGCCCCAATGCAAAACAGCCCGCCTACCGACAGTTGATGGAGATGGAGATGGAGGTCTTTGTCCCCATGGTGTGGCATATTGCTGTCCGCGGTGGTGTGCGTGTCCGCGAACAAATACCCTTCATCTGGAACTTGCTTTTCGTCCATGAGTCGCGCCTGCATTTGGACACCGTGGTGGATCGGACGCCAACCCTCCAGTATCGCTGGCTGCGCCACTCCTGGCGCGAGCCGATGGTTGTGGAAAAGACGGCTATGGAACGTTTCATCCGTGCCGTGAACTCCACCAAGTTCCCCCAGTACTACCTGCCCGAAGAAATCACGCCCGACATGTGCGGCAAAAAGGTACGCATCATCGGCGGACCGCTCAATGAGCTGGAAGGTTGCCTGCTCACGCTACGCGGCTCCAAGGTCAAGCGACTGCTGGTCGAACTGCCAGGCTTCCTTGCCGTAGGAGTGGACGTCAAGCCCGAATTCATCCAGTTTGTGGAAGAGACGAAATAAAAGCAGTGCTAAGTTAGGTGAAAGTATTTATCGCAAACTCCTAAGATATACAGAAGAATTCAACCCACTCTTCACGGGCTTCCAATTAGCAAAGGAGGTCTTCTTGTAATTGATGTCCACAAAGTTGATTTCCTTAAAGTTTCTCCAAGGGATTTCCTTTCGGTCAATCTCAGCAATACGATTGGCTGGAAGATTCGTCACCTCGATTCGAATGGTATTACGCCCTTTCCGGAAGCAGTTGCCACACTTCAGCTCAAAGGGCGCAGCCCATGCACAACCTACGAAACGGTCATTGACATAGACTCTGGCACTTTCCCTGACATCGCCTAAATCTATCATCCAGTGCTCCTTGACTTCCTTGGCAGTCATCGTTACAGTCGTTGTATAAACACCCGTTCCCATCGTTACTTTTACGGAATCATCCGCCAGCGTTTCCCATGTCTGCAATGTATCCAAGGAGAATGTCTTATCTACCATAGGAGCACAGTCCTTAAAGGAAAGCGACCACTGACCATCCAATGGTTTAACGATATTCCCCACCGCCATCAACTTTTGGTCATCAGCCTTTGTCAGAAGAACCGTCTGATAAGTCTGCAATATCATAGACTCACCACTTTTCAGTCTTATCTTCACACCATTGTCCGATAAGTCTGCTTTATAGATCTTTCCATCCATCGGGTCAAACCATCGTGCATCTTTCGCATCCACAGCCAGCTTGACATCCTTATCTATATCTTGTGGCGATAGATTGGCAATGAAATAAAAGTAGCCCTCTTGGTTCTTACGGCGAATCATACGCAAGCCAACATCCTTACACATCGGCTCAGCCTTTGCTACTTGCTGGATTCTTTCACTATCTATACCATATATAATAGCAGCACCTTGTTGGCGTAAATCATCCAGATGAGACTTTGCCGCATCCGAGAGGATTCCTTTTCCTAGAATAACGAGTGCCGTATACCGAGTACCAGCCGCCGTCTGCAACTTTCCATCCACGCAGGAAAGTCCCAACATGTTTCGTTCACTGACATAATCATAATCCACCCCCGTGCGTTCCAGTCGCTGCATCGCATCCACGAACTCAGGGAAATTCCTGCGAATAGAATTAAAATCAAACTGCATCAGCAAGGATTCTGCCCCAGTACCGATACGCTTGTGCCACATCTCACGAACGGGCATCAACACCAAGAGGTCGTTGGTAGGCCCACCACTCTGCAAATAGCTCTGGCACCGCTCGATGTATTTCATCAAGAAAGGAGCATCACGCCAAATACTATTCGTAGGACTCATATCCATGCTGGCATAGAACTTCCATCCCGGCCACGCCACATCCCTTGGTGAATATGCCGTTCCATGGAAGAACACATGGTTGACTCCTGAAGTAAAGAGGTAATCCACCTCGGGCTTAATCTGGGAAAGAGAGGTACGGAAATGTTCCGTCTGCCAAGTGAAGGACTCACAGCTTGTCAAAGCTTTGCCACCCACATGGGCTGCGGAGGATGCCATCTTCAGCATCCACGGTGCATTAGCACTCATGTGAGTAAAGCCACTGTCCGTGCGAAGTCCACGAATGCCAAAATCGGTGGTATCGAATCCTTCCGTCTCAGGAATATCGACAACAGAGAAGACATCCAGCACATCGGCAGGTGAGCCATGTGCCTGATTACGGGTCTTCACTCCATGCTGATGTGCCCATTCGGTCCATTGTATCGTAAAGTTTTCCAACAGCATTTCTCCCAAGGTCTCCCGATAATCGCTCAGCACCTTGTTGCCGTCATCCAGCAAACCGAGCAGTTCCAAGAGATGATCCTCCAATTTATAACCTCTTCGTTTCTCAAACTCCTCAAACAGCGCAGGTGTCCAGTTTGCCCCAAACACCTCGTAGGAATCATTGAAGAAAACACTCGGGAAAGGAGTCTTGGTCGTTCCGAAGGCTTGGGTGAAATGATTCAGATAATGCGCCACAGCCTTCTTGTCGAAATGGTCGATGACATAGCCATATCCACCCGGGGCAGCCCGCTTTACCTTTTGCAAAGTGCGAGAGCAATAGATGGCAATCAGATGGTAAGACTTTTTCTTGGTAGCTTTCTTCCAAGTCACTTGACCATCCGAAGTGGTAAAAGCCGTCAAGTCAATGACCTCATCCACCTTACCAGTAGCAGCATTCCTTACATAAGCCATCACTCGGCTCACCTTAGCATACGTTCTTTCCTGGGCATTGTCTAAACTCACATCCACGCCCTCGCGCAGTGCAGCCCCCGTTGTCTTGACATCGGTATAAGAAAGTTTAGCTGCAGCTTCTTCTATCGGAACGAAGGGACCGCCAAAAGGCCATCCCGTACCGGTATTCATATCCACCCGCATTCCAAAAACATTGCTTTCCTTCTCTACCACTCCCAACATATCCATCCAGCGTGGCGACAAGAAGTCTATCTCATTCCGCTCATTGTCTTTTACGCCATAGACAGGGGTAATCTCCAGAGCACCGAGACCCACCTGATGATATTGTTGTATGTTCCAACGCAAGTCGTCTTCATTGACGGCCGAACCCATCCACCACCAACGAGTGCCCGGCTTGGACGCCTCAGAGGATGCAGGCCACGACTGCGCCTGTGCACCTATCGTTGGACTTGACGACATACCCACGCTGTCCTTCAGTTGCCATTCATCACGCCAATGAATTGTAAAGCGGTCGTTCTCAAAACGGATAGGCAACCAAACATACCTACCGTCAATGGCATTGTTGGCCTTCCATCGGTCGCCCATGTAGATGTATTCATCCTTCTTTCCTGCCACAGGCAAGATATAAGTACTCTGCGAATGGAAAGTGGTCTGGGCATCGGCACCCACGCATGGATTGCCCAGTTCTCGCCATTCCCCAAAGATGGAGTCAGCCACAGCCG
>CAVBXH010000081.1:0-11225 GCA_963599475.1 Acutalibacteraceae bacterium | reverse complement strand
ACAAACATTATTCGTAATTTTGCTCCCGTCTTGCACTTGCTGGTTGACTCTGCCAGGAATATTGGCTGCACCTCTGAAATAAAAATAAAACATCGTTTTATTTTGTATTTTGCTCGGTTTGCACTACCTTTGCACGAGAAAAATCCGATGCCGATGCCGTGATGGTGGAATCGGTAGACACGAGGGACTTAAAATCCCTTGGCCAGCAATGGCCGTGCGGGTTCGATTCCCGCTCACGGCACCACGGAAAAATTCCATTCCCGCTCATGTATCTTTTATGGAGCATGAACGGGAATGTTTTTGTGTTATAGAATACAAAATGAGGGTCCGATACTTCACAGCATCGAACCCTGCGCAAACTTCAAACAACCAAAAAAAGAAATAGATTTTTATTTTCTGTTTTTGTTGTCGTGCATCCGTTGCTTAGCGGATGAACAGCATTTCACGATATTTCGGCAATGGCCAGCAGGTATCATCAACAATCAGTTCGAGTTTGTCAATCTGATAGCGGATGATATCCATCTTCGGCTCTACCGTGTCGTGATAGGCTATGGCCTTCTCGTGCTCGTCGGCAATCTTATTGGCCACCTTACGGGCATCAACGAGTTCCTCAACACCCTTCTCAATGGCAGCGGTGCGTTCGGCAATCTCCTCAATGATTTTGATGTTGCGTGCTGACAATGTGTCGGCCTTGTCAGCGGCAAAGATGGCGCGCATATTCTGCACGTTGTCCAACAGCTTGCTCTGATACTGTGTGGCAACCGGTATGATGTGGTTCATGGAGAGGTCGCCGAGCACGCGGGCTTCAATCTGAATCTTCTTGGTATAGGTTTCCCATTTCACCTCGTTACGGGCTTCCAACTCCTTCTTGTTCATCACGCCGAGCTTCTCAAACATCTCGATGCTCTCGGGGTCGAGGTAGCGTTCGAAGATTTTCGGGCACGACTTCTCTACGTCAAGGCCGCGCTTGGTAGCTTCCTCCACCCATTCGTCGCTGTAGCCGTTGCCGTCGAAGCGGATGGGTTTGCAGGTCTTGATGTCTTCGCGGATAATCTCCACGATGGCACTAGTCTTGTCCTCACCCTTGGCGATGAGTGCGTCAACACGCTTCTTGAAGTCTACGAGTGCTTCTGCAACAGCCGAGTTGAGTGCAATCATGGCCGAAGCGCAGTTGGCCTCAGAGCCGACTGCACGGAACTCGAAACGGTTGCCAGTGAAGGCAAAGGGCGACGTGCGGTTGCGGTCTGTATTATCGATGAGCAGTTCGGGAATCTCGGGAATGTCGAGTTTCATGCCCTGCTTGCCGCTCATAGAGAAGAGGTCGTCCTTATCAGCCAGTTCGATGTGATCCAGCAGCTCAGTCAGCTGCTTGCCCAGGAACGACGAGATGATGGCAGGGGGAGCCTCATTGGCACCCAGACGGTGGGCATTGGTGGCACTCATGATGGAAGCCTTGATAAGTCCGTTGTGCTTGTATACACCCATCAGTGTCTCCACGATGAAGGTGACGAAGCGCAGGTTAGCCTCAGGGGTCTTGCCGGGAGCATGGAGCAGTACGCCGTTGTCGGTAGACAGACTCCAGTTGTTGTGCTTGCCGGAACCGTTGATGCCGTCGAAGGGCTTTTCGTGGAGCAGTGCGCGGAATCCGTGTTTGCGTGCCACGCGCTTCATCAGCGACATCAGTAGCATGTTATGGTCTACGGCCAGATTGGTTTCTTCGAAAATAGGAGCTACCTCAAACTGGTTGGGGGCTACCTCGTTGTGGCGTGTCTTGCAGGGAATCCCCAGTTCCAGAGCCTGTATCTCCAGGTCTTTCATAAAGGCCTGTACGCGCTCGGGGATAGAACCGAAGTAGTGGTCGTCCATCTGCTGGTTCTTAGCTGAGTCGTGGCCCATCAGTGTGCGGCCGGTCAGCACGAGGTCAGGACGGGCTGAATAGAGTCCTTCGTCCACGAGGAAATACTCCTGTTCCCATCCCAGGTTAGAGGTTACCTTCTTCACGGTCGGGTCGAAGTAGTGACATACGTCGGTAGCTGCCACGTTCACAGCGTGCAGTGCGCGGAGCAGCGGTGCCTTGTAGTCGAGAGCCTCGCCGGTATAGGAAATGAATATGGTGGGGATACAGAGTGTGTCGTCGATGATGAACACGGGACTGGTCGGATCCCAGGCCGAGTAGCCGCGTGCCTCAAAGGTGGCGCGGATGCCTCCAGAGGGGAACGACGAGGCATCAGGCTCCTGCTGTACCAGCAGCTTTCCAGAAAATTCCTCTACCATGCCGCCCTTGCCGTCGTGCTCGATGAACGAGTCGTGCTTCTCGGCGGTGCCTTCCGTCAGCGGCTGGAACCAGTGAGTGTAGTGCGTCACACCGTTTTCCTTGGCCCACTGCATCATGCCGGCGGCCACTGCGTCAGCCACTTTGCGGTCGAGGCGTGCACCATTGTCGATGACGTCAATCATCTTTTCATAGACATCCTTCGGCAAGTATTTGTACATCTTCTCGCGGTTGAAGACCTTCTTGCCAAAATACTCGTAGGGCCTCTCTGATGGAGCTTTTACGTCGAGGGGCTTCTTCATGGAAGCCTTTTCAACGACCTGAAATCTTAAATTTTCCATAATAACAGCTTTTTTTGTTTGTATTGGGTGTTTATATTCTTTTGTCTTTCATTTATTTCAACCAGTTTTCTATCCGTTGCAGGGCCTCGGCGGTCTTGTCCTGCTGGCCAAAGGCGGTCAGGCGGATGTAGCCTTCACCGCTCGGGCCGAAGCCAACACCGGGTGTACATACCACGTGGGCATCGTAGAGCATCTGTTCGAAGAAGCGCCAGCTGCCCTCGCCGTCTGGGGTCTTCACCCAGAGGTAGGGTGCGTGTTCTCCACCGTATACGGTCAGTCCTAACCGGGTGAGCGTTTCCTTCATCAAGTGTGCGTTGTGCATATAGTAGCCGATGGTGGCCTTGACTTGCTCCTTGCCTTCTGGTGTGTAGATGGCCTCGGCAGCGCGCTGACTCAGATAGCTCGTCCCGTTGAACTTAGTGCACTGACGGCGGTACCACAGCTGGTTCAGCGGGATGCGCTCGCCCGTCAGCGTGGATGCTGTGATGTCTTTCGGAACGATGGTATAGCCGCACCGCACGCCCGTGAAGCCTGCTGTTTTTGAATAGCTGTGAAACTCGATGGCGCATTTCCTTGCTCCGCGTATTTCGTAGATGGAGTGCGGGATGGTTTCGTCCTGAATGTAAGCCTCGTAGGCGGCATCATAGAAGATGATGGCATCGTTCTTCAAGGCGTAGTTCACCCACTTCTTCAGTTCTTCCTTCGGGAGTACTGTTCCTGTCGGGTTGTTCGGGTAGCAGAGGTAGATGATGTCCACACGGCGCTCGGGAATCTGCGGAATGAAATTGTTTTCTGCCGTGCACGGCATATAGGTCACGTTCGACCAACGGCCGTTCTCCAGTACGCCAGCCCGTCCTATCATCACGTTGGAGTCGATATAGACGGGATAGATGGGATCGGTGACACCGATGCTGTTGTCCCAGCGCACCAGTTCCTGGAGGTTTCCCGTGTCGCTCTTCGCACCGTCATTGATGAAGATTTCGTTGATGTCGAGATGGATGCCGCGCGGCAGGAAATCGTTCTTCAGAATGGCTTCGCGCAGGAAGTCGTAGCCCTGCTCCGGTCCGTAGCCGCGGAAGGTGGCCTGCACCGACATTTCGTCGGCAGCGTGGTGGATGGCTGCTGTCACGGCTGGGCACAGGGGCTGGGTGACATCACCGATGCCGAGCGAAATCACGTCTGTCTTGGGGTGCATCGTCTTGAAGGCATTCACCTTTTTGGCGATGTCGGCGAACAAGTAGTTGTTCGGCAGCTTGAGAAAATGTTCGTTTACTAATGCCATATCTTTTTTGTTGTTGAAGTTGTCGCTGTTGTCAGTTAGTGGACAGTTCGTGGCTGGGAAGACTGATCTCGCCTTCAAAGACAAACTCTGCCGGCCCTGTCATGTAGACGCGGTTGTCGGCCTCGTCCCAGCGGACGGTGACCTCGCCGCCGTCCATCTCGATCACGGACTCCCGTTCTTTCAGTCCGCGCAGTGCTGCTGCCACGGCAGTGGCGCAGGCTCCCGTGCCGCACGCCATGGTGATTCCGCTGCCCCGTTCCCACACGCGCATACGGATGTGTCCGTTGTCCAGCAACTGGGCAAACTCGATGTTGCATCGCTCTAGGAAGGCTTCGTGGTGTTCCAGCAGATGTCCCGTGCGAGCTATGTCAATGGTGTTGATGTTGTCAGTGAAGATGACAAAATGCGGGTTTCCCATCGATACGAAGGTGCCCGTCCATCTCCCCTCCCCTGTTTCCAGAGTGGCTTCTGTTGACCGACCGTCCGAACCTGTAAACTGCCCGATATGGTGCAGCACAGGTTCTGACATGTCCACCGTGACACTGTACACACTCTCATGGGCGACGTCCAAGTGTAACGTCTTGATGCCCGATCGTGTCAGCAGGCGGATGTCGGTTTTTTGTGTTATCCCTTTTTCATAGAGGTATTTTCCAATACACCTCGATGCGTTTCCGCACATCATGGCTTCGCTGCCGTCTGCATTGAAGATACGCATCGAAAAGTCGGCTTCAGGCATATTGGCCTCTCCAATGAGCACCAGTCCGTCACTGCCGATGCCAGTGTGAGGCTTGCTCCATACGCGGGCTGCCTCTTCAGGGTCGGGGATATTATATAATAAGGTGTTGACGTAAATATAATCATTACCGGCCCCCTGCATCTTTGTGAAATGAACCTTTGCTGTCATTATGATTATCTTTTTGCCTTATTTTATTTCTTATTGTTTGAATTTCGGTGCAAAGTTACTACGTTTTGTTAGCATTTGCAAGAAAATTGCAAACTTATTTGGCTACTTTTTCTATAAAATTGTTAAATTGAAAGGAATAGCCCTCTTATGCTTTTAATTTGTAAGACTATCGCATAAGAACCGTTACAGATGTAAACAAAATGAATAATTTATTTTCTTTTTGAAACAATATACTTTGATTTACTTACTTTTTGATGTAATTTTGCACCCGAAATAGTTCACTTTGATATATCAACAAGACATTCGATATTATTAATTAATTAAGTAACACAAAAGGTTAAAGGTATGAAAAAGATTGAAGCAATCATCCGCAAAACGAAGTTTGAGGAGTTGAAGAGTGCTTTGCTCTCTTCCGACATCGACTGGTTTGAGTACCACGACGTACATGGAATTGGACAGAGCCGTCAGGAGCGCATTTATCGTGGTGTGCAGTACAATACCGATGTGATTGAGCGTGTGGCGCTGACCATTGTCTGCCGTGACATGTTTGTGGAGCCGACCATCAAGGTGATTCTGAAGGTAGCGCACACGGGAGAAATCGGTGACGGCCGTATTTTCTTGAGCGATGTGATCGACACCTATTCCATCCGCACGGGTGACAATGGTGACACGGTGCTCCGCGACAAGAAGTAAACAAGAAACAAGAGAATGGATAACATCATAAAACAAACACAAAAAATTGGAATATTATGAACGAAATAGGAATATCACTGGATACCGTATGGATGTTGTTGGCTGCCATACTCGTGTTTTGGATGCAGCCCGGTTTTGCATTGTGTGAGGCTGGCTTCACGCGCAGCAAGAACACGGCGAACATCCTATTTAAGAACTTTGTCGATTTCATGCTTGGATCGGTAGTGTTCTTTTTTGTAGGTTTCGGATTTATGTTTGGCTCTGACGGTGCCGGATTCATCGGTGCACCGAACTGGGGCGACCTCTCGTTCTACAAGAGCGACCTGCCCGTGGAGGGATTCTTGATGTTCGAGACAGTGTTCTGCGCCACGTCCGCCACAATCGTGAGCGGTGCCATGGCTGAGCGCACCAAGTTCTCCATGTATGTAATTTACAGTTTCTTCATCTCGCTCCTTATCTATCCTATAGAAGGCCACTGGACATGGGGCGGCGGCTGGCTGTGCAACGATGCCGTTGACAGTTTCATGATGACCACCTTCGGTGTCGTGTTCCACGATTTCGCCGGTTCTGCCATTGTGCATAGCGTAGGCGGTGTGCTGGCGCTCATCGGTGCCATTGCCCTCGGTCCCCGTCGTGGTAAGTACGACAAGAACGGCAAGAGCCGCGCTATTCCCGGCCACTCGCTCACCTTGGCTGCCCTCGGTGTGTTCATTCTCTGGATGGGCTGGTTCGGATTCAACCCCGGTTCTCAGCTTGCAGCTTCGGGCGAAGTGAACCGTGTGGCCATCTCCCACGTGTTCCTCACCACTAACCTTGCTGCCGTATGCGGTGGTCTTGCCACGATGTTCGTTACTTGGTTCAAGTATGGCAAACCTTCGTTCTCACTGACGCTGAACGGTGTTCTGGCCGGTCTGGTAGGTATAACGGCTGGTTGCGATGTTGTAGACCCCTTTGGTGCTATCATCATCGGTCTGGTTTGCGGTGTCGTACTGGTTTACGCCATTGAGTTCATTGACCACAAGCTCCATATTGACGACCCCGTTGGTGCTTCTTCCGTTCACGGTGTGTGCGGTATTCTCGGTACGCTGATGACCGGTCTGTTCTCTGTCAGCGAGGGTCTGTTCTACGGTCATGGCTGGGGATTCTTCGGTGCTGAGGCCTTCGGCATACTGGTCATCGACCTCTGGGCTGCTGCCACGGGTGCCATCCTGTTCTTCACCATCAAGAAGGTTCACGGTCTGCGTGTCAGTGCACGTGTGGAGGATGAAGGTCTTGACATCTACGAACACGGTGAGGCTTGCTACAACTAATACGAGCGCATAGAATAAAATAAGAGTAACTTTTAAAAAATTGATTATTATGAAAATGAAGAATATTATGCTTATGACGGTGGGACTGCTTTGCGCAGCCACCACTGTCCACGCACAGGACGAGGTGGAAACCACCGTATCTGCCGATGTTGTGAACCGCTACATTTGGCGTGGTATAGACTGCGGCAATATCAGCGTACAGCCCACGCTGGGCGTGGCCTACAAGGGACTGAGCCTCTCGGCTTGGGGCAATGTGGGTCTCGACAAGCAGGACGGACAGGAACTGGATATGACGCTCAGCTACAGCAAGGAGAACTTCACCGTCGGTGTCACCGACCTCTGGTTCAACAACACGGCCGACCCGCGTTATTTCTACTATAACGCCCATGGCACGTCCCACGTCTTCGAGGGTTTCCTCGGCTATGACTTCGGCGTGTTCTCCGCCACGTGGTACACCGTCTTTGCCGGCAACGACGGCTTAAACAACGATGGCAAGCGCGCCTACTCCTCCTACTTCGAACTGAACGCACCGTTCAAGTTGGGCGGAGTGGACTGGAATGCTACAGCCGCTGCTGTGCCCCACGCCACCACGACCTACGGGACTTCGGGCTTTGCCGTGACGAACCTGTCGCTGAAAGCCACCAAGGACATTCAGGTGACGGATAGCTTCAAGCTGCCCATCTTCGGACAGATTGTGGCCAACCCGTGCAGCCAGAAGGCTTATTTCGTGTTCGGATTTACCCTGCAGCCCTAACGGGCTTGCAGGCCAATCCGGCCCGCTCCCCTACCCTAACCCAAGACGCAAACACAAAACAATACGAAAAGGAAAAGACATTATGTGTGGAATAGTAGCAATCTTCCACGTGGAAGAACAGACGCAGGCACTCCGTGAGAAAGCCTTGCGGATGAGTCAGAAGATACGGCATCGTGGACCAGACTGGAGTGGCATCTATTGCGGAGGCCACGCCATTCTGGCCCACGAGCGTCTGTCTATCGTAGATCCGGAATCTGGACAGCAACCGTTGTACAGTCCCGACAAACGTCAGGTGCTGGCCGTCAACGGCGAGATATACAACCATCAGGAGCTTCGTCGCAAGTATGGAGACCGTTACGACTTCCAGACGGGTTCCGACTGTGAGGTCATTCTCGCGCTCTACCGCGACCACGGCATCGACTTTCTGGAGGAGCTGAATGGCATCTTCGCCTTCGCCCTCTACGACGAGGAGCGCGACGAGTTCCTTATCGCGCGCGACCCGATTGGGGTCATTCCCCTCTATATCGGTTACGACAACGACGGCAAGGTCTATGTGGCCTCCGAGCTCAAGGCACTTGAAGGGCAGTGCGACCGCTACGAGCCGTTCCTTCCCGGCCATTACTACTGGAGCCGTGAGGGGAAGATGCAGCGTTACTACCGCCGCGACTGGATGGACTACGAGGCGGTGAAGGACAACCCTGCCAGTGTCGCCGCCATCCGCGACGGTCTGGAGGCTGCCGTGTGTCGCCAACTGATGAGCGACGTGCCCTATGGCGTGTTGCTCAGCGGCGGTCTCGATAGCAGCATCATCTCTGCCGTGGCCTCAAAGTATGCGGCCATGCGCATTGAGGACGGCAGCAAGACCAAGGCGTACTGGCCGCGTCTCCACAGCTTTGCCGTGGGTCTCAAGGGTGCGCCCGACCTGGCCAAGGCACGCATGGTGGCAGACCATATCGGTACGGTGCATCACGAAATTAACTACACCGTGCAGGAGGGACTCGATGCCATCCGCGACGTGATATATTTCATAGAGACTTACGACGTCACTACGGTGCGCGCCTCTACGCCGATGTATCTGCTGGCGCGCGTTATCAAGTCGATGGGCATCAAGATGGTGCTCTCCGGCGAAGGGGCAGACGAGATTTTCGGCGGCTACCTCTATTTCCATAAGGCTCCCGATGCGCGTGCCTTCCACGAGGAGACCGTGCGCAAGCTCTCCAAGCTCTATCTCTACGACTGTCTCCGTGCCAACAAGAGTCTCTCGGCGTGGGGCGTAGAGGGACGCGTGCCCTTCCTCGACAAGGAATTTCTCGACATTGCCATGCGCACCAACCCCGAGGCCAAGCTCTGCCCCGGCTCCACGATGGAGAAGAAAATCGTGCGCGAGGCGTTTGCCGACATGCTGCCCGAGGCCGTGGCCTGGCGACAGAAGGAGCAGTTCTCCGACGGTGTCGGCTATTCGTGGATTGACACGCTGAAGGCTATCACCGCCGCCGCTGTCAGTGACGATCAGATGGCGCATGCCGCCGAACGCTTCCCCATCAACACGCCACAAAACAAGGAGGAATACTACTACCGCAGCATCTTTGCCGAGCACTTCCCTTCGGAGAGTGCCGCGCGCAGCGTGCCCAGCGTGCCCAGCGTGGCGTGTAGCACCGCCGAGGCGCTGGCCTGGGACAGTTCCTTCCAACACCTCAACGACCCCAGCGGACGAGCCGTCAAGGGCGTTCACGAGCAGGCTTACTAAAGCCTGCTTTTTTTAGCCCCAGTGTGTCAACAGGCATTTTTTCATTTTTCCCAGCCTTCTTCTGTTTCGTCGCCCAATGCCACTGCCTGTGGTACGTGTAACGCGCATGTCGCGTGACGAATGGCAATTTTTTCCCAGTCAGAGAAATTATTTTCTCCAGTCAGGAAAATTATTTTCTCTAGGCAGGGAATTTTCACTTTCCCGGCAGAGAAAAAAAATTCTCCCGGCAGAGCGGAAAAACGCTGCCGGGAGAACCTGAAGGTTTTTGTGTTTGTGTTGTCGGTATTGTTATTATTGCTTTTTCAGATAGTCGTCCACCTTGCGGGCGGTCTGCTTGCCACTGGCCAGGGCGCGCACCACGAGGCTTGCGCCGTTGGCTGCGTCGCCGCAGACGAACACGTTGGCAGGGTACTGCGGATGCTCGGGCTTGAGGAATCCCATGGCCAGCAACACCAGCTCGGCCTTGATGACCTCGGGCTTGCCCTTCTCCACCATGAGCGGACGACCCCCCTCGGGGTTGGGCTTCCAGTCGATCTCCTGCACGCGGACACCCGTCAGCTTGCCGTCCTTGCCCAGAAACTCCAGTGAGTTGATGTTCCAGCGGCGCGTACAGCCCTCCTCGTGGCTGCTCGTGGTCTTGAGCGTGCGGGGGAAGGCCGGCCACGGGTTGTTCGGGTCTTCCGGCCCTACGGGCGGCTTGGGCATGATTTCAATCTGCGTCACGCTCTTGCAGCCTTGGCGGTGGGCTGTGCCGATGCAGTCGCTGCCCGTGTCGCCGCCGCCGATGACGAGCACGTCCTTGCCCTTGGCCGTGACGAGGTCTTCCTTCTTGAACTCGATGCCGTCGAGGATGCGGTTCTGCTGTGCGAGCATTTCGAGGGCGAAGTGTACGCCCTTGAGGTCGCGCCCGGGAATGTTCAGGTTGCGGGCGGTGGGCGTTCCCGTGGCCACGACAACGGCGTCAAACGTCTCGGCCAGCGTCAGGTGCTCCAGGTCTATCTCTGCGCCGAACTCAAACCGGATGCCCTCATCGCCGAGCACCTTCATGCGGCGGTCGATGAGGGCCTTGTTGAGCTTGAAGTTGGGAATGCCGTAGCGCAGCAGTCCTCCGGCGGCCTCGTTGCGGTCGTAGACGGTCACATCGTAGCCCGCCAGGTTGAGGTCGTTGGCAGCAGCCAGTCCGGCAGGCCCTGCGCCGACGACGGCCACGCGCTTGCCGTTGCGCTGCGGGTGGTGGGTCAGTACGTAGCCCTCGCGGAAGGCGGCCTCGGTGATGGAAGCCTCGTCCTCACGGTTGGTGGTAGGCTCGTGTTCCGTTAGGTTGAGTATGCACGATTTCTCGCACAGGGCAGGGCAGATGCGCCCTGTGAACTCGGGGAAGGGGTTCGTGGCGTTGAGCACGCGGTAGGCCAGTTCCCAGTCGCCCCGGTAGAGGGCGTCGTTCCATTCGGGTGGTTTGTTGCCCAGCGGACAGGCCCAGTGGCAGAACGGTACGCCGCAGTCCATGCAGCGCGAAGCCTGCGCCTTGCGTTCCTTGGTGTTCAGCGTCTGCTCCACCTCTCCGAAGTCGTGGATGCGGTCGTGTATCGGGCGATAGCCGGCCTCCTGCCGGTGTATCTCTAAGAATGCTTTTGGATTTCCCATAGTCGTCTGTTTCTTTTAATAGTCTCTCTGCATGTCTGCAATTTTCTGTCTGAGTTTGTTCATCTGCTCTTCCTGAAGCACGCGCTTGTACTCGATGGGCACCACCTGGATGAAGTCCTCCACGTAGCGCTGCCAGTCGTCGAGCATGGTGCGGGCGAGCTTCGAGCCGGTGTAGAGGTAGTGCTGGCGGATGAGTTCGTGCAGCTCCTTGCGGTACTGCGCCTCCTCCACGAGGTTGATCTCCACCATGTCCATGTTGCAGAAGTAGTCGAAGTTGT
>CAVBXH010000080.1:0-11271 GCA_963599475.1 Acutalibacteraceae bacterium | reverse complement strand
GGATTTCGGGTGGGATGCTTGGGAGTTTCAGAAGAATTTCCGTATCTTTGTGGGCAATTCCGATAGTGGAAGGCGAAGCGGATTGCCGTGGAGAGTCGAAATGGAAGGCTATAGAGGGTCACTTCGGTTTAGTATAGTGAAACGCTGCGGTTTAGTATAGCAAACCGCTTCGGTTTAATATATTAAAACGCTTTGCTTAAATATAGTGACTTTTTGGGGCCTAATATGGAGACTTGAATCGCAAGTCTGCGGAGAGCCGGAAACGAGGCGGATAGTAACTAAAAACATCTAAAACACTATGTGAATTATGGCAAAAGTGAAGTATTACGCGAAAGAGAACAAGAGTGTGGGCACCCACAGTTTCTATGCCGTGCCGCTGCCGAACGGAACGCTGACGTTCGAGGAGCTGTGCGAGGAGGCCTGCGAGAACACGACCATCGAGCCCTCGATACTGCGGGCGGCGGTGACGGAGTACATGAAGGTGGTGAAGCGTAACGTGCTGAAGGGCTTCCGCGTGCCCGTTGGCGAGAAGTTCATCACGGTGTATCCGAACCTGCAGATGTCGGTGAAGGACACGAAGGACGCAGAGGGCAACGTGACGAAATTGGCTACGGCTGCGATGCTCGTGGCGACGAACGGCAAGAGCCGCCTGGGCGCGACGGTGAGTTCCGTGTTCTCGCGGGAGTTCGCCAGCGAGGTCAGCTGGCAGAAGGTGGATGAGCGCACGGGGGCTGTGGTGGACGACGAGGACATCACGGACGGGGCTTCCGGTTCGGATGCTGATGAGACTTCGGGCAGTGGGTCATCGTCTGGCAGTTCCAGCGGTGGCGAGGATTGAGAATTAATTAAGAATTAATAATTAATAATTAAAAATCGGCAAACAGGCGACGTGTGCTTGTTTGCCGTTTTTTTCTGTTTCTATGCCCGTGTGATACCCGTTGACTCTCCCCAGCTGACGACCGACAGGCAGGGGGGAGCTGTCAGTCAGTGGCGCTGTCGGCGCACAGTGACGCGGGGCTGGCGTGTAGTGTCTGATGGTTTGCTTTTTACGGTGCGCTGTCGGGTTTTTACCGTTTTCTGTTCCTTTACTGCCATGGTTTCTTCCTGTGTCTGTTGACGAGCGGCTTCGATGGAGTCGCGCTGCGGCGTGTGGCCGAAGACGCGCTGCTCGAAGGCTGCTATCTCCTGGTCAATCTGCTGCGCCTGGCGCAGTGCCTGCTGCTGGTTGTTGTCATCGGTGTCGCCAAACTGCGGAACCTGCTTGCCCGTGCGCTGCCCCGTCTTGTAGATGGCACCCTGATAGCAGTGGAGCGTAAAGAAGTCTTCGAGGGTCATTGTGGCGGCATCGTTGCTCGGCGATGCCGTCACGGTCTGGCGATTCAGGTACGGTTCCGCATCGGCATAGCGCACCCAGAAGAGGGGACGCCGGGAGGGCATGCCGCCGAACTCGTCGTCGAGGACGACCACGGGACAGAGCGCGATGACCTTACGCCGGAACTGGGCGTTGGTATGGTCGTAGTAGACACACTCCTTCAGGTAAAACAGCTTCACGTCAGCAGAAGGAATGTCGCGGTTGTCCACACGCAGGCGGCCGTTCTTCTGTTCGTAGGGAATCTGCTGGTCGTCCAGCACGGTCTGTAGATTTATGCGTGCCGAATCGCCGAACGCCTCCAGTCCGTCCAACCGGTATTCATAGACGGGGATATAGCCGTTCAGTGCCAGTTTGAAAAGGTAGGTGAAGAGGTTCAACTGCCGGTCGATGGGCGTTATGGGATGATACAGCCCTGCGTTGGCATCGTCGTCCAGACGGATTTCGCGGTAGAGGTCGCGCCGCCATATCACGTCGTCTGGGATGTCGGGGGAGGTGGGGTACATCAGACGGGCACGCTGACTAATACCCGACCGTTGGTTGGCGGTGGTCTGTGGCGTGCGTGCCTTGGGCTGTGCCATGGCAGCGGTTGTCATCAGTGTCAGCACACTGGCCATAGCCGTTATCAGGATGTTTCTCTTCATAGTCGTAGGGATGCTTGTATTATTTCACGATGATTTCCATGGAGGTGGACAACTTGCGTTGTGTGCCGTCGGGACCTATTGCCGTGACGCGCGACACATAGAAGCGGCGGTTGCG
The DNA here is from genome assembly GCA_963599475.1 of Acutalibacteraceae bacterium. Lineage (GTDB taxonomy): Bacteria > Bacteroidota > Bacteroidia > Bacteroidales > Bacteroidaceae > Prevotella. The sequence continues at coordinate 9,143 of CAVBXH010000080.1, read as the reverse complement.
CTGCAGGCGGCGTATCACATCCTTCTGCCGTGCCGAGAAGCGGGCACCTTGGCTCGCCATGGGAACCGCGTTGCCCATATTGTCGAAGAACACCGTCTCGAAGCTCTGCACGCGGAAGGGCACGTCGAGGATGCCGTCGTCAATGGCGGCACCGATGCCGTCGGCGGCGACGAGCTTGGCCTTGGACAGCGCACCGCCACGGAAGCGGGACGTGCCGCCACCGTCTGCCGCGAGGTCTATATACGGTGCAGGGTCGGGCAGACGGCGCACCCGGAAGGCGTAGCGTCCCATCTGCTGCGGTCGCCCGCTGTTGGTCGAGGTGACGGTTACCGTGACCTCGCTACCGGGTGTGGCAGGCCGGGCGGTATAGCGTCCCGGGGCAACGGAGCGCAGTGTGCCGCCCGTCATCGATGCCTGCACCTTGGTGAGGGGAACGCCCGGCACAGAGATGCTCAACGGATTATCATAGCCCGCATAGAGTACGTTCATCAGTGATGCCGATACCGTGGCGGAGGGTTCCACTACGGTGTATTTCTGACTGAAGTCCCGGCGCACCAGATTGCCCCGTCCGTCGGGTATCTGGAGAAATCCCGACAGGGTGAAGTCGCCGGCGCGACTGGCCACGGTTTCATAGCGTCCGTCTTGCAGCGCCACCTGCCGTCCTCCGATGAACACCTGCGGATGTTGTGTGGTGTCAACGGCGGCCATGACGATGCGTGCGGAGAAGCGGTCGCCGCGCACCACGGTCTGGGCCTCGGGGATGACCAGTGCACTCACGCTGTTGACGCGCAGGTCTTTGCTGTCAACATTGTCCATCAGTGCGTGCAACGCCTCGCCTTCCGCATGGCGCACGTCCGTCTGCAACTTGGTCAGCATGGTGACGGCCGCCGCCACGGGCATGTTGTCGAACAGATACTCCTGCCAGTTCTTTCCCACGGCGCGTGCCTCGGCCGACGGTTCGGTGGAGAGATTCTGTGCCACCATGCATCGCTGCACACTGTCGGTGAGGAGTGTTAGCACGTGTTCCCGATAGCGCACAATGGCCTGATGGAGCGTTTCCCCCTGTCCGCTACCCATGGTGAGCATCACCGTCGCTGCGGCATCAAGGTCCTCCTTGTTGCGGATGTGCAGCACGTCGCCGTCCGCTCCGTCCGCTTCGCGCACGATAGCCACCTTCAACCGCTCGGCCATGCCATAGAGAGAGTCGCTGAGCTGCCGCAACTGCAGGGCCTGTCCGAACCACTGCTGCACCTTCTGCGGGTTGCGTGCCTGCTGTGCTGCAAACGCATCGTAGAGGGCGCGGTTCTCGTCAGAGGCCGTCCGTGCCGTGCGGCGCAGACTGTCTTCCACCACCGAGAATCCGTCCAGCACCTCAGTAGACACGTTGAGAGCCAGCAATGCCATGAGCACGACATACATCAGGTTGATCATCTTCTGCCGAGGCGACAACGGGCGTTTCTTGATAGCCATGGTTCTGTGCGTATGGGTTATGACGGGTACTTACTGCATTTTGTGTTGTGCGGACATGGCCTCAATCATACGGGCATAGATGCGGTTAAGCTCGGCCATCTGGGCGGTCATGTGGCGGGTCTGCTCATGGAGATCCTCCAGCTCCTCGGCATAGTCGGCCATCTGTCCGTCAAGACCTGCGGGCATCTGGCCGCCACGACCTTCTGAAACCTGTTCCACCGTCGGCCTGCGGTGTCCAGTCTCCAGATCCATGCCGTCGGTGGTCTTGTCGAACGGACGGTCGAAGGCCGACAGGAAGAACACGAGCACTTCGGTGCCCATGCCCAAATAGAGAAAGAGGTTGGCGTAGGGGAGGTGAGTCAGCTTGAAGAGTGTGCCCAGAATGACAATGGCGGCTCCCCAGCTGTAGGCGTAGTTCAGAAAGGTCTGTCCTGCCACACTGTCCATCCATTTCTGCATCCGGTATACCATGTTCCACTTGCTGTATGCTGTCATGATGATTCGTTTTTGTTTGTAGTGAATATCCTTATTTCTTGTTTTTTACCTTGCCGCTGTTGGTGTTGGCCAGACTGCGCACACAGCGGAATCCGATGTAGCTGCGGGGCTGGTTCTGATACTCGAAGGTGCGCCAAGCCGACCGCACCATCGACTCGGGGTCTTTCCACGATCCGCCCTTCACCGTTTTCTTCTTCATGCGGTAGGGGTCTTCGGGTGCGGCATTGTAGCGGAGGTCGGGGTTGATGTCGTTCATCTGCTCGACACCCGCCTCGGTATAGATGGTGCCGGTCCATTCCGCCACGTTGCCCGCCATGTCGTAAAGGCCGTTGGAGTTGGCATTGTAGATGCCAGCCCGGCTGGTAATGAGGTTGCCGTCCTTGGTATAGTTACCGTTGTCGGGCTTGAAGTTGGCATAATAGCAGCCGTTGCCGGATGCCATCTCCTTGTTGTCCCAAGGAAACTCGTTCTGGTTCTTGCCGCGTGCGGCATATTCCCATTCCGCCTCGGTGGGCAGGCGGTACCGCTGCACATAGCGTGCGGCCTCGCCGAATCCGCGCAACAGGTAGTCAGTGCGCCAAGCACAGAAAGCATTGGCCTGTTCCCACGTCACGCCGACCACGGGATAGTCGTTGTAGGCGGCACTGGAGAAGTAGAACCGCATATAGTTCTCATTGGAGGCATTGGGGAAGTCGTTGACCCAACAGGTGGTGTCGGGATAGACATTGACGATGTAGGTGTTGAGGAAATCCCACGGACCAGTGTATTCGCGGTTGATGGTCTGGCGCACGATGCGTCCGTCGTCGTCCACGTATGCCGTGTCCTTGGAGATCCAGATGCGCTCGTTGGGGTTAGCACGGAGGTCGGTGTTCAGTACGCGCTCCTGCGGATTGGTGCGGTATTTCCGCTTGGCGGCCTCGGCGTAGTCGTAGATTTCATAGCGGTAGTTGAGCTGCCGCCAGTCGATGAGTTTCTCGCCAGTCACGGGGTTGGTGGTGTAGAGGCTCTCAAAGGCGCGTTGCTCGTCTTCGTTGGGGCGGCGCGGCAGGGGCTTCTTCCAGTTGAGGTGCGGCGTGACGGGATTGCCGTAGCGATCCTCCTCAATCTTGTAGGTCTCGTCACCACCGTAGTTGGGGTCTGCCAGCCGCTCGCGGATGATGGAGTCGCGGACGTAGTGGACAAACTGGCGGTACATGGAATTGGTCACCTCGTGCTCGTCCATCCAGAAACTCTCCACCGAGATGTCGCGCACCGGCGTGGGGCGGCCCCACAGCGAGTCCTGCCGTTCGATGCCCATCTTCACGTGTCCCCGCTTGATGAGCGTCATGCCGAAGGGTGTCGGCTCGGCAAAGACGCGTCCGCTCCGGCCCGTCACCTCACCGCCCTGCCGGGAGGCGATGCGCGAGCCGAGACAGCTGGCGGTGAGCGTCACCACCAGGAGCAGCAACACCGGCTGTATGGGGCGTGCGGCGTGCGGATGGTGCAGTATGTGTCGTAATGTCTTCATAGCGTTGTTGTTCTGTGCTTATCGCGTTTGTTAGAGTATTCTCACACTTTGGTGGCGGCTGGGTTGGCGCATTCCGAGGTTGAGTGCGGCCTGATAGCTCACGAAGAGCTCATGACTGCCATTGCCGAGTCCCGTCCCCGAGGTGTACATCTCGTAGCTGTAGCCGAGGTGAATGCCGTGGAAATTGCCGCCTATCAAGGCCGTCACCGAGCGGTTCGGACTATAGCCCACTCCGCCGTACAGCATCTTCCGGTCGTGAGAGTAGCGGAGGCGGACGGTGATGTCGGCCCGCTGCGATGTCCCGTTGCTGCAGGCCAGTACGCTGGGCAGGAGCGACAGGGCGGGGTGGCGTAGCTGGATGGCATAGCCTGCCGTGAGGTAGTATGCCTGCTCCACGTGCAGGATGCTCCTGTCGCCGAGGGCTACGGACGGGGCATTGGCGTGGAGCACCGAGGCTCCGGCATACCACGAGCCGCGACGGTAGTAGAGTCCTCCGCTGAAGTCTACTGCCGTACCGTTGGCGTCGGTGGCAGAGAAGGTGGGGTCGCTGGTGTCGTCCACGTCCGCTTCCGAGCCCTTGAACCCCTCGCTCAGCAGTCCGGCCTGTAGACCGAGGTGCAGCGTGCCGCCGAAGAGCCGTTGCCGGAAGGCATACTGCAACACCATGCGCTTATGGGTGAAGAGTCCAATCTCATCGTTCAGCAATTGGATGCCTATGCCGTGTGCCGTGCTTCGCCACTGTAACGGCATGTCGGCGGCCAGATACATCGTGCGGGGATGCTGGTCGTACCCGGCCATGCTCATCTGATAGCTGCCCATGACACGGAGTTGCTGCGCCATCCCCACGGTAGCGGGATTGAACGACGGCTCCATGGCCCAGTAGTGGGCAAAGGAGACCTCCTGCTGTGCCACCGCCTGAAGTGGTGCGAGCAGGAGCAATCCTATCAGCGGAATGCTTCTCACGTTGTATACAACGCTGTTCCTGCAAATATATTGTGTGATGGTGGGTGTTTTTTCGGTTTTTTATTTTGTATTCTCTTCGCTTAATCGTACCTTTGCAGGGACAAACTGCTATTAATACTACTAAAATGAAAAAAACAACAAGAAAACTGTGGACCATGCGCCTCGGAAGCGTGATGGTGCTGTTGCTGGCCGTCGGCATGACGGCTCTGGCACAGAAGGGGTACAAGAACGTATTAAGGGAGACCGACCCGGCATTCTTCCAAACGGAAGAGGCACGGCGCATCGGCGACCAGCTGCTGCTCTATCAGCGGGCAACGGGCGGTTGGCCGAAGAACATCGACATGGTGCGCCGCATGACTGATGCGGAACGCGAGCAGGTGCTGAAAGACCAGCCGCGGCGTGACGACTCGACCACTGACAACGATGCCACCACGACGCAGATGACCTTCCTGGCACGGCTCTACCAACAGACGAAGGACGACCGCTACCGCCAGGCGTTCTGCCGGGGCATGGAATACCTGCTCAGCGGACAGTATGCCAACGGCGGCTGGCCGCAGTTCTGGCCTGTGATGCGCGACTATCAAATTCATATCACCTACAACGACCATGCCATGGAACACACGATGTGGATGCTGAAAGAGGTGGCGGAACAGCAGGAACCCTATCAGGGCAAACTGACGACGAAGGCCTTGCGCAAGCAGATGAAGGCGGCCTTTGACAAGGGCATCGACTGCATCCTGGCCACGCAGATACGGCGCGATGGGAAGCCCACCGTATGGTGTCAGCAGCACGACCGCGAAACACTGGCTCCCGCTCCGGCAAGGGCTTACGAGCTGCCTTCGTTCTGCACTGCGGAGAGTGCCGGACTGGTGCGTCTGCTCATGAGTCTTGAACAGCCGGACGACAGGGTTAAGGCGGCCATCCATGGCGCGATGCAGTGGCTGGACGACCATAAGCTGACGGGGATGCGCGTGGAGCGCACCGGCAAACCGGGCACGCCCGGCCGCGACACGCGGCTGGTGGCCGATGCCAAGGCCAAGCCGCTGTGGGCACGCTTCTATGACCTGGAATACGGTGAGCCGTATGTCTGCGACCGTGACGGCATACCCCGAAGACACCTCTATCAGATCGGTACGGAACGGCGCAACGGCTATTCCTGGTATACTGACGGAATCGCTTCGCTCTACAAGGAATACGACCGCTGGGCGGAGCGTTACGACCCGGAACACAAGGTGGCCATCAGCCTGAAGACCAAGGGCGGCAACGAGACGGGACGGCTGCAGTGGTTCCGTGAACCGAAGGCCGACATCAACGACTTCGATGCCGTGGTCAATCCCGGCGACAGCATCCAGCTGGCCATCGAACAGGCACCGCAACGGCCGGAGAAGCCTTATAAGATTCTGATCCGCAAAGGCACCTACCGACAGAAGGTCATCATCGACCGCCCCAACATCGTGCTGGTGGGGGAAGACCGCGACAGCACCATCCTCGTACTGGCCGAGACCGCCAAGACGTGCACGATGAAGGAGTACCACGGACAGCCTACGGGCAATGGGGTCATCGTTCTGCAGCAGGGTGCTGACGACTGCGTCATCAGTGGCATGACTGTCTACAACAACTACGGGACGACCGTCGAGAATACTACCACCCACCAGATGGCCATCTTCGGCAGGGGTACGCGTACCATCGTCATCAACTGCAACGTATGGGCAGACGGCAACGACGCGCTCTCGCTGTGGGCAAAGGAGGACGGGATGTACTATCATGCCGACCTCAACCTGCGGTGTCCCGGTGTCGACTTCCTGTGTCCGCGCGGCTGGTGCTACGCCACGCGGTGCCATTTCCTCGGTGACAGCCGCGCCATCATCTGGCACGATGGCAGGGGTGACAAGAGCAAGAAGCTGGTCATCAAGGACTCGTACTTCGATGCTAAGTCGCCCACCATCCTGGGACGCTACCACCACGACTCGCAGTTCTTCCTGCTGAACTGCCGCCTGTCGAAACAGATTCTCGACACCAACATCAGCTATGCCTACACCGACAAGGTGCTCGACCCGTGTCCATGGGGACTGCGCACCTATTATTATAATTGTACGCGCGAGGGCGGACACGGTGGTTGGCTCGACAACAATCTGGATCAGGCCGAGGGCAAGCCCGAATACCATACCGTCACGGCCAAGTGGACCTTCAACGGGAAATGGGATCCTGAGGCGCGCATCCGCGACCTCTGGAACGTGTTGGCCTATTAAGAACCGGAAAAAGAACAGCGCATGCTCAAACTACTGTTGAGACTGTGGTGGCTTCAGCAACGCCGCAACTTCCAAAAGAAGGATGTCGTGGTGGGCTGCTACATGCTCTTCTTCTATGTGGTGGTGGGGATATCCATCTTCCAGGGGTTCACGGAGAGCGGTGAAACCCTGGAGGGTGATGCCCTGCCGGCCACCTTGGGAGCAGGCATCGCCATCGGTATGCTGATTCCCGACATCATCATGAAGATGGTGATGAAGCGTGACATCACGGCCATGGACGACTACGTGAAGTCGCGACCCGTTTCGGAGAAAGTGTGGAATCGCTTTCTCCTGACCACGAATCTCTTGAGCTTTTGGAACTACGTGCAGCCTGTGCTGATGGTGCCGGTTCTTCTGTGGCTGTTGCCCCTTGACCAAGCCGTCTTGAGCTTTCTCCTGCTCCTATCATTCTCCTACATCAACGGCATCTATATCACCTGTTACCGCAAGGCGACAGCGTGGATATTCAAGTGGCCACTGGTGTTGGGGTGGATTTGCATGTTTGTGGTGCTGATAGGTTATCTGCTGCTTGCCGCCTTCTTCCCCACTTGGATGGGATGGCTGGGACTGTTCGTCTTGGCTGTTGCCGTGCTGGCAGGGCAGGTGTTCTATCTGTATCACCTGAAGATATACAACGAACAGAAGCGCAAGTCGTACCGGTTTCACGGTTTCAACCATATCAGTCTCTTTAGCCTGCAATACATTGGTACGATGCGCGCAAAGCGCATCCGCAATATGGTGCTGCTGATCACCGCCATCTTCCTGTATGATGTCTACTTCTTTGCCCTGTCAGACATGGAGACAGAACAGGGAACGCCCACCCTTGTCTATGTCGTGGGGCTTATCCTCCTGCCCTCGGTATGCCTTTCGCAATGGACCTTTGGCATAGAGGCCAACTTCTTTCAGGGGTTGATGACGAAACCGGTGAGGGTGGAGCAGATGCTGCGCAACTGTTTCTACTTCAACGTGATGGTGAGTGCCGTGGCACTGCTGCTTGTCGTGCCGGTGCTCTTCCTCGACACAAACGTAGGCGCAATGGCACTGGTCAGCGGCTTCTCGTTGGCGGTGTTTGTCAATCTCTTCAACCTGCCCACGTGTCTTTTCTCCTCCCGTCTGGAGATTTTCAACGGCTCTCTATTCAACATGCAGGGTGCCAACATGAAAATCAATCTCTTTGGCATTGTCTTCCTGATACCGTTGGGAGGGGTGACCGTCGTCTATTGGCTCTTCGGCGAGACCGCCTGGTGTCTCACGTGCGTCGCCCTGGCGCTACTGGCCTTGGCCCTCCACAGGTGGTTCATCGGCAAGATCGCCGCCTTGTTCTACAAGAGAAGATATGATCGCATGGAAAAATTTATGAATTAGCAATATGGACATCAAGATTCAGAACCTTAAGAAGATATATGACGACAACATCGTGCTCGACATCGCAGACCTCGGCATTGCGTCGGGCGAACTGGTGGGCTTGGTAGGCAACAACGGCGCGGGCAAGACCACACTGCTGCGTCTCATCCTCGACCTCATCAGAGCCGATGATGGCTTTGTGACGAGCAACGGGCTGAAGGTGAACGAGAGCGAAGCATGGAAGCAGTACACGGGAAGCTATATTGACGGACGCTTTCTGATAGACTTCCTGACTCCCGAGGAGTATTTCGATTTTATCGCGGATGTCTATGGCATAGACGACGCGACCCTTCAGGAACGTCTGGCTTCCTTTGAAGGTTTCATGCACGATGAAATCATGGGGACCAAGAAATATCTTCGTGACTTCTCGCAGGGCAACCGCCAGAAGATAGGCATCATCGGTGCCATGATAGTGAACCCGAAGGTGCTTGTCCTCGATGAACCGTTCAACTATCTCGATCCCTCCTCGCAGATGAGCATCGCCCACATGATTCAACGTAGCTGCAAGGAACAGGGCACGACTGTCATCATTTCCAGCCATAACCTCAATTTCATTGCCGACATCTCCTCTCGCATCCTGTTGCTGGAGAGGGGCAAGCTCGTAAATGACTTGCCCAATGCGGACGGTGCAGCCATTGCCGAACTCAACGAATACTTCGGTATACGGGCGGAATGAAACGCAGGTAAAATCAAACAAGGCATCAGAGGGCTAAAAACAGGCACTAACCCAAGTTTGACCCCATCTCATGAAAATCAAGTTTTTTTCGGAGACTTTATCACCGCAAATGACTGATATTCAATGTTAGCATCTTTGCAAACGCATTTGTAGTACACAGGAAACTCGGAAGTTTGTTGTACCTTTGCACCTACGATGCACTTCATGCCCCAACCCCGATACAATCCGAAGACCCGAAAAGATGACTACTATTACCGCATCAAGGAGTCTTTCCGTGACCTAACAGGCCGCGTGAGAAGCCGTGTCATGCTGAATGTGGGGTTCATCGAAGAAGAGCACA
>CAVBXH010000079.1:0-11286 GCA_963599475.1 Acutalibacteraceae bacterium | reverse complement strand
AAAAACTGCCCCCGACGCAATATCAGGTTCAAAGTTACGGCTTCTGGAAAGATGGGTGCAAGGAAAAAGTGTTAAAAACGGGGTTTTAACAGCATAAATAAGCCAAAAACGCACAAAATGGGGGCGATTCGGATCTCGAACGTCTTATAAATTGCTTTTTTTTACCGCTCCATCGAATACAGCTGTCCCAGTATCAGTTTTTTAGTGTTTTTCAGACAGTTATCCTCAAAAACGTACAAGAAAAAGCACAGGAAAAAAAGAGGATAGTGAACAACTATCCCCCCATAAAAGAATTCATCCCTAAAAAAAAATGGTGTTTAGAATCCTTGACACCCCTGCGTGCCCACGAAACCGCAAAAGTTTTGCGGGAGAAAACGCGGAGGAAAGTTTTGGAAGTTTGGAACTGCCGCCCCACTTATGCCATCACGACTCCAATACTATCCTTCCTTTTGGAGGATAGCGAAAACTGAAACACACTTGCCCTTTGTTGTGGCTGACGGCAAAATCGCCCTGTGCGATAATGTCCATTCCCACAACAAGGTCATAGTCGCCAATGTCACTGCACAAAGCCTTGACGTTTTTGAAAACAATATTGTCCGCCAAATAAACGCTAATCCTGTAAACAGACGATGCAACGATGCCACCCACACCTTCCACAAGGCTTTGCTCAACGGGGACAAGCCCGAGGGCTTCCACCACTTGTGACGACACCAGTGTATTGGTAGCTCCGGTATCCCATACCATAGACTTCACCTCCGCATAGCTCAATTGCCTGCTTTGCGTCATTTCTTCTATACCCGGCATCACGATACAATCCGTCTGGATGGCATCTATCATACCAGGATACTCCTTGTTCAGTACAGCCATGACCCAGCAAACGCGACTAAGCCAAAACGGCGTTGACAGTTACCACCCTTGCCACATGGCCTTTAGGCCAGTCTGGCATCTCCACCACTTCTTTTACGGGATGCTCCTTCAGAAACTCTCCCCAGGTAGTGTGAACCACCTTCAGTTTTTTGCTTTCTTCCATATTCGTACACCTTTAATGATAAGCCGGCAAATCATCCTTCGCCGCTGCAAATATACCACTTTCCCGTGAAACCGCAAAGGGTTTGCGGGAGAAAACGCGGGGGAAAGTTTGGAACTTCCAACTATTCTGCGTATCTTTGCAGCAGCATTACCGTAAAAATGGCAACAAACAATGGCAAACAAAGACAGAGCAGAAAAGTGGCTGTCCATCGTGGCTGAGGACATGAGTGTGGCCGAAGACCTCTATAAAACAGGTCATTGGCTCTACGTCGGCTTCATGTGCCATCAGGTCATTGAGAAAACCTTGAAATGCTACTGGTGCGTGTGCCGCGACGACGACCCGCCGTACACCCACGACCATGGGCGAATCGCCCAGGGCTGCGGACTCTTCACGAAGATGAGTGAAGAGCAACGGGATTTCCTCGAGGGCATCAAGCGAATGAACATCGAGGCACGTTACCAAGAGGAAAAGGATGACGTGGCCCGCACCCTCGACCGCGAGACAACCGCGGTGATATTAGAAACCACCAAACAACTTCACGCATGGATACTCGAAAGGCTAAAGGAAAAGTTATCGACCCACTGACGTTCACCCCCGACACCGTGCAGGGCATCCTGCCCCGGGAGTTCGCCCTGGAGCTGGTGCGCCGCTACAAGGAGGCCATCGCCCCGAGCTTCGACCCTGCGATGCAGGTCATGATGTTCGGCTCCTACGCCAAGGACTGCCCCAACGAGTGGAGCGACATTGACGTGGCCGTCATCGTGCCCAAGGTCGATGCCACCAAATGGTGGGACACATCCGTCACCCTCGGCCGAGCCACCCGCGACATCAGCTGCTACATCGAGCCTATCCTTTTGGAGCGCGGCGAGGACTCGCTCATCTACCGCGAAGTGATGCGCACGGGCGTGGCGGTGTGACTTCACTCCGCCATTTGGCTGTATCGCCGGAACAGCTCGGCCACGCACTCGCTCTCGGTCATCTGCGCGGGGAAGCCGTAGGCCTGCATGACGAGGCGGTCGTTCTGGCGGTGGGCCTGCAGCAGCTCCTTGGGCATGAGCGTGGGGTCGTAGAGGTCGGCCAGGGAGGAGTCGGGGTAGAGGGCTCTGGCGTCGAGGATGGCCTGCGCCGCCTGCGCTATCCGCTCCTGCTGCTCGCCAGTGGGCTGGGGCCAGGGGAAGTTGTTGTACACGATGTCCTTGCTGTAGCGGTAGCGCATCTCCAAGCGACCGCACACCGCCCGCATCCACGCCATGTGGACGTTGCTCTCCAGGATGCCGAAGTGGTAGAGCGTGGCGGAGGGGATGATGAGGACGAGGTTTGTTGCTATCGTCTTGTCATCAATGAATCCCATTGGAACATACTTTCTACGTTCCGAACTTACCGACGGAACAATGATGGTTGTTGGCGGATTATAGGTTTCACGAAAGAGCGTGGGGGTATCTGCCAGTCTACGTGTAGCAGCATCGCTACTTTTCAAGCGCATTTCCTTACAACCCTCTATACGCTTCATGACAAGGGGCATTCCACGTAGTTCGGCAGGTGTTGCACCCACAAGCCAAAGGCAATATCTGTCCTTTCGGTTGATAAACTCTTGCGCACCTATCAATTTCTTGATAAACCGCTTTGCCCCAGGTTCTCTTTTTATAAACTCTTCATAATCTTTAGCCTCTATAATCAGATTGCCTCCGTCTGTCGGTTGACAACCCTTTGTTATTTCCGGCACATCGCATAATGGTTTGCTCTTGCTTTCAATAAAGACATTTGGAGCATCCATCAGATAGAAGTTGATGTTGGATGTCTCGTGTTTCTGTCCATTGTCATAAAGATACTTGAGGGGCTTTTGCTCAGCAAGATACTGCCCGTCTGAAAAACCAATGATGACACAATGTACATGTGCTTTCATATTGGCTTCGCTGTCCCATCGGAAGGTGCGGTAGGCAAAGTCTATTTGGGTACCAAACATTTCATGGAGCGGTTTCCATAAAGCTGCCACTTGCTCGCCCTGCGTGATGGAGTTGGTGGAGACGAGGGCGGCACGGATATTTGTACCTTGTATCAGTTGAGCCGCTTTGTAGTACCATCCTCCCACATAGTCTATACGTCCTGCCATCTTGTATGGCTTGCCGTTCCCGTCTACGAAGACACTGAGCAAGTCAGCCTTCTGCTCCTTGCTCTGCAAGGATGCACCCACAAACGGCGGATTGCCGATGATGTAGTCCAGCTCGTGCTTGGGGCAGACGCTCTCCCAGTCGATGCGGAGCGAGTTGCCCTCGTGGATGTTGGCGTAGCTCTTCAGGGGCAGGAAGTCGATGTCGTGGCGGATGATGCGCTCCGTCTCCGCCATCATCTGTGCCTCGCTGATCCAGAGGGCGGTGGTGGCCACGGTGACGGCGAAGTCGTTGATCTCGATGCCGTAGAACTGGTGGATGCTGACCTTGATGGGGTTGGTAAAGGCGTCGAGCTGCTCCACGCTGTAGATTTGGCGGATGATGGCGTTCTCCAGGCGGCGCAGGGAGAGGTAGGTCTCCGTGAGGAAGTTGCCCGATCCGCAGGCGGGGTCGAAGAAGTGGAGCGCGGCCATCTGGTCTTGCAAGGCGTGCAGCCGCTGCATGCGCCGCTTGACGTTGGGCTCCTCCTGGCAGTCCTCGTAGGCCGACTGGAGGTCGCTGAAGAACAGGGGGTCGATGACCTTGTGGATGTTCTCTATCGAGGTGTAGTGCATGCCGCCGGAGCGGCGCGTCTCGGGATTGAGCGTGCTCTCGAACACGCCGCCGAAGATGGTGGGCGAGATTTCGCTCCAGTCGAAGTCGAGCGAGGCGTGCTGCAGGAGCGTCTCGCGCAGTTCGTCGGTGAACTGGGGGATGTCTATCTCCTCGGCAAAGAGTCCACCGTTGGTATAGGGGAAGGCGGCGAGGTCTGGGCGCAGATACTTGCTGCGCTTGTCGGTGGGCGTGTTGAGTACGCCGAACAGCTGCACCAGCGCCATGCGCAGGTCTTCCGTGGGATAGTGGGCGAGGTAGTCGTGAAACTGGTCGCGCCGTCCGAAGATGCCCGCATCCTCGGCGTAGAGGCAGAACACGAGGCGCACGCACAGGATGTTCAGGTAGCGCAGCGACTCAGGGTCGTCGGCATCGTACTGCGTGACGAAGGCATCGTAGAGCCGTCCCACGATCTCGCCCGCCTTCATCGACACCTCCATCTCGCGCTGCAGGTGGACGCTCTGCTGCTCCACGAGGAACTGCAGGCGGTAGTATTCCCGCTCCAAGTCCTTCAGCAGGATGCGCGATGGCTCGCCCTTCGGGTTCTCCATGTCGTAGACGTCGAACTCGGCAAAGTTGCACGTCACGATCCAGCGCGGCCGCTCCGAGTAGGGCAGCACGGCGGCGTAGCGCTGAGCCTGCTGGAAGGGCGTGAGCAGCGTGCCGTCGCTCTGGCGGATGGCCTGCCGCAGGTCCTTGCCCAGCGACTTCTGTTCGATCATCACGTGGGTGGCGGGAATCAGTCCGTCGATGAAGGAGGTATGGTCGAGCCGTGCCTGCTGCTCGAAGGAGATGAAGGTGGAGGGGTTCTCGATGCCGTACACGGTGGTGAGCAGCTCCGTCCAGAAGAGCTGGCTCTCGCCCTTCTCGTATCCGCGCCCCTCCCACCGCTGGGCGAAGGCGGCGGCTGCCGCGCGTTGTTGCTTCTCGGTGTTCATCGGTTCTTTTCGTTTCTGTCCGACAAAGATACCACTTTCCCACGAAACCGCAAAGGTTTTGCGGGAGAAAACGCGGTTAGGGCGTTCACCGCGCGGCGGTTTTTCCACAGTCTTCGTCTTCCAACAGGAATGCCATATAGAGGGGGAGTGTCAAGGTGTCTGGAGCCGTTCCCACATTCACGTCCCCCAGTTTGATGGCTCGGGAAACGTGGTATTTCTCGGGATGGGCGAGGATGGTCTTGACACTTTTGATGTTGCCGTTGCTCGCCTTTACCTCCAGCAGCGTGCATGCACCTTTATATCTTGTCACAAAGTCGACCTCCAGTCCGGAATCCTTTCGGAAATAATAGAGTTTGCGACCCATCTTGCCCAAGATGTCTGCCACGAGATTCTCGAAGATGGCTCCTTTGTATCTGTAGAGATGGCCTTGGAGGATGTCGGCGGCGGTGCCTTGCTCAAGCATACTGACGAACAGACCGGTATCGGCCATATAGACTTTGAACTGGTCGGGGATGGCATTGCCGTCAAGTGGCAACTCGGTGGCTGTCAGATTGTAACAGCGGCGGATGATCCCCGCGTCTTCTATCCATTGCAGGCTACCTTGATAGTCTCGCCCCCTCCCACTGGGTCGCACGGTGGCATAGGCAAACTTCTTGTTCTCCTTGCTCAGTTGGCGCGGTATTGACTCGAAACATTCTCTGATGCGAGGCTTGTCAGCCTGTGGCGCATATTTCAGCATGTCAATCTTGTATTCGTCAACAATGCCTTGTTGCATACGCAGAACGCTCTGCATGTTGTGGGTTTCCATAAAAATGCTCACAGCCCTTGGCATTCCCCCGACAATGCAATATTGCAGCAGCAATTGGCGCATCCTTCCGTGAATGGCTTCTTGTACAGGAGACTGTTCCGACAGACAGCGGCGCAGATAATCTACGGTCGTGTCCTTGACACCATTTGCCCATAGCCATTCCTCGAAATCCATCGGATACATGTCAACAACGGTTTCATAGCCAACGGGGATTGGGGCATCGGGAGACATGCTCGTTTGATAGCCGTTTACCCCCAACAGGGAACCTGTGCAAATGACATCATACCTGCCGTCTGTCTTGAAGAACTTCAGGGATGTCCGGGCGCGTGGACACTCCTGTATCTCGTCGAAGACAATACAGGTATTACCCGGCACAAAATCTGCATCGGGTATTAGGGTGGAAAGGGTCATGCAGAGGAGGTCTATGTCCAGGCCTCCGTCGAATGCAGACTTATATTCCGGATGCTGGAAGAAGTCGAGATACACGACATGCTCATAATTTTTATGGGCAAAATCGAGCACAGAGCATGTCTTTCCGCATTGGCGACATCCTTTGATGATGAGCGGCATTTTATGCTTGTCACTCTTCCATTCATTCAAGCGTTTCTCTATTTTTCTTCTAAACATCTGTTTGATAGTCTTTTGTTGTGTATATGTACATTGCTCTCACACGTTTTTCAAGGGACTTTTCCGAAAATCTCACACGTTTTTCAAGGGACTTTTCTGGAAATCTTGCACGTTTTCCAAGGGACTTTCCGTTGCAAAGGTACGATTAAGTGAGTGAAATACAAAAAGAAAAAGCATTTTTCTTTTGTATTTCCATCGGTTTTCACTACTTGGACGCTACGCGTCGAAGGTACTCCCGCTCAAAAATAAAAATAAATTTGCATTTATTTTGTATTCTTCTCGCTTATTCGTACCTTTGCCGATGTCTTGCACTCATAGAATAATGGTTTGATATGGAATACAGTATAAAGGGGACAACACGATGAACAATATCCAAGACAACGAGACATACCGCCGAGTTCATTTCGCAGTCATGGCGATAGAGAATGGAGCGAAGAATATGGGCATCAGCGGAAAAGATATGCATGACCGCTTGCAGAAGCAAGGGCTGATACGCAACCGCCTATTCAAGCGATATGAAGAGCTGCATACGCAGAGCTTGCAGTGGGTGGCAGAAGACATCAGTGAGACACTATTAAACTGGGAGGCAGAGCAATGACAACATTATTCCATGGCTCCTATACGGAGGTATCATCTCCATTCCTCAACCAGACCATCGTGGACAAATATCTGACATTTGTTTCATCTACGATCATAAAGGAGGACTAAACCAATATGAGAGACAATGTACTATGGCGCAAGCAGAGCCGCATTATCATGCTACTTGCAGAAACGCTGCATATTAGTGCCGAACGGGCACTCGACTTGTTTTATTCCACTCAGGTGTATCAGCAACTGGTAAACCCGAAGTCGGGCTTGCAACTGATGAGCGACCAGTATATCTTGGAAGACCTCATCGGAGAACTGAGGGAATGACAGTCGAGGCATGTGGTCACTCGCCTTTGGATGAAACCCTAACCTTCGAGGCTTTGGGCGTTGGATACTCGCTCAGTTTAATCGTACCTTCGACGCGCAGCGTCAGAGGTACGATTAAGTGAGCGAAAGTACTTTTTATAAAAATTGCATTTTTGCGCCCAGCGACAAGCCGAAGACATCCCAGAAGCCGGCGTTGCCGTTGCGATAGAAGCGCATGAAGTAGATGTCGTTGGTGCCCAGCTCGTAGAAGAGGGTGAAGCTCTTGATGCGCTTGCGCTTGTTGTGGGGGATGTCGTAGCGGAACCGCTCGCCCAACGCGATGTTCGGGCGCACTCGGGTGGAGAAGGGGTAGTAGCCGCTGGCGTACTTGGTGGGTTGCTTGGTCCAGAAGTCATGGCCGAACACGGTGTTGAAATAGAGGCTGCACTCCAGTGGTTCGAACTGCCACCCCTTGCCCAGCGGTTTGCGCCAAGGAATGAAGTTCTGCTTCAGTGTCATCGTGGCCTTCACGGCATCCGAGGCGTATTTCGGGACGATGCCGAAGAGCACCTGCGTCTCCCATTGTCCGCGCCGTCCGTAGTCCCAGCCGATGCCCAGCGAGAGGATGCCCATATTGCCGCAGGTCTGTATGACGCCCTGCGAGGGGATGAGGATGTCCCAGTGTTTGCGGTAGCGCAGCACGTGTCGGTCGTAGCGGCTGAGCGAGTCGGTCGCCTCCTGTGCATGGAGGGCGGGGAAGGCTGGCAGGAGCAGCAGCGTCAGTATGGTGTGTTTAGAAATCGATAATCTCATAGCGGTAGTCGTTGGGTGTGACGGTGAAGATGTAGTATTGGCGGAAGTGGCAACTGGCCGTCATGTAGAAGATGGTGCCGTTGTCGAAGAGGTCTTCCTGGCGGATGTGGTGGCCGTGACCATCGACGCAGAATAGCAGGCGCGGAAACTGGTGGATGTAGTAGTTGAACACCTTCGCCACGTTGTTGTTGAACTGCTCGGAGTAGGGGGCGGCGTGCATGCACATCACCGTGCGGTCGAAGTCCAGCGAGTCTGCATCGCGCTCCGCCTCCATGAAGTCGAAGTTCGGCACGGGGCGCGAGTAGTCGTACTCGATGGCATTGGTGTTGAGGCACACAAACTTCACCCTGCCGGCAATGAAGCTGAAGTCGGGATTGCCGAAGATGGCCTCATACGCCTGGTTGCCAGTGCCCAGACAGTCGTGGTTGCCCAGCAGCACCACCGAGGGCATCTGGAGCTTCGCCATCCTGTTGCGCGTCCAGATCATCTCCTTGGTAGCCCCGAAGTCGGAGATGTCGCCGCAGTGGATGACAAAGTCGATGCTGTCGCTGCGGCGGTTGATGTCCTTGATCTCCGCCTCCAGGTCGTCGTACCACTGGTGGCTGTCGCTGATGACGGCAAAGCGGATGGTGTCCTTGTCCTTTATGGTCTGTTCTATCTTCAGGATGTTCTTGGCGTTCACGTTCG
Source organism: Acutalibacteraceae bacterium (assembly GCA_963599475.1). Lineage (GTDB taxonomy): Bacteria > Bacteroidota > Bacteroidia > Bacteroidales > Bacteroidaceae > Prevotella. The sequence continues at coordinate 2,730 of CAVBXH010000079.1, read as the reverse complement.
TCTCGCCTTTCGTGCGCACGTCGTAGGGGTGCACGTCGAATACGGTGTCGCAGGCGCACAGCATCGCGCAGCAGACGATGCAGCCCAGCAGGCTCTTTCGCCAGTACCGTTTCTTCCACTGATGTTCCATAAGAGTTTCTTTGTTTCTTTTCGTGTATTTTTTTAACTCAGCCATGCGATGAGCCGATCATACATGGCCTTTAGGTCGTATTGCGCTTCCCACCCCAGGGCTTTCAGCTTTCGGGCAGACATCTTCACCTTGGAAGCGGGCGGATAGCAACGGGAGTCTCCGGCGTTGACCACCAGTTTGTTGGCAGGCGAAAAGTGGTGCAACACCAGTTCGGCCATCTCTCTCACGGAGGCGTAGGTCTGCTCGTTGGCCACATTGTAGGCTTCGCCGTCCCTGCCCATGGTCAGGATGCGCAGCAGGGCATCCACCGCGTCGATGGTGTAGCAGTAATCGTGCTTGGACAGGCCGTCCGTCTTCAGTAGGATATCCTCCCCTTTGATGGCGGAGTGGGCGAGGTAGGCGTAGACGCGGCAGTCGTCCTGCGCCACACCGACACCGAAGGTTTGGGCCAGCCGGGCTATCTTCACCGGGGTCGCGTATTCGCAGAAACTGGCGTAGCACAGACACTCTGCGGCACGCTTCCCCATCGAATAACTGCTGCGCACGTTCAGCGGGTTCACATACCCCTGCTGTTCTTCCGTCACGTATTCCGTGTCGTCCAGTATCTCACCGTAGCACTCCAGCGAGGACAGGTAGACCATCGACTCACAGCGCAGCTCCCTTGCCCGATCCAGAACAGCATGGGTCAGTCCCACGATGCCGTCGAACGTTTCCACGGGCTTGTTGACAAAATAGGCCGAGGCGGTGGGGGCTGCCGCGTGGATGATGTAATGTACGGGGTTGCTGTCCGTGTCCGAAGTCAGGAAGTCGTTCATGGTCACCACCGCGACACGGGAGGACTGCGACGCGAACAGGGCGCGACCCTTGTCGGCCTGGCGGACCACGGCATCTATCGTCATTCCCAGATCGTAATGGCCGTTAAGGGCGTCCAGACACTTCACGAGGATGGAGCCGATCAGCCCCGTTGCCCCAGTAACGGCCACGCGCTTCCCTCGCAATTGCTCCCAATAGGAACATCTGTCGACAAAGTCGCGGATGTCCTGTCTCAACACTTCTTGGTTCATGCGACTAATATCCGAATATTTGTTGGTTTTCGTGCACCTGCTCCATCGCCCTGAACACGAAGAAGTCCATAGGTGTCGTTATCTTGATGTTCTCCATCGGGCCGATGATCAGTCCCAAATGGTAGCCGTAGTGGCTCATCATGGAACAACTGTCTATAAAGTCCGGCAGCTGTTGCTCCCTGCTTTTCCTGTGCGCCCCGATGATGTCCTTCAGATAAAACGACTGGGGAGCTCGTGCAATCAGAGAGTCCGACCGTTTGGGAATCTGCAACTGCCCGTCTTCCTGCTTGACGATGAAGGTCTCGATGGCCGGTACGCAGGTGATGCAGCTCCCCTGTTCCTTCACGGTGCGGATGTTGTCGGTGATGGTCTGCTCCGTGATCAGTGGCCGCACGCCGTCGTGTATCAGCACGATTGGGTTGCTGTCCTTCTCCGTATCGGCAAAGGTCTCTGCGGCCGTCAGTCCATGATAGATAGACTCCTGTCCCGTCTTTCCGCCCGGCACAATCTTCACCACCTTGTTGATTTCGAATTTCCGGATCATCTTTTCCAGAAACGGAATCCAGTCGCTGATACAGGCCACCACGATGCCGTCGATGTCCGGGTGGTTGTCAAAGAGTTCCAGCGTGTAGATGATGATGGGCTTCCCGTTCAGTTCCAGAAACTGTTTGGGGCGCGACACGGTGTTCATGCGCGAGCCTGCTCCCCCTGCAAATATCACTGCTATATTCATACGGTTCAATCTGTGTCCGCAAAGGTACGAATAAGCGAGGGAAAAACCAAATTTTGGAGCAGCGAATGCAGAGAAAGCTTGCTTTTGCTCTGCTGAGTCGCGACAAAATAAGCCGAAGGCAAATTTCTTTGAGTTTTTCCGATTGAGCTTAGTGTCTGTTTTTAGCCCCATTTGTTTTTTGAGCGATTGGCGCATCATAATTTGGTGGTTTCACGATAAAGTCGTATCTTTGCAGCAAATCTCTTAAAAGACAGCCATATGAAATATCCCATAGGAGTACAGGACTTTGAAAAAATCATTGAGGAAGGGTATGTGTATCTGGACAAGACCGGCTTGGTCTATGATTTGGTGCACAAGGGTACCATATACTTTCTGTGTCGCCCGCGCCGATTCGGAAAGTCCTTGCTCGTATCTACCTTGAAATGCTATTTTGAGGGCAAGAAGGAGTTGTTCAAGGGACTTGCCATGGAGGGACTGGAGACGGAATGGAAGCAATACCCGGTGTTCCATATCGATTTCAACGGCATCAATTTTACCGAGCCTGGATTGCTGGACAGGACTTTGGAAGCGTTTGTCAAAAAGCAAGAGGCGATTTGGGGTAGAGATGAGTTTTCGGAAGGCTTGGGGCGCAGGTTCGCCTCTGTCCTAAAGGCGGCCCATGAGAAGACTGGGCTTCGTGCGGTGGTGTTGATAGACGAGTACGACAAACCCATGCTGGATGTGCTGGATCAGGAGCTTTACGTCACCGTTGACGGGCAGCAGCGCAGGTTGGAGGATTGGAACCGTGAGGTACTGAAGGGATT
>CAVBXH010000078.1:0-11428 GCA_963599475.1 Acutalibacteraceae bacterium | reverse complement strand
TGCTGGCAGCTTCAGCTACCATAACCATGCCGTACTTACTCTCGACACCCGTTTCGCAGCTCAATACGGAGATCGTTCCGTCTTCAGCAAAGGTGAAGAGCAACTCCGAATCATCGCCCCATGGCGAAATCTTGTAAAGAGTTTCGTCTTCGTTGCAAATACTCAATGTCAGACCCTCATCAACGGATGCTGTACCATCCTCGTTACCAAAGACGACACTATATGTATAATCGCCGACATAGCGCGCTGTCCATGTCTTGTCTGCGGTAGGAGACTTCACAGTGAATGTAAGCGACTGCGTAGACTGCCATTGGTTATCCACGTCGTAACCCAATGCCACCAAGGTGTAGTCTCCCTCTTCGTCTACCAAGGTCAACTTATATCCATTCTCGCTGGTTGTGGTCGACTCAATATCGCCAGTAAAGATGCTCTGTGCCTTTGCCTCGATTTCGTCGCTGGTGAGCACTCCCGAGAACACGGCGTACTTGACACTTCCCAAGTCAGCCCCCATGGTCATATTGAAGACCTGACCCAGTTTTTTGCCACTCTTGTAGGAACCGCCGTCTTCGATAGTCAGCGAGTAGTCAGCCTTCTCGTAGCCCGGAAGCTGGAGGGTCTCATAGCCGTCACCGAAGTAGCCGACCGATACGTATGCTGCCATTCTCAAATAGAAGCAGCCGTTCTCCTCGTCGTAGTATGAACGGTATTCGTCAATGCTGACATCTTTTCCTCTGACCTGTGTCCAATAGGTATAGGCGTCTGCGGTATAGACGGTGCCATAGTTGGAGTTTGTAGCAAAAGCCGTGGGGCTAACGCTGATGAGATTGAGTTTCTGGTCCCAGTTGAGGATGAGGTCAACTCCACTGCCCCAGTTCGTCAACAGAATCTGGGTCTTGGTGGGGTCGAGCATGGAGTTGCGGATATACACATTCTGCTCGTCGTCCGTGCCACTATAGTAGTTGACGTAGGTATACACTGCGTTCTTGGCCAGCTGTGTCCACTCGCTCCAAGGGGCATACTTGATGTTAACCGTTACGGCGTTGTCACCGTAGGCACACGTCTCACTCTGCAGCGTGATAGTGACGGGATAGTCCGTGTCACTCTCCAGATTGGAGAAGTTGAAGGAGATGGGCAGTTTGGCCGTGCTCTCGCCGTCGGCGAAAGTCACGCTGTTGGCCACGGTAAAGAAGCCAGACGCGTCAGTAGCTGTTACGGGTACGGTGAGTGCGCCATCAGTCTTGATACGCGTTACCTCCACCTCTACCTGGTTTTGGTTTTCCTCCAGAAGCAGTTCAGTGTCGCTCTCGTTGGAGAAATAAACCTGTGCGTTGGTGGGCTTGGCCACCATGTCGTAGTCGTCCGACGAACAGGCGGTAAAGCCGGCAATGGCAGCCAGTGCCATGAACGCTTTAGCAAATATCTTGTTTAGTTTCATGTTGATGTCTCGTTAAATGGTTTATTTTACAGTACCTTCAGCATATTCGCCTATCTTGGCTTTCGTCCCGTCAATTTTCTGAGTCGGGTCGGGGTTGTTGTAGCCGATAAGTGCTTTGTTGGAATCCAGTTCATACTGCGGGATGACCAGCGTCCAGTCGGGCTTGATGCCCTTGGCGTTGATGTAGAAGATGTTGGCAGGCGCATTGGTGCCCTCATAATACTGCATCACGCCCGGTTTGATGCGCTTAGCAGACGGGAAGGCATTGCCTTCACCCCAGAACTCCAGTCGCATCTGGTCGAGCACGGCCAGCTGCATCTCACGCTCGGTAGTAGCCTTGCACTTGTAGGCCGGGTCACGATAGGATGTTACCCACTTGTTGAGCAGTTCCACGCCCTTTGCAGCCCCCTGCGACATTCCTGCAGCCTCAGCACGGAGCAGATAGAGCTCCTCCAGTCGCATGATGGGCACATCGATGGCACCACCCTTGGAGTAGGTTGCATAGTCACCACCGGCGCAACGGAATTTCAGAGCCAGATAGTCCGGAGAGTCGGCCAGGAAATCCTCGTCGCGGCAGGTCTCGTAGTCACCGCGCTGGCGGTCGGGGTCAAGGAACTGCTTGCGGCGGTAGTCGTTGATACCCATCTTCTCATAGAGGGAGCGGTCAATCATTGGCTTGGTCAGAGCGGAATATCCCCAGTCGGCCTCGGCCGACATCCATCCGACGAAGTTACAGAGATTACCCATGTTTTCAGCCGAGTAGTGAGTGTACCACAGCCAGCCGCTGGTAGCGGCAGTGAAGGCACTGCTGGCACTGGTCAGCTCGCTCTGCGTCATCATGGCTGCACCATTGTCCTCAGCCAGCTTGATGGCCTCATCGGCTGCGGCATAGGCCTCAGCGTATTTCTCGTCCCAGAGATACACCTTGGCCTGAAGGGCCTTGATAACAGAGAGGTCCGGGGCGGTGTGGGTTTTCGCGGTATAGCCGGTCTCCGTAAAGAGCTGCTCAGCCGCTTCCAGGTCGGAGAGGATGAACTTCACCATCTCGTCGTGGCTCACACGGGGATTGTTGTTGGCCTCGGCCTCCGTCGTCTCGTCGCTGACGATGGGCACGGTCAGCCCGAGCACGCTCTTCACATCGGTATATTCGTTCTCCACCGGCTCGAAGAGGACCATGAGCAGGTAATATTCATAGGCGCGGTAGCCATAAGCCATGGCAGCGTAGTTCTTGTCGTCGGTGTTGGGTTCGGCAATGCCTTTGTAGGTCTTGATGGCATCGTTGGCACTCTTGACGAACATATAGAGGGTGCGCCAGGGCAGGTACGAGAAATAGCTGCTGGGACCCATGGAGGAGCTCATCGTATTGTAGGTACGATACCAGTCGTAGCCAGAGTTGCTGCCGCCGGGATACATGTCACCAAGCATCTCGGTGAAGGCAATCATAAACTGCGGATAGGCCATGTCCGTCTCGTGTACCTGCTCGCCGTCGTAGACGAGATACCCTTGACAGAACTGTGACGACATACCGTTGATGGCACTGACAAGTCCGGCATCTTTCATCTGATCCTCAGTGGCGTGTTCCTTTTCCGGGAGCACCTCATCGATACAGCCTGTGAGCGACAGGACGGCACCGAATGCCAGGACTGAATATAATGTCTTGAATATTTTCATTGTCTTTCTGATGTTAATGTGTTAGAACTGTACGGTGATACCGCCCGAGATGGTGCGCATGGGCGAATAGTAGGTGGCATTCGACATGCTGCTGTAAGCCTGACGGGGGTCGAAGCCCTTGCGAGCCGAGAAATAGGCCACGTTCTCGCAGGCCAGATAGAGGCGGAGACTGCTGATGTCCATCTTCCGTGTGAGGGCAGCGGGAAGGGTGTAGCCGAAGTTGATGTTGTTGATGCTCAGGTAGCTTGACGATGTAAGGAATCGGGTCGAGGTGGCCGAGTTGTACTGGTCGTCAAAGTTGAAACGCGGAATGTTCGACGAGGTGTTGTCCGTACTCCACGAGTTCAACAAATCCTTGTGGAAGTTCCAACCGCTACTCTTTGAGGTGGGCGCACCCATAAAGGTGGCGTAGGAGCCGTCGTATGCCTTGCCACCAAGCTGATAGGTACAGTTGACGGTGAAGTCGAAGCCATAGAACTTGACACTGGTGCCGAAACCGCCCTGCCACTTGGGTACGGTGGTCTGTTCGGTCACGTAGTAGTCCGCATCCGAATAGGTGTCGGTCTTTTCGCGTCCTGTCCAGATGGGGTCACCGTCGGCATCCTTCAGTTGCTTGCCGTCAGCATCAGTGGCATAGGTGTTCTTCCACCAGAGCGTCTTACCCGTCTCGGGGTCAACACCGGCATAGTCTTTGATGCGCCAGGTATAGATGGACTGGCCTTCTGCGATGTAGAAGCTGCCGCTGGTGTAACCCTTTATCTTTTCTCCACTGGCCGTGTAGAAAGCAGCGGTCTTGTGCTGGTCGTCCAGGCGCGAAATGCGGTTCTTGATGGACGAGATATTGACATTGACGTTCCAGTCAACGTTCTTGTTACGGATCAGGTTGGCCTGCAGATCAAACTCTATACCTGTGTTGTACATATCACCCACGTTGGCATAGTAGCTGGTGTAGCCAATAGAGGGAGCGGTGGAGAACGCCATCAGCATGTCGGTGGTCTTGCGGTAGAAATACTCCACGCTACCAGTCAGACGCTTGAAAAGCTCGAACTCGAAACCCGTGTTGAAGTTGGTCTGGGTTTCCCAAGTGATGTCCTTGTTCCCCTTGTTGTAGAACGAGGTACCCACCTCATCGTTGGAGTTCTGGATGACGAACTGGTCGGTGTAACGGTAGTTACCGATGTTGTCGTTACCCTGCGAACCGATGGATGCCTTGAACTTCAGCATATTGACCCATGAAGAGTGGAACCAGTTCTCCTTGGAGATAATCCAGGCTCCGCCGGCCGACCAGAAGTTACCCCAACGGTTGTCGGGATGGAAGCGGCTGGAGGCATCGCGGCGGTAGGACGCAGAAGCAAAGTAGCGGGTATCATAGTCGTACTGGACGCGTCCGAAGTAACCCTCGTTGTTGTAGCGGTCCTTGTAGGAGTAGGCATTCTTGCCGTCCACCACGGCACCGGCCAATTCGAGGTTCTTGTCGGAGAACATCTTCGACTTGCTGGCACTCAGGTAGGCTAAGCGCGAGTCGTAGTACTCGTGACCAATCATCACACCCAAATTGTGGAACTTGTCAATGGTGGTGTTGTAGTTCAGAATCTGCTGGAAGTTATAGCTGCTTCTGCGGGTGTGCGTCTTCGACAGCGTACCGCCCGTGGAGTCAAACTGTCCATAGTATTTGTTGTACATGATGGTACCACGGTATTCATCCACGTTGTAGGTGCCGTTGACAGTCAGCGTCAGACCTTCCATGAAGGTGAAGTCAGCAAAACCGCTCAGCGTGAAGGCGTTGCCTTCCACGTTTCGTGTGTTGAGCAGGTTGTCCTGCAGCGGGTTGGCATCGTTGATGAAGTTACGCGAAAGACCGGCGTTCATGCCGTTACCGTAGTCACGCATGGTGATGCCGTTCTCGTCAATCATGATGGAGCCGTCTGCATTGCGCAGGTAGAGCGGGTAGATGGGAGCCATCTGCGAGGTGAAGGCCCAGATGTTTGCGGTGGAAGACTCGCTACCGTTGTTGTCTTCGCTCAGCTGGTTGCTGTCGTAACGGGTGAACGAGGTGTTTGCGCCGACCTTCATCCATTTCTTCACCTGGTAGTCCGCACGCAAGCGCGCAGCGAAACGCTCGTAGTCGCTGGCATAGGTGATACCTTCGTTGTTCAGGTAACCGGCGGAAAGATAGAATGTGGAGCGCTCGCCGGCACCGTTCACCGATACGTTATACTCCTGACGGAGACCGTTGCGGGTACCTTCTTTCTCCCAGTCGTCGGGCGTGATGAGGTAGTCTGTGCCTCTATAGCTTACAACGCGACCCAACGTGGCGTTGGGGTTCAAGCGACCGTCGGAACCAATCAGATACTGTCCATCGGGAACCGTCCAGATATTGTAGCCCAGACCGCCATTGTCCTGCGATTGGCCGATCTGTGTGGCGGCCTGTCTCCAGGCATCGTCAGCAGACATACCACTGGCCATAAGGTTGTTCTTCACGGCACTGTAGTACATTTCATAGTATTGTGCAGGGCTGGTCACCACGTCGTAGTGCTGCAGTGCACGGCTGTTGGAACCCCACTTGGCATCGAACGTCACCGTGGCATCCTTTCCCTTCTTGGCCTGCTTGGTGGTAATGATAATCACACCGTTGGCACCACGGGCACCGTACAGGGCTGATGAGGCAGCATCCTTGAGCACCGTCATGCTCTCCACGTCGTTCGGGTTGAGGTTGTTCAAGTCGTTGGGATATGGAGCACCATCCACGATGATGAGCGGGTCTTTTCCAGCATTCAGCGAACCGAAACCGCGGATGCGGATGGTTGAGCTGCTACCGGGAGCACCGTTGTTCGATGTCAGCGTAACACCAGCCACAGCACCAGACAATGCGTCAGTCACATTGCTGACCTGCGAGAGGGCAATATCTTCCGAACCTACCACCTTGGCAGAACCGGTGAATGCTGATTTTTTGGCTTTACCGAAAGCTACAACCATCACCTCGTCAAGGGCATTCTGGTCAGGCTCCATCTGGACGTTCATCTTCGGGGTTGCCTTCTTTCTTACTGTTTGCATACCGACATAGGAGAACTCCAGTTCGGCGTGTGCTTTCTGGACATTGAGGGTAAACATACCGTTCATGTCGGTGACAGTACCGCTGTTGGTGCCAACGACCTTGACGGAGACACCTACCAAAGGCTCTCCATCTTCGCTGGACACCACAGTGCCCGTCACTTTCGTCTGCGCAACGACTGTTCCCAACATGAGGAACAGGCACGCAAAAAGCATCATTAGTCTTTCTTTCATAAAAACACTCTCAATTAATATTAAAACAATAGTTATCTCGTTTCAAAACCTTAATTTGCTTTCCCTGTGCTTTCCGCACCCTCCGACACCCGTTTCCCTCGCGGGAAAAGTGCCGTTTCCGTCTCCACCTCGTGCCCCGAGGTGGAAAAGGGCGGCTCTCCTTACACCTTATCGTAAGTGCGTTTAACCGTGCGGAATGTGCGTTTTTTAGGCACATTCCGCACGTTATCCCGTATTTTTCCGTATTTTAGCAGGTAAAAGGGGTGTATTTAAGCCTATTTCGGCCTTATTTTTGGCAAACAAACGTTAAAAAAGTGCGTTTAACCGTGCGGAATGTGTGTTTTTTTGGCACATTCCGCACGTTATCCCGTATTTTTCCGTACCTTTGTCCTCAAATTCAAGGCTATGTTAGTAGGAAGAAAAGAAGAACAACGGATTCTAAATCAAGCGATTCGTTCAGACGAATCCCAGTTTGTCGCCATTTATGGCCGCCGCCGTGTGGGCAAGACGTTTCTTGTGAGGGAAGTGTTCGGATACCAGTTCTCTTTCTACCATACCGGCATTGCCAATGGCTCCAAGCAGACGGAACTTTCGGAGTTTAGAAAATCCCTGGAGCAAGTAAGCCATTCGAAAATCAAGCGACTGACAGACTGGTATGATGCATTTACTCAACTGGCTTCGGCAATGGAGGCCTCGGCAGATCGGAAAAAGGTGATTTTTATAGACGAGATGCCATGGATGGACTCCCCCCGTTCCAACTTCATGCCGGCTTTGGAACATTTCTGGAATGGCTGGGCATCCGCACGGAAGGATGTGGTTCTGATTATTTGCGGCAGCGCTACCTCTTGGATTATCAATAAGGTCATCAAGAACCACGGGGGGCTGCACAACCGTGTCACGGTAAGAATCCACCTGAAGCCGTTCACTCTACGGGAGTGTGAGCAGTATGTGGAAGCCGGGAAGCTCCAGTTCAACCGCCGTCAGATTCTGGAGGGATACATGATCATGGGAGGGATCCCATTCTACTGGTCGCAGCTGGACGGAGGCAGAAGCCTTACGCAGAATATCGACCGGCTGTTTTTCTCGGAAGACGGTAATTTGCGCTATGAGTTTGACGATCTCTATGACTCGCTTTTCAAGCAGCCCAAACCATACATCACCATTGTTAAGGCGCTGTCAACAAAGAAGGTAGGTATGAATCGCGGTGAGATTATCAAAGCGACGAAAACGCCCGACAACGGCAAGCTCACAGAGTATCTGGAAAATCTGGAGTACTGTGGTTTCATCCGTAAATACAATAGCATCGGGATGAAGTCCAAGAACGCGGTCTATCAGTTAATGGACAATTACACCCTGTTCTATTTTAAGTTTATCAAAGACAGTGTCATCAACGACCCGCAGTTTTGGAGCAAGGTTGCCGGAACACCGACATACAACACCTGGTGTGGATTGGCTTTTGAACGGGTATGCCTGCAACATACCGAGCAAATTAAATTAAAACTGGGAATTCAGGGCATCATCACGACGGTGTACTCTTGGAGTACGGCAGGTGCAAAAGCGACATCTGGTGCGCAGATTGACCTGTTGATAGACAGGAGTGACAATGTCATCAATCTATGCGAAATCAAGTATTCCAAAGCCACCTTCAGCATTACCAATACTGTGGACAATGTCCTTCAAAACAAGCGTGAACGTTTCATCCAAGAGACCCGTACTAACAAGGCCGTCCATCTCACGATCATCACCACCGTAGGACTGGCCGAAAACAGCTATGCCTCAGATGTCCAGTCTGTGGTGACATTGGATGACCTGTACGTATAAGCCTGTCGTATATTGTTGCCGAAAAGTGTTAAAGAGTGCCATTCCCCTAAAATACATTCTAAGGAAGGCGTGTATTCCCCCATAAAATGTGTATCTTTGCAGCGATATTCCCTCATGAAATGTGTATGAACGGCGGATTATTCCCTCATAAAATGTGTGGATGTTGCAATAATCAGTTGTAAAATAACAAATTAGACAAATATGGAAAGATTGGCGATAAAAGAACTCCTCAAGTGGAAGAACTCCCCTTACAGGAAACCCCTTATCTTAGAGGGGGCAAGGCAGGTCGGGAAGACATGGCTGGTGAAAGAGTTTGCCCGTTTACACTACAAGAATCTGGCTTATGTGAATTTTGAGGAAGTGAGAAGCCTTCAAAATCTTTTTGAACAGGACTTCAACATTCCCCGTATCGTGAAATCCATCAGTGCCGTCACGAATGTGGACTGTCGTGAAGGCGACACGCTCATCTTTCTGGACGAGATACAGGCCGCGCCTCACGGCATCACCGCCTTGAAGTACTTCTGCGAGAATGCGCCTGGTTTCCATGTTGTGGCAGCAGGTTCGCTACTTGGCATTGAATTGCATCGGGGAGAGTCGTTTCCTGTGGGGAAAGTCGACCTACTGTCCCTGCATCCCATGAATTTCATAGAGTTTGTCATGGCTCTTGGCGAAAACCAACTGGCAGCCCTACTGGCAGACAAAGACTGGGACGTGATGGCATTGTTTACCCAGAAATTCCAGGAGTTGCTCAAATACTATTATTTTGTAGGAGGTATGCCGGAAGCCGTGCTCCATTTCAGTCAAGACCAGGGTTGGAAAGATGTCCGGGACATCCAGAAGAAAATATTATATAGCTATCAGAGTGACATGTCGAAACATGCGCCTTCCGAAATTGTTCCGCGCATCACGGACGTGTGGCAATCCATTCCTGCCCAACTGAGCAAGGAAAACCGGAAATTCCTTTACGGCGTTGTCCGTGAGGGTGCCAGGGCCAGAGAGTACGAAATCGCTCTGCAATGGCTGCAAGATGCCGGCCTCATCAACAAAGTCTACAATGTCAAAGCACCTCGTCTTCCACTTGCAGCCTATGAAGACAGGGCGGCTTTCAAGATTTTCATGCTCGACGTCGGATTGCTTGGTGCCCTGTCCGGTCTGCAGGCTGCAACCATCGTTAATGGCAACAACATCTTCACCGAATTCAAAGGAGCGTTGACGGAACAATATGTGTTCCAGCAACTGATGCAGAAATACAAGCCGTACTATTACGCAAAGCCTAACAGCTCCTTGGAAATCGATTTTCTGATGCAGGATGAAGACGATGCCATCGTACCATTGGAGGTAAAAGCGGAAACCAACGTCAAGGCCAAGAGCTTGCGCCAGTTTGTGGCCGACAACTCGTCGAAGAAAGCCTATCGCATCTCCATGAACCCATACAAACAGGAGGATTGGGTCACCAACATTCCCCTCTATGCTGTCAACACACTATGACCGCACGCTGCGAGAAAAATCGCCCTTTCCTTGGTGATTTCGGGAAAAAGACGTATCTTTGGCGACGAAAACGATAATCAAGAAACGAATATGAAAAATTACATCCGATTTGACTGGGCGATGAAGCGGTTGCTCCGCAACAAGGCAAACTATGCCGTGTTGGAGGGACTGATGTATTCTCTGTTGAACGAGAAATTCAAGATCAAGCGGTTCTTGGAGAGCGAAACCAACCAATACACAGAGAACGACAAGTTTAACCGTGTGGACATCCTTGCCGAAAGCGAAAAGGGCGAGTTGGCCATATTCGAGATACAGAACACTCGCGAGCAGACCTATTTCCACCGCATCCTCTATGGGGTGTCAAAAGTAATCACCGACTATATCAATTTGGGTGACGACTATGACAAGGTGAGGAAGGTCTACTCCATCAATATCGTGTATTTTACACTGGGACAGGCCAAAGACTATGTCTATCACGGAAAGACCGTGTTCCAAGGGCTGCATGAGCCGCACGACATACTCAAACTATCCAACCGCCAAAGCGAAGCATTCTTCGGTGACAAGATTGAAAAGGGGAAATATACCACCCGTGAAGCGGGCGACATTTTTCCTGAATATTATCTGCTCTGTGTGGACAATTTTGACAAGTTGGCAGTAACCAATCTGGACGAGTGGATCAGCTTCCTGAAGACAGGGGAAATCGACGACAGGTCTAAGGCTCCCGGTCTGTCTGTCGCTCGCAGATGTCTGGCCGTGGACAAGATGTCTGTGGCGGAGCGTAATGATTACCTTCGCCATATGGAGAACCTGCGCTATCAGCGCAGTGTCATTAGGACAGGCTATGATGACGGACTGCAGGAAGGTCGGGCAGAAGGTCGGGCAGAAGGTCGGGCAGAAGGTCGGGCAGAAGGTCGGGCAGAAGGCGAACAAGAGGCTAAGGTCAAGATAGCGCGGAATCTCATGTCCTTGGGCGTGTCTGTTGACACCGTTGCGCAGGCTTCCGGGTTGACCGCAGAGGAAATCTCCAAACTCTGATAATGCTTCACTTTTCTTTTGCAGTATAAAAAATAATTCCTACCTTTGCATCATAAAACATCCTGCCATGCCAGAGATATTCAGATTTCTTGGTTAACAGATAAGGAGGAATACGATGGAGATAAAGAAAATTTGGTTTGACAACGACCACGTATATGGTGTGGATGCAGCAGGAAATACCTACAGGCAGTCCTTGCTGTGGTATCCCAAACTGAGAGAGGCCTCGGACGAAGAACGCAGCGAATACCAGTTCGGCTTCGATGGCATACATTGGCGTAACCTCGACGAAGACATCAGTTTCGAGAGTTTCGGCTATGCCGATGCCGAGCCTACACCGCTGCAGCGTTTCTTCCTTGCCCACAAGGAGATAAATATCGCCGAGTTTGCCAAACAGATAGGCATCAACGCGACCTTGCTCCGCAATTACATCAACGGATTCAAGAATCCGTCAAAGGAATGCGAGCAGCAGATACTGCGGCATGTACATACCATCGGCAAGCAGTATGCCGCAGCAAACTTTTGATTAGTAAATCTCCAAACTCTGATAATGCTTCACTTTTCTTTTGTGGTATCAAAAATAATTCCTACCTTTGCAGCATAAAACATCCTGCCATGCCGGACGACAGACCCTCCAAAGGTGGCAACCTGGCAACCCTTTTCGTAAAACCCTACGCGCGCGGGCAGGAAAAACTA
>CAVBXH010000077.1:0-11995 GCA_963599475.1 Acutalibacteraceae bacterium | reverse complement strand
TCTGAAAAACAACAAAAACTTTTTTGAAATTTTCTCAAATTGTAAAAGTTGGGTTGAGTAATCAGGATAACACATTAATAAAAAGGGGCGGGTGGAGCCATTGGCTCATCTGTCCCTTTTCATTTCTGACACAACATCGGCATAGGGGGTGAAAGTCCGTAGATGACACCTACAGACCATAAGTTCAGAGACCTATGGAGTTTGGTGTAGTCAGTTATGGGGGATAACGTTCAGCGTTACGAGGACAAAGTGACTACGTTACGAGGACAAAGTGACTACGTTACGAGGGCCAAGTGACTGCATTGGCGGTGACAAATCTCTTGGTTTTTGCGTTAAATATTCTTTACGTGGCATAAAAAGAGCACAATTGTTAGCTGCACTATGTTTGAAAATTCGTACATTTGCAACGATATTCGTTAGAAAAAGTGTGCACTTGAGGAAATTATTCGTCGGAAAAAGTGTGCGCTTGAGGTTATTATTCGTCAGAAAATGTGTGCGCAATGAGAAGAAGTATCTATCGTCAGCTCCTCGGATGGAAGAACAAACCGACTCGCAAGCCATTGATTCTCAATGGGGCGAGGCAAGTCGGAAAGACATACATCCTGCAAGAGTTTGGAGAAAACGAGTATGACAAATTCGCTTTCTTCAGCCTAGATCGTGACCTGAAGGCCAAAGAAGTGTTTGAGAGGGGCGGAAATGCCCACGAGATATTGTTGGCTCTGTCTGCCATCAGCGATGTGGATATTACCCCTCACGATACGCTTGTCGTGCTTGACGAGATACAAGATTGCCCCAAGGCACTCGAAACCTTGAAGTACTTTTGCGAGGAGACTCCAGATATTCACATCATAGTGGCAGGTTCGCTGCTTGGCGTATCGTTGCATCATGGCGTGTCCTATCCTGTTGGCAAGGTAGATGAACTACGCCTTTATCCTATGACCTTCCTGGAATTCTTGGATGCCATGGGCAAAAGTAAGGTACTGGACGTGCTGAACAACAGGAACTGGGCAGTCGTCAATCTATTGGAAGCGGAGCTGACGGGGTTGCTGCGACAGTATTACTATGTGGGAGGGATGCCCGCTGCTGTCCTTGCGCATGTAGAGCATAGGGGATTGCAGGAAGTCAGGAGCATCCAGCGGCAGATTATCCGGGATTATCGCCGTGATTTCTCCAAGCACGCACCCAGTCGTGAGGTGCCTCGCATCAATATGGTGTGGGATTGTATTCCTGCGCAACTGGCAAAGGAGAACAAGAAGTTTATCTATGGAGCGGTCAAGAAAAGCTCCCGGGCCACCGACTTCGAGCTTGCCATCCAATGGCTGATAGACGCAGGACTGGCCTACAAGGTAACGAGGGCAAACTGCCCCAAGCTTCCTTTGAAATTCTACGAGGACCATAGCACCTTCAAGCTCTTTATGCTTGACGTGGGACTGATGGGAGCCATGGCCGATGCATCTGCAGAATCAATGCTTGTGGGAGACGGGATATTCTCTGAGTACAAGGGGGCATTTACTGAACTGTATGTCTTCACCCAGTTGCTCCCCCTGGAGCTTCCTTTGTATTATCATTCGGTAGACAACTCCACGATAGAGATAGATTTTCTTACCCAATATGATGACAAGGTTGTACCCATCGAGGTGAAGGCGGAGGTAAACGTGAAGTCGAAGTCGCTGCGTACATTCATCGACAACAATCCCGAGTTGAAGGGTGTCAGATATTCGATGTGCCCCTACAAGGATCAAGGTTGGATGACGAATTTCCCACTTTATGCCTGTATGGTTTCGTTCTGATATCATCTTATATTTGCTGTTTTGTGGTAATAATCATGTAAAACTGAAAATCATGGGGTTTTGCCTATGTTTTAGGGAAAAATCCATCAACTTTTGCCTATGTTTTAGGAAAAAGTAATATCTTTGCACGCGAAACGGGAAAGACAATGATGCAATCCATGAAACTTGGTACGTTCCGGCTGTTGGCACTGTTCCTGACGGCCCTTGCGGCGCAGCCCCTCTTCGGCCAGCAACCAGCCACGCCCCCCGAGGCCAAGGCCGAGGACGACCCGTTCGGCCCTACTTTCATGCCGACGGTCAAGGTGGGGAAGGTGCTGGAGGGCGGCGACAGCGTCCTGTACATGGAGATGAACAATGTCTATGTCTATCCGCCCGTCACCTTCAGCAGCAAGAAGCAACAGGCGGCTTACAATCGCTTGGTGCGCAACGTGAAGCGCGTCTTGCCACTGGCCAAGGAAGCCCGTGCCGTCATGATGGAGACGGCAGAATTCCTTGAGACCCTGCCCGACAAGAAGTCGCGGGAGGCCCACATGAAGCTCGTGGAGAAAAGTGTCTGGAAGGAATACCAGCCGAAGATGAAGAAACTGACCTATTCTCAGGGCAAACTGCTCATCAAGCTCATCTACCGCGAGAGCCATTCCACGTCGTACAACATGATTCAGGCCTTCCTCGGCCCCATGCGTGCCGGATTCTACCAGGCTTTTGCCTGGGCTTTCGGGGCCAGTCTGAAGAAGGAATACGACCCGGAGGGTGTTGACCGCCTTACCGAGCGCGTGGTGCTGATGGTGGAAGCAGGACAACTCTAAACAAAAGAAGGTGGGTCGCACCTCTAAAGACATTACAAATTCACAAATTAGCGGGAAGGGTGTGACTTTCCCACTAATTTTTCGTACTTTTGTACCCTGTAAACCAAAAAAAACAACAACTATGACAAAAAGATTCTTCTTCGCACTGCTGGCCATAGTGGCTATGGCTGTGCAGGCACAGACATTCAAACAATGGGCACAGACCCCACCGATGGGCTGGAATTCATGGGACTGCTACGGTCCCACGGTGACGGAACAAGAAGTGAAGGCCAATGCGGACTATATGGCCGAGAACCTGAAAAAGTACGGCTGGGAATATGTGGTGGTGGACATCCGCTGGTACATTGCCAACGACAAGGCAGGCGGCTACAACGAGAAGGATGCCATCTTTGTGATGGACGAATACGGACGCTACCAGCCTGCCGAGAACCGGTTCCCGTCGTCGGCTGGCGGCAAGGGATTCCGTGCGTTGGCAGACTATGTACACGCCAAGGGACTAAAGTTCGGCATCCACCTCATGCGCGGCATTCCGAAGCAGGCCGTGGCACGCCACACCCTCATCAAGGGCACGGATGGCATCACGGCCGACAAGGTGTACAGCGAAGACCGCCTCTGCGGATGGCTGCACGACAACTACTCCGTGGACAAGAGCAAGGCGGGCGCACAGGAGTACTACAACTCGCTGTTCGAGCAGTATGCCGAGTGGGGACTGGACTTCATCAAGATTGACGACCTCTCCACACCCTACCATCAGGAGGAGATAGAGATGATCCGCCAGGCCATCGACCGTTGCGGAAGACCCATCGTGCTGTCTACCTCGCCTGGCGACACCCCCGTGTCTGCCGCTGACCACCTGAAGGAGCACGCCAATATGTGGCGCATGGTGAACGACGTGTGGGACGTATGGCGCGACCTGCCGCACCTCATGAAGGTGGCGCAGGGCTGGTATCCCTACATCGCCCCGGGCACGTGGCCGGACTGCGACATGTTGCCGCTCGGCCATATCTCCATCCGTGGTGAGCGCGGCAAGGACCGCATGACGCGTCTGACACGCGACGAGCAGTATTCGTTCATGACGTTCTTCACCATTTTCCGTTCGCCGCTGATGTATGGCGGTGACCTGCCTACCATGGACGACTTCACGCTGTCGCTGCTGACCAACGAGGAGGTGTTGCGCATGCACCGCGAAGGCACGGATGTCCGGCAACTGTTCCAGCAGGACGGGCAGCTGGCCGTCACCTCCCGCAACAGCCGCACAGGCGAGGTGTATCTGGCACTGTTCAACATCGCGGACGACAAGACACAAACCGTCTCCGTCTCCGTGAAAGACCTGGGACTCAAGGGACGTCGCAAGGTGACAGACCTCTGGACCGGGAAACCGCTCGGCACGATGGGCAAGGTGAGCAAGAAGCTCGCGCCCCATGCGTGTGCACTTTACAAACTGAAATAAACAACCATAACGGATGAAGCGAATACAACATCTTCTTACTGTAGCCATGGGCTGCCTGTTCATTCAGGCGGCCTATGGTCGTGAATACATCGCCACGGAGCATCACATCGTAGGGGACGGAAAGACCCTCAACACGACCGCCTTCCAGAAACTGATTGACCACGTCAGCCAGGCTGGCGGAGGGCGGATCGTGCTGACTGCCGGACGCTATCTTACGGGCGAGATTCTCCTCCAGTCGGGTGTTGAAATCCACTTGGAAAAGGATGCCACCATCCTGGGGAGCACATCGCCCTTCGACTATTACAACATCCAGTCCAACTCCGCCGGTGACGAACTCAACGACAATGCACATCTCGCCCTCATCGCCTCCAACGGAGCGAAGGATATCGCCATCACAGGAACGGGGACTATCGACGGCCAGGGACTTGAACTGGCACTCCATGCCGACAGTCTTCATCACAGTGGTGCCTATGTTGACAAGCACTACAACACGCGGCGGCAGCGCCCGAGCGAACTGGTGCGCCCTACCCTCTTCTACCTCTACAATACGCAGAGCATCCGTATAGAGTCTGTCCATCTGAAGAACAGCTCGAACTGGGGACTCTCGCTGAACGCGTGCAGCCAAGTGGAGATTACGGGCGTGAACATCCTGAACCGTGCCTACTGGAACAACGACGGTATCGACATCACAGACTGCCAACACGTGACCATCTCGGGCTGCTACGTGGACAGTGC
Organism: Acutalibacteraceae bacterium; assembly: GCA_963599475.1. Classification (GTDB taxonomy): domain Bacteria; phylum Bacteroidota; class Bacteroidia; order Bacteroidales; family Bacteroidaceae; genus Prevotella. The sequence goes on along the minus strand of CAVBXH010000077.1, from coordinate 7,214 downwards.
CGACGACGGCATCTGCCTGAAATCCTACCATCCGAATCGGCGCAACGAGCATATCTCCATCAGCGACTGCGAAATCAGGAGTAGCGCCAGTGCCATCAAATTCGGGACAGCCTCCTACGGTGGCTTCTGCCATGTGGACATTCGCAACATCCGTATCTTCGACACCTTCCGTTCTGCCATCGCCATAGAGAGTGTGGACGGCGGAGTGATTGACGATGTTAACGTGGACGGCATCACCGCCGTCAACACGGGCAATGCTATCTTTATCCGCCTCGGCCAGCGCGGAGGTGACCGCAAGGGCATCCTGAAGAACGTGCGCCTGGCCAACATCTCCGTACAGATTCCCTTCGGGCGACCCGACATCAACTATGACCTTCGCGGACCGGAAGTGGACTATTTCCACAACATACATCCTTCGTCCATCTGCGGCATTCCGAACAACGACATCGAGAACGTCGTGCTGGAAAACATTACGGTCACCCACCCCGGACGCGCCACAAAGGGCATGGCCTATATGCCCACTTGGCGTCTGTCGAGCGTGCCGGAGAACATTGAGAAATACCCCGAGTTCAGTATGTTCGGCGAGTTGCCTGCTTGGGGATTCTACGTCCGCCACGCGAAGAATGTCACGTTCCGCAACGTGCGCCTGAACCTGGCCGATGCCGACTTCCGCCCCGCCTTTGTGTTGGACGATGCCCAAAACGTGACTATCGACAACCTGTGCCTGCCCCTGTCAAAGCGCACTACACAGATTGTTCTCCGCAACAGCACCTGTACCGGAAACTTCCAACCAGAACTGACTACCTACGTAAAATGAGACATATAGCTAGGGGTTGCTAATGCCTAATACGACCGTCATAAACAGGCGCAATAATAAAACTGGACGGATGAATCATTAGCTCATCCGTCCAGTTCTATTTCTGACCCGAAATCCTTGATTATGACCGACCAAGAATTTGTTCTGTTTCGTCAATGGTTTTGTGGAGAGTTTGCGCAATGACTTCAATGCCAAACCCATTTTCCAACATCGCTTGCGCCATAGCCTTAATCTGTGCTTTCTGGTCAGAGATCTGTGCTTTCTGGTCGGAGATCTGTGCTTTCTGGTCGGAGATTTGAGCCTTCTGGTCGGAGATCTGAGCTTTCTGGTCAGAGATTTGAGCCTTCTGGTCGGAGATGATTTTATTCTGTTTCATAACTTGGGTGTCCCGCTCCTCTATCACAGAAAAAAACTCGTCTTCATCGTTCATTTCCTGCCTGACATTGGCACTCATCGTTGCCAACGTGAGGCGATGGATGATGTGCATCATGTCCGGGTCACCCTCATACAAATCATCATCCAGACTAACAACCTGCTGATTGTCAGCCGTCCGCTGCGATTGGTTAAAAACACTCAAGACCTTATCCAAACGGTTGTTTATCTTGCCGTGTAGCAATGGTATCTGAACGATGATGCTATCATGGATTAGGCTGTTGATGAAAGGGTCTGTAGCTCCGTTCTCTACCTCGTCACCATTGTAATCGAGGGCTTTATGGCTGACGTAGACAACGGGGGCATTTATGTCACCGATTCGGTGCCCCAAAAGGTAGACTGCGACCATCGGTATCGCATAGCCCTGCTCCCGACCTTCTTTTTGAATATTCTCCTCCGTATTATACTGCGCTGCCAAATAGCGGCGAAAGCGCAATGTCTCGGTGTCCAGCCAGGTTTTCTGCAGTTCAATCAATATCAAATGGACAGAGCCATCCCCCTCCTTTACCCGGGCAGCAAAGTCTATCCGAAACATGGACAAGTTGTCGCGCGTGATGTTGGGATGTTCATGGCGACGCATCTCCACGCTTACCACCTCCTTTTTGAGTAATGCAGAAAGCACAGTCTTTGCAATACGCTCGTCTTCCATCAAGAACTTGAATACCGAATCATATATCGGATTGGCTACAAGAATCTTCATCGTCAGTCCTCCTTTTCATTTTTCAACGGCAAACGTGTGTTGTCCTAGGCGGATTCGAACCACCACAAACAGAACCAAAACCTGTTGTGCTACCATTACACCATAGGACATTCACACCCGAAAGTGGGTGCAAAGGTATATAAAAATCGGCGTATTGCCAAATTTTTTACCGAAATACTTACTTCACGACCAAAAGGTAGTAGTTCTTCTTGCCTTTCTGCGCCAGCAGGTACTTGCCGTCGATGAGGTCGTCGGCCGTGACGAGGCGATTTTGGTCAGCGAGTTTCTCCTTGTTGAGGCTCACGCCGCCGCCCTGTACCATCTTGCGCATCTCACCCTTGGAGGGGAACACGGGAGCGACAGTGGTGAGGAGTTCGATGGCGGGCTGGTTCAACTGTTCCTTGCCGATCTCGAACTGCGGCACACCATCGAAGACATCGAGGAAGGTCTGCTCGTCAAGACGCTCCAGCCCCTCCTTCGTCGACTTGCCGAAGAGGATGGACGAAGCTTCAACTGCCGTGTCGAGGGCTTCCTGCGAGTGGACCATCAGCGTAACCTCCTCGGCCAGACGCTTCTGGAGGATGCGGCGACCTGGGTCTTGCTGGTGCTCCATGACAAGGGCATCAATCTCCTCCTTCTCCAGCGAGGTGAAGATTTTGATGTAACGCTCGGCATCCTCGTCGCTGACGTTGAGCCAGAACTGGTAGAACTTATACGGGGTGGTGCGCTTGGGGTCCAGCCAGATGTTGCCACTCTCGGTCTTTCCGAACTTCTTGCCGTCACTCTTAGTAATGAGCGGACAGGTCAAGGCGAAGGTCTCCACATCGTTGCCGAGGGTGCGGCGGATCAGCTCCGTGCCGGTGGTCATATTGCCCCACTGGTCGTTGCCTCCCAGCTGGAGCTTCACGCCCCGATGCTGGTAGAGATAGAGAAAGTCGTAGCCCTGGAGTAGCTGATAAGTGAACTCCGTGAACGACAGGCCATCGCGTGCCGTGCCGTTGAGACGCTGCTGCACGCTCTCCTTGGCCATCATATAGTTGACAGTAATGTGCTTACCCACCTCACGAGCGAAGTCGAGGAAGGTGAAGTCCTTCATCCAGTCGTAGTTGTTCACCATCTCGGCCGCGTTAGGTTCCTTAGAGTCAAAGTCCAGAAACTTGGCCACCTGCGCCTTGATGCACTCCTGGTTGTGGTAGAGCGTCTCGTTGTTCAGCAGATTGCGCTCCTGGCTCTTTCCCGACGGGTCGCCGATCATGCCGGTGGCTCCACCGACGAGGATGAAAGGCTTGTGGCCGCAACGCTGCAGGTGGCGCAGCATCATGATGCCACAGAGATGGCCGATGTGCAACGAGTCGGCAGTGGGGTCCGTCCCCAAGTAGGCCGACACCATTTCTTTCTGGAGCAGTTCTTCCGTGCCAGGCATGATCTGTGCTAGCATTCCGCGCCAGCGGAGTTCTTCTACAAAGTTTTTCATCTTGACGATATTGTTTTATGTTATACTTTCTATTTATTTCATTGTGTGGACTCCGCGATGGCTACGGGACGGGGTCGTATCCTTCCCCACCCCACGGGTGGCAGCGGAGAATGCGCCGAATGGCGAGTGCCAGTCCTTTGACGGGTCCGTGCTTGATCAGGGCCTGCCGCGCATACTCACTACACGTCGGCGTGAAGCGACAGGAGGGTGGCGTCAGCGGAGAGATGGCCGTTTGGTAGAAACGGATGGGGAGTATCAGCATCCACACCACAACCCGCGATAGGGCTTTTGCTGCGCGACGCATCCACAATCCCGTCATAGCTTTCCGACTATGCGGTTCAACAGTCCGACCACCTTCTCCTCCACCACCGCTGTGGGGAAGAGGGCGTCTGCCAGCCATACGAAGCCCACGGACAGAGCGCGTCCCGACTGCTGTTCCACAGCACTGGTGAGCACCTCCTTGTTTAGGCGGTAAGCCTCGCGCAGCTGCCGCTTCACGCGGTTGCGCTTGACGGCGCGCTTGAAATGTCGCTTCGACACGCTGACCAGCAGCCTGACCGACGGGTCCTCTTCCCGACGTTCCGTCTCGCGCCATACAGCGCGTACAGGGAACAAGGCCACAGAACGGCTTTCCTTCCTGTCGAAGAGCTGTTCCGTGAGCCGCTGTCCACACAGCCGCTCCTGTTTGCAGAGCGTATGGGTAGCCATGGGGAAAAGGTCTATTTATTCTGGTGTTCCTCCAAATAGTGCTGAAGGGCTGCCGTCATCGAGGGATACTGTGCCGACGGTGCTTCCAAGTCAAGGCGCAGCCCGGCATCGCGAGCAGCCTTTGCCGTGGCAGGACCAAAGGTGGCAATGGCCACTTCCCCTTGATTGAACTCCGGGAAGTTCTTGGTGAGCGATTCTATTCCAGAAGGGCTGAAGAACACCAGCATATCGTAGTCGAAGTCCTTCACCTCCTGTGGAGTAAAGTCGTTGCTCACGGTACGGTACATCACACACTCGCGGTGATTCAATTTCTTCGACTCCAGCAGGCTGGCTACCGAACCGCTGTTCACGTCACTCATCGGTACGAGGTATTTCTCCGTCTTGTGCTTGACCATGGTAGGCAGCAGGTCGTCAATCTTTCCCGTATTGCCAAAGAACACCTTCCGCTTCCTGTACTGTACGTATTTCTGGATATACAGCGAGATTGTCTCGGTCACACAGAAATATTTCATGTCTTCCGGGATGGTGATACGCATCTGCTTGGCCAGCGTGAAGTAGTGGTCGATGGCATGGCGAGAGGTGAAGACAACGGCCGTGAAATCAAGAATATTGATTTTCTGTGCACGAAATTCCTTGGGCTCAAGTCCCTCCACCTTGATGAAAGGACGGAACACCAACTCTACGTTATATTTTTCCGCAATGTCAAAATACGGCGACTTCTCACTGGATGGTTTTGGTTGCGAAACTAAAATCTTCTTGATCATCGTTGTCCTAAAAATTTATTTTCAGATTATTTCCTATGAATACCACACCGCCCCAAAGGGCAATCAACGGTACTATTTCGAGGGTGCAAAAGTACAAAAAAAAATGAAGATTGACGACTTTTCTATCGAAAAAGATAGCTAAACACTTTCCAAACGATAGTATTTTAACTAAAACAACCACTCCTACTATGGTGTAAAGGGTGGTTCGGAAACTCAACCCAAAGTAGACCCAGAGCAAAACGACGGCCAACATCAGCCCCCCTTCTACCGCTTGCAGGAAAAAAGACGCCTTTATCCATTGTTCATTTTTTTCCTTACCGAAGAACACCATATTGACCCATAAACCAATCAACATCTTGCCCAAGAAATAGACAACTGCCAAGCCAAAGAATACTGCAATAAGCAGATAATTGGACGGGAGAAGATAGGTGAGACCCACTAAATGGAGACAATAGAAATAACATACCATGGCAATCGTCAGACCAGAAACAAGGACGAGAAGGGTCAAAGACCATGTCTCTTCTGTCGTTTCCCTCACTTCTGTCGTGTCCTCCGCTGGACGATAAAAGAAGGTCTTGAACTGGCGGACCATAAACAGACGAACACGGGACAGGCCAACAACGGTTGCCAGACAACATACCGTCAGTATCAGGGTAATGATGTCATCGTTGCCGACACTGTAAGGCATCGGTGCACCATCAACACCAGGACTGCCACCCGGCTGTTCGGCATGAAGCATGGCACCGTGGGAAAAGGAACCCTCGCGGTAATAGAGCGGAAATCCGTCCTGCTCTGCAGGCTGCCCCTGTGCAATGCTGTCTATCTGTTGCATGGAATGTATGCTAAAGTGCAAATTCGCGTTTGATGTCCTCCACGCGGTCGAGTTTCTCCCACGTAAAGAGTTCCACATCGATGACCTTCGTCTCATGGTAACGGCTGGTGAAGGTCTTCGACACCACCTCGGGCTGACGACCCATGTGGCCATAGGCTGCCGTCTCAAGGAACATGGGCTGGCGCAACTTCAACTGTCGCTCGATGGCTTTCGGGCGCAGGTCGAACAGTTTTTCGATGCGGCGGGCTATCTCGCTGTCGCTCATGGCAACGTGCGAACGGCCATAGGTGTTCACGTAGATATTCATGGGACGGGCCACACCGATGGCGTAGCTCACCTGTACCAGCATCTCGTCAGCCACGCCGGCAGCCACCATGTTCTTGGCAATATGGCGGGCAGCGTATGCCGCAGAGCGGTCCACCTTCGAGGAGTCCTTGCCCGAGAAGGCACCGCCGCCGTGGGCACCCTTGCCGCCATAGGTGTCGACGATAATCTTGCGACCGGTCAGGCCGGTGTCGCCGTGAGGCCCGCCGATGACAAACTTTCCGGTGGGGTTGACGTAGTATTTGATATTGTCGTCGAACAGGTGGAGCACCTTGTCGTTCTTGATCTGTGCCTTGACGCGCGGCATGAGCACCTGGAGCACGTCGGACTTAATCTGCGCCAGCATGCGCTCATCGTCGTCGTCAAACTCGTCGTGCTGGGTAGACACCACGATGGTGTCGATGCGCTCGGGCGTGCCGTCGTCGCTATACTGGACGGTCACCTGGCTCTTGGCATCCGGACGCAGATAAGTCATCTTCTCTCCTTCGCGGCGGATGTCGGCCAGCGTGCGCACGATGAGGTGTGCGAGGTCGAGCGACACAGGCATATAATTGTCTGTCTCGTTGGTGGCATAGCCGAACATCATGCCCTGGTCGCCAGCCCCCTGGTTCTCGTCGTCCTCACGGTCAACGCCACGGTTGATGTCGTCGCTCTGCTCATGGATGGCCGTGAGGATACCACACGAGTTGCCGTCGAACTGATACTCGGCCTTCGTGTAACCGATTTTCTTGATGGTGTTGCGGGCAATGGTCTGCAGGTCGATGTATTCACTGCTGCGCACCTCACCCATGATGACGACCTGTCCTGTGGTCACGAAGGTTTCGCAGGCCACACGGGCGTGCTCGTCGTAGGCCAGAAACTGGTCGAGAATGGCATCGCTAATCTGATCAGCCACTTTGTCGGGATGTCCCTCAGATACTGATTCCGATGAGAATAGGTATGACATGTCTTCTTCTTTTTATTTTCCGGCTGCAAAGGTACGCAGATTTCGGGATATGGCAAAATAAAACTCCGTTTCTCTTTACCTTATTTGTGGCGGACATCCCCCTCTTGTTTTCAGTCAGATGCGGCACAAAGCGTCCCGCGTCCCGTGCGTCCCGCGTCCCATTAAGGTACTTTCGATGTGCGCAGGAAATATGTGGATTGAAATTTTACTATATATT